>JBAXJA010000089.1:0-7085 GCA_037138115.1 Thermoleophilia bacterium | reverse complement strand
GTCGCCCGCCGGCAGGCAGGTGAGGATGCCCGACAGGCCGTTGTAGCCGGCGACGTCAATGATTGACGCCCGCAGGGCTTCACGGTTGACCACAAGGGCGCCTCCCGGCAACTGCACCGCGGTACGGCGAATGGCTTCGACCATCAGATTGGTTGCATCAAATGCCGCGAAGGCGAAGACCGTCGCCGGGGCCGACCCGAACTGGCGGCGGTAGGCCGGGAGAAACTGCGCCGCGGCAAAGCTGCTGCTTCCCGCGCCAGTTGGGTCGGGCCCCGACGCGTAGATGCCGTTCGCGACAGAGCCCATGCGGCGCAGGAACGTGGCACTCATGCAGGCCTCCGACACCACAACGGGTGTGGATGCAAGCGCCGGCTCGGCCCGGATGGCCCGCACCATCGTGCCGCAGGCCGGATCCATGAGCGGCAGGAAGATGGCCCCGGGCGCGGATTTCGCCAAGCGGGACGCCACCTGCGCCGCCCGCCCGGAACCCAGCGGATCGGTCACCGTGAGAGCGGCCACCGCACGGCCACCCTCACCACCAAACCCGTCTGCAAACTGCACGGCGAGCGGCCGGGAGTAGGCATCGTTCACCGACACCGTGGCGGCGCTGCGCGCATGCAGGCGCTGTCCCACAAACTCAGCAACTGCTGCTGCCTGGATGAGGTCGTTGAACACCGTCCGGAAGAAGTAGCGGTCATGCCCCTGCGGTGAGGTGAGCAGGGGGGATGTGGTGGTGGGCGAGATGAGCAGCACGCGGTGGCGGCTGAGCACCTCGGCGGCCGCCCGGTACGCGGCGGCCGAGCACGTGGTCCCAATCACACCCAGAACAGGGGCAGCAGCCAGCAGTCGGCGGGCACCGGCGCGGCCGCTGTCGGGCGTGCAGTTCTCGGCCTCGGGGATTACCGCAACTGCGTGCCCCCGCAGCGTTCCCGGGTGGCCATCAAAGCGCCCATCCAGATAATCCACGGCCAGCTGGACAGACCGGGCAGTCACCACCCCACCATCGTCAGATGGGAATAGCAGCGTGCCCAGATAGAGGGACTCACCAATTCCGACGGTGACGCACGCGTCGGGGGCCTGGGCGCACGACGGATCTGCCGCCACGGCGGTCGACGGGGCAGGTGCGTCGCCACAGCCCGTGGCCATGAGCACCATGCCTGCGAGTGCCATGACGCACGCGGCCAGCAGCAACCGCACACCGGTCATCGCGTGGTCACCCACGGCAGGTACTCACCCTTCTGCAGTTCGGTGATGAGCCCACTGATGGGGTCGGTACTCACCACGAAGCCCCCGTTGAACGGCGCACTGATGGTGAGGATCGCGCCCAGGTCGAGCGCGACCGCCAACATGATCCCGAGCGCCACCCACGAGTACCGGGTGCCCTGTCTGGCCGCCACCAGTAGCGAGTTGACGATGAGCGCGAGCCCGGCAATCACTGAGAGCGCGAAGAGTGGCAGGGGGAGCCCACCCGTACTGATGACCACGCGCTGCCGGCGATTGGACGTGAGTTCGTTGACGGCGTCCTGCAACGTGCCCGATGCGGCGTTGGGCACGTACGGCCGATTGGCCACCTCAAACACCGCCTGCTGCAGGGTGCGCATGGCGGGAACGGCTGTCGAGCGATCAGCCGCACCGGCCGCCAGTGCCGGCCACTCACCGCTGCGCAGGGCATCGAGATAGGCGGTGAGGTTCTCCTGCAGCCGCTGGGCATCGGCCGGGGGCAGCACTCCGGTGGCGTACGCCAGTTGGCTGGCAGCGCTCACCTCGGCCCCCACCGAGTGCTGTGCCTCCTGCAGCGTGGCGTATTCGGAGCTGATGAGGAAGCCGGTGAGGATGGCAAACAGGCTGCCGAATGCAGTCATGTACGCAGCGGCAGTCAGGCCGGCGCGTTCGCGTGGGCCAGGAGCCATGAACCGCCGGATGAGCAGTGCGGTACCCACGCTCACCAGGGCCACCAGCACCACCGAGAACAGGATCACCTCCCAGGCGGGGAGGGATGTGAGCAGGCCCATCACGAGGCGGCCTCCGCCGGTGCGCGAGTGGCCCATGCATGCTCAGTCGCCGCCAGATCGTCTGCCGACAGGCCGGTGTCGGCGGTGGTCAGGAAGTCTGGTGAGGTGAGCAGGTCCATGTAGGCCACCACAGTGTCACTGCTCACGCCCGCATCGGGATTGGCATACACCAGCAGGTCGCGGCTCAGCGGGTAGGTGCCGCTCGCGATTGAAGATGCACTGGGTGCCACGCAGCCATCCCCGGCGTTTACCGCGATCACGCGCACCTTGTCGAGCCACGGCCGCACGGTCTGCCACCCGGCCAGCCCGATGGCCTCTGGCACCCGCAACACCTCGGCAAGCATCTGCTGGTCGCTGCTCGCCACATGGGCATCGCGGCGAATGGCCGGATCCACGCCCGCCCGGGTGGCCAGTGGGGCCACCACCTTGTCCAGGAACATCGTCCGGGTGCCGGATGATGCATCGGGAACCACAACGGGCGGCTGCGTACCGGCCATACCTGATGCGAAGCGCTGGTACAGGTCGCCAAGAGCGAGGCATGCGGGAGCGTGCCCCCTGGTATCGGTAAACAGCACCACGGCGTCGCGCGTCACCGTCACCTGTGTGGGGTGTACTCCGGCCGTTGCACATCCACGGAGCTCCCGCACGGTAATGGGGCGGCTGGCACCCGCGATATCGGCAAGGTGGTCACACAGCAGGGTGATGCCATCAGTCGTACCGGTCATGCGTACGTTGACCGGTGCCAGAAGATTCTCGGCGGCGAATGCCTCAGTCGCCCGCCCGATAAGGGGCAGAAGTGTGGTTGACCCCGCCACCCGCACCGATCCGGTGAGCGCCGACGAGTCGTCACCGCAGCCCGCCGAGAGCACGGCGAGGCCGGCCAGCGCTGCGGCAACCGTGCTGCGACGGAAGAGGGGTGGAGCGCGCACCCGACAAGCGTACCGGTGAGCCCATCCCCTCGCGGCTTCGGTAGCGTGGGCACGGCCATGAGCCCACACCCCCGCATCACCGCCGTGCTCTCCGCCTGCGCCGCCGTACTGGGCGCCGCAGTGCTGATGACCGGCTGCGGGTCGTCCGGCACCGGGGCCACTGCCCCGGCCACCACTCCGGTGATGCAGGACTCCACCGGCACCGTCGGCAGTCGCACCAACCTGCGGCTGGGGTTCGTCACCACGGTCCAGCATCCATACGGTCTGGCCCTCGCGGCCTTCGCGCGCAAGGTCACGGCGCTGTCGCATGGGAGGGTGGGTGTGTCACTCACGGCCGCATACGGAGGGGGCGACGACCTGGCCCTTCTGGGCGCGATCCGCTCCGGTGCCATTGATGGCGGCTCGGTATCAGCACCCGTGTGGCAGGGCGCTGGAGTGCAGTCGTTCGAGGCACTGCAGATGCCACTCCTCATCACCAACTACGCCATCGAGCGCAACGTGATCACCGGCCCGCTGGCAACGGAGATGCTGAAGGGCACGCAGGCACTGGGGCTCACCGGCCTGGCCATCCACGAGGGTGGCCTGCGCAAGCCCGCGGCCGCGGATGGCTGCCTGGTTGAGCCGGCAGACTTCGTGGGCGTGCACATGCGCTCGGTGCAGTCCGACCTGCTCGCGCAGTCCATCACGGCCCTCGGGGCCATTCCCACCGCCATGCCCCTCAGCAAGGTGTCCCATGCGGTTGAGAACGGCAGCCTCAGTGCCATCGAGGCCAACGTGGGGCTCGTGTACACGCAGAAGTTCTACGAGGTGCTCACATGTATGGGCGGCAATGTGAATCTGTGGCCATTTCCGGCCGTCCTGGTGGTGCGTAATACCGCGTGGAACGCCATCCCCGCCGCCGATCGCGCCGTTATCACGCAGGCTGCCGGCGGCCTGGCCGCCGACTCGCTGGACATCCTCACCGACCCGGCCAGCACCCTGCTGGCCGATCTCTGCAAAGCCGGCGACGGGTTCTTCTTCTTCGGCACCGCCACGAAGCCGCAGCTCGCCGCCTTGCGCGAGGCCGTCCAGCCGGTGTACGACCGCTACGCGAAGGTGGAGCCCACCGGCGGGTTCGTCACGCGCATCGAGGCCATCAAGGCACACACAGTGCCGCCGGCACCCGCCCCGTACCCCCCCGGGTGCGCCGCGTAGGCAAGCCCAGAGCGGGCGGGATCGCCCAGGGGGCTAGGTAAGCAGCTGGTAGGCGCTCGACGCCACGAGAAAGGCACCGATTGCAGTTCCGCCGAATGCGATCGCGCGGTCCGTGTGCGATTCGATCCACGCCCGCATTGCCGCGGCCACACGCTGTGCGCGCTCTGGACGCACTGCGGCACCCACCTCCAGCGCGATGTAACTGGAGCTGGCCACAAGCACGAACATGACGAGCGCCAGCACGCTCGACGCCGATCCCACCTGTACCTCGAGCACGGTCGTGACGCCGGCAGCGATGAGGCCCCACGGCTGAGTGATGGGCGCGAGGGCCGCGGCAAACCAGAGCGACATTTCGTCGATCCCCTGCTGCCACTTGGGTTGCGCCTTGGGCTTCTTCGGCCGCGCCATGGTGCGCCATTTGCGCAGGCCAATGATCAGCAGCACCAAACCGATGAGCAGCTTGGCCATCAAGGCCACCCAGGCGGGCGCTGAACCATGCTCTGGCGGCGTGTTGCCCGTGGCCACGATGGTGAGCACCACGATGGCCGAGAGCGACACCAGCCAGCCGACAAGAAACGCCGCGCCCTTGCGAACGCCCCGCTTGGAGGTGAGCAGCAGGATGAATGGCACGAGCGGGAGGGGGTCGAGTGCGATGGCCAGCGCGATGATGATGAGCGTGACGATGTCCATGGTGTCGCGACGAGGTTACCCCCAGCGAGGGACGGGCAGCGGTAACCTTTTCTCTCCCATCTCGATTCAAAGGAGATGAAGCCATGAAGGCAACTATCCCGATCGCCGCCGCTGGCGCCCTGCTCATCGCAGGCGGAGCGGCACTTGGCGCGGGATCCACGCTCATCAACCAGTCCTCCATCGCCGGGAAGGGAACTGGACTGGCGCAGTCGGCGTACCGGGGCGCCTTCGGTCGGGCGCAGGTGGACCGGCTTGAGGGTGGAACCGTTCGGCTCAACTTCAGCTCGACGACGACCGAGGTGTACTTCCCACGGGCTGGTGGCGCGAAGGCCGACGCCATCGTCACCGGTAACCAGTCCTACCGCACCGCCGCGGGGATCGGGCCGTGCTCGACATACGGCGAACTGAAGGCGGCGTATCCGGCACTCGTGAGGGTGCCGAAGTGGGGTGGGCTGTGGAGGAATGGGCGTCTGTGGTTCCGCGTGGATGACGGCGCTGGTCCAACCAGCACACCCGCTGACACCGATGTGGTGCGCGTGGTGATGCTCGTCCCCCGGAAGGCGCCCGCACTCGCTGGCACGTACGCCGGCAACTCGGGTGTCACGTGCAGCTAGCGCGGTCCTGATCTGGCGGTGCTGCCGAAACCGGCAGCACCGCCATCGGGTCTCCAGCAGCCGAGGGGTCGATGCTCACCTGCCGGAGGTCGTGCCCGCATGAGCGCTGGCCACGAATGCCCTGTGGACGTTTCGCCAGTTGGAGTCTTTGAACCGGCCGCCGGATGGCGCGTGGCGCCGGGCCCAGAGCATGAGCGCCACCATCACGACTGCAGACGCGACGAGTAGACGGGTGGCGAGCAGGGGATTCACGGGGCGAATGGATCCGGGCTCTTTCCTGATGTTCCGGCACAACACTCGTGGTCGGGACAGAACCTGCGCCGGTCCGTGGCTCCATCGCCTCACAGATTGCTCATGCCCCGTTGAGAGCCTTTCCGGGTCATCGCCACACATGGCGACCCCGAGAAGGAGCCCCACATGCCCATTGCCCGCACACCCCGTCGTGCACTCGTTGCCATTGCCAGTGCAGGCGCACTGATCGTTGCAGGGTCGGCCGTCGGCGTGCAGGGACCCCTGCACACCAGCGGTGGCCAGATCGTTGATCAAGCGAACCACGAGGTGGTGCTGCAGGGCGTCAACTGGTTTGGCTTTGAAACCGCCAACCATGCGCCCCACGGCCTGTGGACCCGCGACTACCGCGACATGCTGGCCCAGATCAAGGCGCAGGGGTTCAACGTCATCCGCCTGCCGTTCTCGCTGCAGGCGCTCAAGAGCACCACAACGTCGGGCATCGACTACGCCAACGGGCATAACGCGGCCCTCCAGGGCAAGACCCCGCAGCAGGTGATGGATGAGATCATCGCCGAGGCCGGGCGCCAGGGGCTCGGGGTGATCCTCGATAACCACTCGGGCGCAGACGACGGCTTCATGTCGCCGCTCTGGTACGGCACCGGGGGGTTCACCGAAGATGACTGGGTGAACCAGTGGGGCGCCCTTGCCACGCGCTACGCAGGCAACCCCACCGTGCTGGGCGCAGACCTGAAGAACGAGCCGCACGGTGAGGCCACCTGGGGTACCGGGCAGGCCAACGACTGGCGCCGCGCCGCTGAGCGGGCCGGTGCAGCCGTGCAGGCCAAGGCACCCAACTGGCTGGTTGTCGTGGAGGGCATTGAGGGCCCGGTGGCAGGTGGCCAGAACCTTGACCGCAACTGGTGGGGCGGAAACCTGGAGGGCGTTCGCCAGAACCCCGTTCGCCTGCCGGTGACCAACCACCTCGTGTACTCACCGCACGAGTACGGACCCGGCGTGTTTGCGCAGCCGTGGTTCTCGTCGCCCGACATGACCACGATCCTCGCCGATCGCTGGACCAAGGGCTTCGGATACATCCGCGATGCGGGTACTGCCCCCATTCTGGTGGGTGAGTTCGGCGCAAAGAACGTGGGCACCGACACCACCGAGGGACGCTGGATCCGCCAGTTCTCCGACTACATGGGCCGCACCGGCATGAGCTGGACCTTCTGGGCCTGGAACCCCAACTCGGGCGACACCGGCGGGGTGCTGCAGGACGACTGGAACACCGTGAACCCGGCGAAGATGGGCTTGTTGACGTCGCTCATCAGGCGTGAGGCCATCCCGTATGGGGCCGGCACCACCCCGGCTCCCTCGCCAACACCCACACCGACCCCTACACCCACCCCGACTCCTAC
>JBAXJA010000088.1:0-7095 GCA_037138115.1 Thermoleophilia bacterium | reverse complement strand
ATGGGCGCGGCAGGACTCGAACCTGCGACCGAGGGATTATGAGTCCCCTGCTCTAACCAGCTGAGCTACGCGCCCACGCGGTCATCTTATGCGGAGCCGTGCCGGATCTCGTTGCATGGCTGCGGTGCGACCCAACGTGAGAGCGGGGTGTTCGTAGAACCCAGTCGCGGCGCCACCGTTCTCCCAGCGCGTTGTGAGCCCCCCCCGCTCGCCAATTGAGCGTCGCACCCTTTGCGTACCCCCAAGCCATTCCCGGGGCCTTCGAGCCTTGCATGAACCCAAGGCGTGGAAGGAGATGGGGGAACAACACCACCTGCCCCAACAGCACGGTGACAAGCACCGGCTGCTGAGGGGGGAAGCCGAAGGTGATCGTTGGCCTCTCGAGGTGGGGTTGCTACCCGGAGGCCTCGGCGCCGCCTAGGGCGCCGAGGCCGGTCGTGAACCGGTTCAGGAAGGCGGGAACGGGTTCAGGAAGAAGGACTCCATCCCGGCGAGCGACCCGGTGCTCAGCTTGACGCCGCCGACCGGGATGGTCGCGGATTCAGGGGCGTCTGTGACCATGGTCGCACCGGCGGATACCGGGCCGTTGTTGATGTTCTCCATGAGCGGACCCGCACACATCGCCATCGGGTAGCTGATTCCACCGACGGTCACCGGCGTTGTTACGACGCAGGGGAATCCCCAGAAGTTCGCCATGCCCGTGTTGGGGGCAGTGCCCACAACCAATGTGCGACCCGTCCCGGCAGCGACGGTCCAACCGGTGTCAGGGCTGTACTGAGGGAACGTGGCCGGTTCCCCGAAGCTCGACCAGATGGTGGAGGGGCCCTTCACGGTCGGACTCGTGCCCTGAAGGGTCTCGTTGTAGATCGTCCAGCCCTTCACGATCGGACAGAACCCTGTGCCCACCTGGTACTTCCTGCCATTGATGTAGGTCGACTTCTGGCTGGGGGTGATGTTGCTCGCCGCACAGAGCGCGTAGCGCCGGTACGACATGCGGATGTCGAGGCCTGCCTTGATCTTGAGGGGCATCAGGGCGAGGGCTCTGGTCGTCGGCGTGCTGGCCGTGGAAGCGGCGCCCGTCGCGGGAGCGCCTTGGGCAACAGGCGCCAGGGCGAGTGCTGCAAGGCCGAGGACGGCCGCGGCACCGGCAAGACGGCGAGTAGGGAGGTTCAAGTGTGTTCCTAGGGTGGAGGTTCGCCCGCCCGGCGTGAACGCACGAGAAGGTATGGCTGAGCGAGCATAGACGGGACTGCCCTGGGCGCATGCGCCGCGGGTTTACGCGCCCCCCCAGCCGGATATGGCTGTGGGGCCGAATCGCCTTACACGTGCACGCGCGACATCATCTCCTCGGGGTAGCGCGTGCCGGCAGCCGCACCGATGGGGAACGCCGCATCGAGCACCGCCACGTCATCTGGGGTGAGGTAGACATCACGCGCCTCAAGGGCGCGCTCGACACTGCTCGGCCTCCCCATTCCGACCAGGGGGATGATGTCGTCACCTCGGCTGAGCAGCCACGCGATCGCCACGGCTGCGGAGGTGGTGGACATGCGGGTGGCCATCTCCTCGAGCGGTGCCAGCAGCGCAACGTTGTGCGCGAGGTTTTCACCCTGAAACCTCGGAACATCGCGGCGCCAGTCAGTTTCGTCCAGGTCGCTCCCGGTGCGGATGGTGCCCGTGAGCAGACCGCGTGACAACGGGCTGTACGCCACGAAGGTGATGCCGAGTTCGCGGGTGACCGGCAGCAGATCCACCTCGGGGGCGCGTTCCAGCAGCGAGTACTCGGTTTGCAACGCGGCCACCGGGTGCACGGCATGCGCCTTGCGGATGTTGTCGGCCGCGGCCTCCGACAGCCCGTACGCGCGCACCTTGCCCGCGGCGATGAGATCGGCCATCGCCCCCGCCGACTCCTCGATGGGCACGTCCAGATCGACCCGGTGCAGGTAGTACAGGTCAACGTAATCGAGGCCCAGATGCATGAGGCTGCGGTCAATCGCCTGGCGCAGGTAGTCGGGGTGGCCCTGGATCGACTTGGTGGCGATCACGGCCTCGTCGCGCCGATCACGCACTGCCGTGCCCACCATCTTCTCGCTGTGCCCCATGCCGTACACCTCGGCGGTGTCGATGAGGGTGATGTCGGCATCGAGCGCGCGCTGGATCGCGGCCACGCCGGCCTCATCGTCACCACCGGCATAGAAGTTGGAGAACGCCATTGCGCCCAGGGCGATCTCGCCCACGGGTGTGCCGTCGCCAAGCCGTCGTACGTCCATGTCGCTCCTCGCATCATCACCGTGCACTGGTCTGCTGAACCGCACAGATGATCATGCGCGATCAACGCCAGCGCGTGCCCGTCGCGCACCGGGGCTTCTGGACAATCCTTTACCAACCGTGGGGTGACCCCGAGGGCGATCCCCGCCGGGTGCCCCCTCGCGGGGGGTCATGGTGGAGACGTCAGCAATCCACGGGAGGTCGAAATGCTGCTCACCGAGACCGTTGTACTCAGCGCCATCATTCTGCCCATTGCCATCTCCATCGGGGCCGGTCTGCCACTGCTCGCCAACATGTTTGAGCGCCGGGGCCTGACGACCGAGGCTGCAACGCAACTCACCGCCTGAGACAAACCCCCCCTGCAACCGCGAGACGCAGGGGGGGTGTTTTCGGGACGGTGGGGTTCTGCGCCGCCCTAAACTGGACGCATGTCCGACCACATGTTCTTCAAGGATGAGGGCTACGAGTTCGCCACACGCTGTGCGATTGGAGCGGTTGCCTATCGTCTGGCCGAGGCCGGCGAGGTCACCTCAACTGCGGCACGCATCACCGATGGCGACCCCGACTCGTGGTTTGACGAGTGGGTTGCGGTGGGGGACCGCCTGCTGAAGGAGGCCCACCACGCGGAGCGCGAAGGCGACCCGGTGACTGCGCGCTACCGGTACCTGCGCGCGGCCACCTACATGGGCACCGGCTTCTTCTACGTGTTGGGTACGAAGGACCCCTCGCGGGGCCTTTCCACCTGGCGCCACCACCGCGAGGCCATCGACCATGCCTTCCGTCTGTGGCCCACTCCGGTTGAGAAGGTGAAGATCCCATACGAGAAGACCCACCTGCACGGGTACTTCATGTCGGGCGGCGAGGGTGTGCGCCCGCTGGTGATCCTCACCAATGGCAGTGACGGCACCGTGAGCGACATGCTCTCGATGGGTGGCATGGACGCCCTGGAGCGCGGGTACCACGTGCTGATCTACGACGGCCCAGGACAGGGGTACGCCCTGTACGAGCAGCACATGCCATTTCGCGGCGACTGGGAGGCCGTGGCCACACCGGTGGTCGATTGGGCGCTTGCCCGGGGTGACGTGCAGGCCGATGCCATTGCGCTCTCCGGCGTGAGTCAGGCCGGGTACTGGGTGCCGCGCGCTGCGGCATTCGAGCACCGGCTTGCGGCCATCATCATCGACCCGGGCGTTGTCGATGTGATGTCCACGTGGAAGGCGAAGCTGCCGCCGCAGTTGTGGGGCCTGTTTGAGTCGGGTGACGACGCCACCTTCGACACGTTCTTCAACCAGGCGACCAGCGCCAACCCGGGGCTTGCGGCCATGGTGGCCAAGCGCATGGAGCCGTACCGCACCGACTCAATGGCGGCGGTACTTCACGAGCAGAGCAGCTGGGATGTGAAGAGCGTGGCCAGCCAGATCACGTGCCCGGCACTCATCACCTCACCTGACGACGAGCAGTTCTGGCCGGGGCAGTCACAGGCGTTGTTCGACCTGCTGCCCATGAAGGAGAAGGTGCTGGTGCCATTTCCGGCATCGGAGGGCACCAACTGGCACTGCGAGCCCATGGGCCTGCAGGTGCGCAATGAGCGCGTGTACGACTGGCTTGCCACGGTCATGCCGAGGCCGCCTGCCTAGAGACGGCGACCCATCTGTCGCGCCGGGTCAGGCGCGACAGATGGGTGTGCTGCTCATCCCGGTGCTCGCCCGTCGGGTCTGCCTCGGGTGCGATGGAGCGCCATCAGGTCAGTGCCCAAACTTCACCTCGGGCAATATCTTGCTCATCCAGGTGGGCGTCCACCACGCCCACTTGCCCACCAGACGCAGCAGCACCGGCACCAGCAGCAGCCTCACAAGGAAGGCATCCAGCAGTACGGCCACGCCGAGGATGATTCCCATCTCCTTTGGCGGAAGCGGACCGGAGAGGGCGAAGGTGAAGAACACCGCCACCATCACCGCGGCCGCGGCAAGAATGACCCGGCCCGAATGGGCCATGCCGCCCACCATGGCGTCCTTGGGGTCGTGGGACTGATCCCAGTGCTCACGTGCTGACGACAGCAGGAACACCGTGTAGTCCATTGAGATGGCGAAGATCATGGCGAAGAAGAACACGGGCCCCCAGGCATCGAGAAACCCCTGGCTCTCAAATCCGAGCCCGCCCGCGAGCCAGCCATCCTGGAAGATGAGCCGGGCCACTCCAAACGCGGCGCCCACCGCCAGCAGGTTGGTGAGTACCCCGATAAGCGCCACGACCGGTGCCTGGAAGGCGACGATCAGCAGGATGAAGCCGAGGAGCAGCACGATGCCGATCACGATCGGCGTGTAGGTGCTGAGCGCGGACGACAGGTCGTACTGCTCGGCCGCTGCTCCTCCGATCATCACCCCAGCGGGCAGGCCGGCTCGAAGGCGGGCGATGGTGTCGCCCGTCTCGGGGGTTGAGGGCCCCGTTGTCGGTACTGCCTGAACCATTGCGAGACCACCTGCCCCTGGCTGGGGTGGCATTGCGGCCGCAATGCCCGCATCTGCCGCCGCAATAGTCCGAACCTGTGCCATATCGCCAGCCGGGCCAACGATCTGCAGGGTCCCGGGTGCCCCGGGGCCAAACGCCTGGGTGACCAGCTCGTAGCCCTGGCGCGAGGAATCCCCCTGCGGCACGACCGTGATGGATGGCATTCCGGTCTTCAGCCCGAACACGGGGATGGCCAGTATCAGCAGCACCACCAGCGCCGGAAGCCCATAGAGCAGAGGCTTGCTCCACAGCTTCTTTCCCCAGGCCTCAAACCGCTTGGACCGGTGATCGCTGTTGTGTGCCCAGGGAAGTGCGCCCTTGTCCACCTTCGGGCCCAGCTTGCCCAGGACGGCCGGCAGCAGGGTGAGGGTGGCCAGCAGGATGAAGACCACCGACATCATGATTCCAAGCGCCATGGAGCGGAACGCCGGGCTCGGCACGATCATCACCGCCGACAGCGAGATGAGCACGGTGATGCCCGAGAACAGCACCGCCTTGCCTGCGGTGTCCATGGTTTCGCCCACGGCCTGAACCGGATCCTCCTTCGACCCGAACAGCGCGCCGCGGAATCGCACCACGATGAACAGCGCGTAATCGATACCAAGCGCCAGAGCGAACATGAGCGCGAAGTTCATGGCCCAGATGGAGACGTCAAAGAGCAGGGTGGTGAGGTAGAGCCCCCCGGCGGTGGCCACCAGCCCGAGGATGGTGAGCAGCAACGGAAGGCCCGCGGCGACGAATGCACCAAACGCCAGCACCAGGATGATGAGGGTGACCGGCCACGAGAAGAGCTCGCTCTTCATCATCGCCGAGCGGTTGGCCTCGTTGAAGTCGGACCACATGCCCGACGCACCGGTGAGGTTCACCGTTGTGCCAGCCGCGGCGTCGGCTGCGAGCGGCGCCTTCAGGCGATCCGCTGCGCGCACCATCTCGGTGGCGTTACCCGCCGCGCCGCCCATGATGATTGCGGTGTGGCCGTCGCGGCTGATGGTCTGGCCTGGAATCGGCTGCACCACCTTCGAGACCGCACCATCAGCCGCGAGCGTGGCCGACGCCTTTCGGACCGTTGCCCTGAACGCAGGCGATGCCAAGGTCCCGTCGGGCGAGTGCACCACCACCATGAGCGCATTCGATGAGTTGCCGCCGAAGTTGTCCTGAATGAGCTGTCGGGCGGCCACCGACTGCGAGCCGGTGTCCTCCCACCCGGCCCCGGACAGGCTTGTTTCAACACGGGGAGCGAGAAACCCGAGGCCGAGCGCGAGGATGACCCATGCCCCCACGACCCACTTGACGTGCGTGGCCGACCAGCGGCCGAGGCGTCCAATGGGGCCAAGATCCGGGCGCGGGCCGGTCATCGTGTGACCGACTTGAACCCGAGCCTGCGGAGCACCAGCGAACTTGGGCAGTCACCGACCGCCACGAACATCCACTGCGAGAGTCCGACAAACGCGGTGAGGATGAGGAACCAGGGTGTGACGAGCACCGCCAGCAGGACGCTGATGAGCGTCACCGTCCCAGCCATGAGGAAGAGCATGCGCTCAAGGGGCCAACCGGGTGTCTTGTTCATCAGTGGACCTCCTCGCCCATCAGTGCGGACAGCTCTCGGAGCCGTCCCTGGATTCCCCCGCATACGTGCTCGCAGAGGTCAAACACCGTCTGGTCGGCGATCGAGTAGATCACCGCGTTGCCAGCACGCTCCCGGCCCACGATGCCGGCGCCATAGAGCAGCGAGAGGTGCTTCGACACGTTCTGCTGGGAGGTGCCGATAGCTGATGCCAGGGCGCCCACGGCCATTGGCCCGTCGCGCAGGTGATCGAGGATGCGGATGCGCATCGGCTCGGCGAGCACGCGGAACCGCTCAGCGATGAGCTCTGCGAGCGGGTCGGGAATGGGGTGCGGCACGGCCATGGTTTCCTCCTTCGGCATTTACGCACCGAACATACTGCACAACGACACAGTTGTAAAGAGGTATACGGATGGCAGTGGTGCCTCGGGCATCCACGGCTTCCATCCGGGGATGCGCAGCAGAGCCCGTCCGGCCCCTCCACTCGACTGACCTCGCACGGCTCGTATGCTGCGGCCCATGCGCAAATGGCCAATACCCGGTGACGATGGAATGACCCAGGAGGCCCGTCGGGCGTACTGGGAAGCCGAGCACCGCGACAACGACTACGAGGGCGTGTTCACGGTCTCGCAGGATGAGGTGGTCGTGTCGCGGTGCGTCGAGGTGGCCGAGCGCCGGGGATCACGCAGGGTGCTGGTTGCCGGATGCGGGTCGAACGTGAGCATCCAGCGGGCACTGCTCGATCGCGTCGCCACCGT
>JBAXJA010000087.1:0-7325 GCA_037138115.1 Thermoleophilia bacterium | reverse complement strand
CCGGTATCGGGGTCCAGCAGATGGTGCGCCACCGATCCATCGGCCCGTACCCAGCGCCGCTTTTGCACGCCGCTGGTGCACACGGCGCCCCGGGTGATGAGCACCTGAGCCACCGAGGGGGCATCGCCATCACGGGGATCATCAATGCCGATACGCCAGCCGCCATCCGGCGATGCCCCACGGCACCGAAGGTCACCCCCCAGATTCACCAGTGCCCCCGTGACACCGCGACGGATGAGACCCGCGGTGACGATGTCGGCGGCAAGCCCCTTGCCGATGCCGCCCGGATCGAGTGCGCGGCCAGCCGGCACGGTGATGAGGCCCGACCTCTCATCAAGGCGAAGGTGTGCGCCCCGGGGTCGCACCGCGGGCGTCATGGCCACCGTGGCGGTGGGGCCGGTGGGCGCAGGTAGCACACCGTGATCACGGTCGTACCCCATCGCGACGATGTCGCGGCCCATGAGCGGGTCGAACCGGCCGCCGGTCAGATGCTCTGCGCGCAGCATGCGACGCGCCAGCATGCGGGTCTCAGGGCCAGCTGGCATCGCGCGCCCCGCGTGGGCGTTCAGCCCCGAGAGCTCGCTCGCGTCGTCAAAGCGTGTCCAGAGGCGTTCGAGGCGGCGAACCTCCGCCTCGGCCGCGGCCAGGTCGTCGTCCCCGCCCCCGAGGACGACGACCTGACAATCCGTGCCCATGGCACGGAAGCGGACGTCAGCTCTGGTTACTGCTGCTGTCCTCGACGTCCTGGCAGTCGTTCACCGACTGATTGCTCGGGCCGACACAGACCTCCCAGTAGGTGGGGCCACTCTTCTGGCCACCGGCCTCAACGTCAATCCACTCAGAGTTGTTGTCGGCACTGATGCCGGCCTCCGAGCCGCCGTAGGCGCCCCAACCGCCGCCGCCACCACCCGTGCTCTTCACGGTGAAGCCGCTCGACTTCAGCTCCGTCTGGTAGCCGTTGACGATCTGCTGCGGGGTCTGGCCGCTGATCGAGTAGTGGTAATAGGTGGCGCCATTCTTCTGGCGCGATGCCAGCTGCTTGGCACCTGAAGGCGCGGCAGGCAGGGCCGACGCGGCGGCGGGTGTGGCGGCCGCAGTGGTGGCAGCGGGGGCCGGCGCGGTTGTCTCCGTCACCACCTCGGTGGTGGTGGCCGAGGCGGCCGGGGTGCTATCGCCACAGCCAGCCGCAACGAGCGGGATTCCGGCGGCGAGGGCGGCGGCGAGGGCGATGCGGCCCGTTGTGATCTTCATGAGGACGGTCCTTTCCCGGCGCGAGCCGAATCTTCGATGAAGGAAATAATGGCAGGTAGGCCCGGGTCAGGACCCCTGCAGCACCAGCACGGCCTTCTGCACCTCGTGGCGCACGAAGTCGGCGAGCGCGTTCACGGCCGACCCACCCGACAGGTGCACGCCATCTGCGGCAAACCCACCGAGCCCCGCACTGGCGGCATTCCAGTCGGCGATCTGCACAAACGGGTGGCGCCTCGCGGCTGCCCGGATCATCGCGTTAATCGAACCCATGCCCCGTTCCGACTCACGGAGCGTCACCCACACAATGCGTTTCACCCCGCGCGCACGCAGAGCGGTGATGGTCGGTTCAATGCCGTACACCTGCGCCCAGTCGTTGTAGCCCACGTCGACTACCGCGATGTCACCCACCGAACCGGGCTGTGACCGCACCGCCGTGAGGACGCTCGGTGGGTTGGGCGGGCACGGCAGGTACGTGAGGCGTCGGCACACCTTCAGGTCGAACACCGCCGAGGCGTCGCCTGCCGCGCGGGCGGTGCCACCGGACACCTCCTGCAGGCCCGCGCCCACCGAGTCGCTGTACATCGTGAACTCGGGCACGCGCGCCGGGATCTGCTCGCGGGCAACGCCGTCACCTTCGGGGCACGTGTCGGTAGTGGGCATCACCGCGCCCACCGCGGTCAGGTCGATGGCCTCGCAGAAGCCCCCGCTGCGATCGAACCCACCGCCCATCTGTACGCGACGCCGGAAGTGCAGCTCGCCACCGCGGATGGGCACCACAGCACGCCCGTGGGCGATCCGGGCAAGCCGCGCGGCCGACCGCGATCCCCCATAGGCCTGCCAGTTGATGGTCGCCATCCCGTCGCCTCCACCGGGAATCACGACGTGCAGGTCACGCACCATGCGCCCCGACACCAGGCGCACCGTGCTGGCATCCACCCGGGCCGTAAGGGGAGCCGCGACAGGTGATCCAGGTGCGGGGGGCAACACCTGCGCCACGGCCACCGGCGCTGCTGCGAGGGCCAGCCCGAGCGCAACTGCCATAGCACGCGGCCATGTCATCAGCGGGCCCGCAGCGCCGCCGTCACAGTGCTGGTGAACTTGTCCGCAGCACGGGGGGTGTCGGGGTGCACGCCATCTGGCAACTCGGTGGAGCTGAGCGACGGGGCCATGGATGCCCAATCGGCGACGCGCACATTTCTGTACTTCGCGGGCAGCGCAGCGATCTGGGCGTTGACCTGATTCATCCAGGGCTGCCCTCGACGGAAGTCCTTGGTGTAGGTGTTGATCACCACCACGCGAGGCACGCTCTTGAGCGCACTCATGAGCGACGCCCACTGGCTCGGGCTCACCGGGCCATTGGTTCCGAGCGCAACCACCACGGCACATGCGTTGGGACTCGCCGCGAGATAACTCTTGATGAGCGAAGCACCGGCGTCGAACTGTCGGTTGACCGCGCCATCCACCTTGCCGCCGCCCACGATGGCGCTGATCGGCTTGGGCCTCAGGTAGTTGATGGCGTCCACCACCGAGTCGCCCACCACGAATCCCGGGTTGGACCGGGAGCATTTGGCCTGCGTGGCCTGCTGCGTGCCTGCGGCCATGGCGCCTGAGGCGCTGATGCCGATTGCCGCGATACCAGCCGCGACGATGCTGAGGCCCACGCGACGGGTGAGGGTGAGGGGAAGGAGAGAGTTGGTCATGGCCGCAAAGATACCCGGCGCATCCCCCGACATCGGCCCGCCGGGTTCTCCCCCGGGTGCCCCCTTGCTAGCGCGCGAGCCAGGGCTTGAGCGGCACGGCCTCGGGCACCAGCACCACCAGCGATATCAGGGCCACCACGGCCACCATGCCCACCCATGCGGCGATGGTCTGCGCTGGGTGCTCACGCCACTTGCCGTCGAACGTCGCGAAGGCCCGGCGCAGTCCGGTGAGGCCATTTCGCCTGATGGGCTGCTCGACGAACCGGTACGAAAGCGCCGAGATGCCCACCACCAACATGATCTGAATCGCCACCAGCGGCGCGCCCGAGATTGACACGTCGTCCTCTGGACGCGTGAGCATGAGCACCGGCCAGTGCCACAGGTACATGCCGTAGGAGCGCGCGCCGATCCACACCAGCACCGGCAGACCCCAGAACTTGCCGAGCAACGTCTGGGGATGCGCACTCACGATGATGAGCACGATGGCGGGGATGGCCAGCATCAACATGCCGCCCTGGTAGAGACGGTTCTCGAACTCGTCGATGCTGAACATGCACCACAGCACCCCGGCCAGCGCGGCGAGCCCGATGATCTCCATGCCCCACCGCCCGGCGGCAGATGCAATGGGCCGAAGCCGTGACGGCGGCAGCAGGATGGCGCCCACGATGCCCACGAACAGGCCCACCGCCCGGGTGTCGGTGCCGTAGTAGATGCGCCATGGCAGGGCGTATGGGTCGTACAGGTGCCAGGCCCATGCGGTGGAGAATGCGGCACCGGCCACGGCCAGTACGCCAATCGCCCACGGCCGCAGCTTCAGCACCATCAGGATGACGGCGAGCACGAGCGGCCAGAACAAATAGAACTGCTCTTCCACCGCAAGCGACCAGAGGTGGGTGAACACATTCGGTCGCCCGAACTTCTCCACGTAGGGCACGTCGGCGAAGATGAAGTACCAGTTGGTGACGTAGGCAAATGCCGACAGCGTGGCGCCCTTCAGCCGCGACACCTCATCCCAGTGCAGGATGAGCATGGCCACGAGCGTGCCGGCGATGGCAAGGAGCAGCGCCGGGATGAGGCGGCGCACGCGGCGCAGCCAGAAGCGCCACAGATCGATGCGCCCGCCTGACCGCTGCTCGGCCACCAGTAGCGAGGTGATGAGGTAGCCCGAGATCACCAGGAAGAAGTCCACGCCCAGAAATCCCCCGGGCAGCCACGTGGCACCGGCATGAAAGATGAACACCGTCGCCACCGCGAGGGCGCGCAGGCCGTCGACGCCGGGCATGTAGGGCAGCCGTGCGCCGTGGCCCCCTCCCTGCTCCTGCAGTGGCGGGTACGGATTGACCGGCGGGGGTGGTGGCGGTGGTGGCATCGCCCCCGTATGAGACACGAAGCGGCGGATGCCCCGCCTGTACGCTCGATGCCGTCCCAGCGCCCCGGCCCTCAGGAGGTCATGTCCATGTCTGTGCCGTCAGCCGATCAGGTCCCCGACATCCCCATTCTTCAGTCGCTCGGCAACCGCCGAAGCATCCGATACTTCGACGAGAGCCGCGAGGTTGAGCGCTGGAAGATCGAGACCATGCTGCAGGCAGCGCGGTTCTCGTCGTGCCAGGGCAACATCAATGCCACCGAGGCCATCGTGGTGCGCCGCGACGAGTGCGACCTGTGGGAGGAGCTTGAGGAGTGCGTCTCGGGCTTCAACGTGCAGATCATCAACCAGGCCTCACACCTCATTCTCTGGCTCACCAATATCAATGCCTGGTACGGCCGCGCGGTGGATGGCATCTCCAGCCTCAGCCTGTCCGGGGCTGCCACCAAGTACCACGGGTGGAACTACGAGTTCTCCATGACCCAGACCATCCCGCGACTGATGAGCTTTCCGCCCGAGCGCACCGAGACGCTGCTGCGGTTTGAGAGCGGTCAGGCCGTGGCCAACGCAATCGCCGCGGGCGTCGGTGTGGGCGTGGGCAACATCCTCATCGCATTCGGACGCAAGCCGGGTGGCGTGGAGAAGGCCTTCAACCTGCCCCCCAACTACAAGTTCACGTGGGGTCACGCGGTGGGCTATCCGCTGGAGGACCCCAAGGCCGGCGGCCAGCGCCCGCGCCTCAAGTTCGACAAGCTCTTCCACGACAACGCGCTGGGCACGCCGTACATGTGCCAGCCCGAGACCGAGGCGCTGCTTCGCGAGAAGGGCCTCATCCAGGAGCAGGCCCCGCTTGACGGGCGCTTTGAGGAGATCGTCGCAATCGCCGGGCAGCACGGACGCGACCCCGGAATGCTCTACTTCCCCGCCGCCGAAATCGAGCGCCTGATGGCGGATGACGACTGGGACTTCGGCCCGCGCATCCGCGCCAAGGCTGCCGACGTGCTGGCCACTGAGGAACTGCCGGAGTACCCGCAGGAGATGAAGGAGACCTTCACCAAGTTGATGGCCGAGCACGGCATCGACGCCAGCAAGTTCCTGCCCAAGGACTAGGTATGGACTACGAGGACATCCTGTACGAGGTCGGCGGCGGCCGGGTGACCATCACCATCAACCGCCCGGAGAAGCTCAACGCCTTTCGCGGCAGGACGATCCTTGAATTGTGTGACGCGTTCGAGCGCGCCGGTGATGATGAGGCCGTGGGGGTCATCGTCTTCACCGGCGCGGGAGAGCGTGCATTCTGTGTGGGCGGCGACGTCATGGAGCCCACCCGCACCATGCAGGAGAAGCGACAAGGGCACATCCTCGGTCCCCGTCTGGCGTCGTCGATGCGAAACAACGGCACGCCCATCATCTGCCGGGTACGGGGCTGGTGCATCGGTGGCGGCAACGAGCTCAACATCATGAGCGACCTCACCATCACCGACACCACCGGGCGCTTCGGGCAGGCCGGGCCGAAGATCGGCAGCGCACCGCTGTGGTGGGGCTGCCAGTTGATGCCCGCAGTCGTGGGAGAGAAGAAGGCCCGCGAGATCGTCTTCCTCACCCGCCACTACGGCGCCGAGGACGCCATGCAGATGGGGCTGGTCAACCTGGTGACCGAGCCCGACGCGCTCGACGCCGCCGTTGATGAGTGGTGTGACGACATCCTGCGCAAATCGCCCGAGGGCCTGCGTCTGGCCAAGATCGCCATGAACACGGCCACCGACGCCCTGTACGGATCGGTGAATGCGGGCATGGAACTGATGGCGCTCAACCACGTGTACGGACCGGAGCCCGGCGAGGGCATCAAGGCGTTCCAGCAGAAGCGACCCGCCGACTGGCGCAAGTTCCGGGACGACGAAGGGCCCGAGCCCGGATGACCACCGAGTGGACCAACTGGTACGCCGAGGAGGATCCCACCACCTGGGTGCTCGCCACCAAGCTGCGGGAGCGGGCCGAGGCCCACCCCGACCGCGAGTACCTGCGCTATGGCGACGGGGCCTGGGTGACCTACGGCGACATGAATTCCCGGGCCAACCGCATTGCCAACGGGCTCATCGGCAATGGCACCCAGCGCGGCGAGTCGGTGAGCGTGATGCTGCCCAACTGCGAGGAGTTTCTGCAGGTGTGGTTCGGCATCCTCAAGGCCGGCGCGGTGATGAGCAGCATCAACACCGCCTACAAGGGCGACTTCCTCACGTGGACCATCAACCTGGTTGAGGCCCGCACGCTGTTTATCAGTGAGGCCTTCCTCGACCGGCTCGACTTCATCCAGACAGAGTTGCCACTGCTGGAGCGCGTGGTGGTGGTGCGCGGCAGCGGGCAGGCGGGGCCCGACCCGTCGCGTCCGTGGCAGGAGCTCACCGCCCTGATGCAGGCACCCGACACCGAACCGGACGTCGCGTACGTGTGGACCGATGACGCGCGCATCATGTTCACCTCGGGCACCACCGGGCGCAGCAAGGGCGTGATCAAGCAGAACGCCGCCGACTACTTCTCGGCACGCGGGTCGCTCGAGTACATGAGCAAGGCCCGGGGTGTGGCCGCCGATCAGCTCTCCGGCGAGACATGGTTCTCATGCCTGCCCCTCTTTCACAGCAACGCCCAGGTGCTGTGTGCCTACCCCGCGCTGCTCGCCGGAGCCCGCGTGGCGTACGTGGAGCGCTTCTCGGGTACCCGCTTCTGGCAGCAGGCCATCGACATGGGCGCCACCATGTTCAACGGCATCGGCGCCATGCTCTATTTCCTGTGGAACCAGCCGCCCAGCGAGTTGGACCGTGCCCACTCGGTGCACTCGGTGCTGGCCGCCCCGGCTCCGAAGGACATCTACTTCGAATTCGAGGAGCGCTTCGGCGTCAAGTTGACGGAGGGCTATGGCCTTACCGAGACCGGCGTGTGCACGGTGATGGACCCAACCCAGCCGGTGCGGCTTGGCAGTTGCGGCAAGGCCAACCCGGGGTACGAGGTGA
>JBAXJA010000086.1:0-7428 GCA_037138115.1 Thermoleophilia bacterium | reverse complement strand
TTGGTGGCCCAGGCCCAGGTGCCATCTGCGTTCATCTTCGCGGTGAACACGTCATAGCTCCCCGCAGTGGTGCTGGTGAGGGTGGTGTTCCCAAAGGTTGCGGTGTCAGAGAAGTACCCGGTCACAATGGATGAGCCATCAGGCAGGGCGGAGATGCCCTGGCCATAGTCATCCCCCGAACCACCGGCCTTGGTGGCCCAGGCCCAGCTGCCATCTGCGTTCACCTTTGCTGTGAACACGTCAGCGCTCCCCGTACTGGTGAGGGTGGTGCTTCCAAAGGTTGCGGTGTCAGAGAAGTACCCGGTCACAATGGATGAGCCATCAGGCAGGGCGGAGATGCCCTGGCCATAGTCATTCCCCGTACCACCAGCCTGGGCGGCCCAGCTCACCTGAGGCGGGGGCGCGGCGCACACGGCCTGAACCCCGACACACAACACCATGGCGCTGCACACACAACCGATCGCGGTACGGAGGTTCATGAGGGGACGACCTTCTCTGGAACTCATCGCTTGAAGCCCCAACGTGGGGGGTGCGTGATCACTCTGCCACAGCGCGCACGAGGATACTCATCGCGCCTTGGAGGGGCTCCCCTGGGAGGGCCGTGCCCGGGCCATGGCCCGGGCACTCGTTCGTGACAGTCCATGCACCCGCGCCGTACCAATCGTCTGGTGGATGCGCTCGATAACGCTCCCCCGGTACCTGAGGTGTCCTCTGCGTTGTGGGGGTGGCCTCGTGGGGCTCGCTCGGCGGGTTCTTCAGCCCTGCAGCGCCTCGGTGCCCGGCGTGGCCAGCACCACGTCGTACTCGCGCACGTCGTACTCGGCGACCTTCTCGATGAAGTACGGGTCCTTCGCGATTATCGCGTCCACTTCGTTGCGGGTGACGCCGGTGGCCACGATCAGGCCGCCCTGGAGCGGCATCTCGCGCCCGGCCGCGATGAAGACACCTGCCGTGACGTGATCGCGCACCCATGCACGATGCGCGTCGAGGTGCGCCTCAACCTCGTCGGCCGGCTTGAGGTACCGCCCCAGCAGCAGAAACATTGTTGCCCCTATCCCTTGCAGGTGTGGAGTGCAGCGATGAGCCGGTCGGCATCCGGGGACTCAGGGGGGGTCACATGGTCCACGTCCACGATGATGCCGTTGGCGTCGATCACGTAGGTGGCACGCCCGGAGATCCCGGCCTGCTCCATGTACACGTCGTAAGCCTGCGCCACTGCGCCCTTGGGGTGGAAGTCGGCGAGGAAGTGCACGTTCTTGGCCTGCATTTGATCCTTGAACGCTGCCAGTGACCACTTGCTGTCAACGCTCACGCCAATGACCACTGCGCCGGCGTAGGGGCCTTCTTCACCGGCGATGGTGGTGAACCAGTCGGTGCAGACCGGCGAGAATGCGAGCGGGTAGAAATTGAGGTGCACGGGCGTGCCGCGCAACTTCGACAACGTGACCTCGTTGCCGTTCGAGTCGACGAGCGTGAAATCCGGGGCAACGGATCCGATCTCAAGGGGCATGCGCCTTCTCCTGCAATAGGGGTGAACGACCTGGAGGAGGGTAGCGCTCAGGTGCCCGTTGCCATCGGTACTATGGGGCCGCGAATTCGAAACCGACGGGGGATTCATGGCCACGTTTGACCAGAAGCGCGCAGCCGGCTTCACGATGGCACTCACATACGCCGCGGGCGCGGGTGGCATTGGCCTTGCATTCTCGACGTTGTTCGACCCCCAACCCGATCTGCGGTGGGCCGCCCTTCTTGCCGTCGGCCTGGCGGGCATCCTCTCGTTCGTGCGGCACTCATTGCTCCACCGGGGCGATGCGGCACGCATGGGATGGGATACCGGGAAGACCAACCCGTTTCAGATCGAGGTGGGCCTTGCGAACCTGGCGTGGGGCGTGCTTGCCACCATCGCGGTCATCTTCAATTGGGGGCTCGCGGTGTATTCGGCGACGTTCCTGGTGTTCGGCTTCTACATGGTGGCCGTCACGGGGTTCAAACTCGTCTTGGCGTCGCGTGGCGCACGTCAGGAGTGGGTGGCCTCAGTCTCTGCAGGGAGCTTTGGCGTACTGCTCACGATCGTCGGTATTGCCGGGATGCAGGCAGCCACCTAGCCCGCGGCTAAGGTTCACGTATGGCTCCAAACCCCGACAGCGGTCGCCGCAGGATGCCCTCGGGGCCACCCGTGGGGGGCTGGGGCTTTGGTGCGTCCGGCATTCCCAAGGGCTTTTGGGTCGGCCTCTCGGTAGTGCTGGTGGCGCTCTCCATCTTTCTGCTCGGTGAGGCCTACACCGGGTATGGCGTGATGGTGCTCATTCTCGCGCTGGCCGCAGCGGTCAACCTGCTGCCATGACGCTCGACGCTGAGGCGCTCGCAGAGCTCCTCCGTGCTGCCCTGCCCGACGCCGAGCCATTCGATCTCGGCCCGGATGAGCTGTACGAACTGGTGGCCGAGGTGGGTGGCGATCCCGAGGCCCATGCCGTTATCGGCGAGGCGCTCGTGGCCTGGGAACGGATGCTGGCCTAGGAGATGAGCCCCGCTCGCTCGGGCCGGAGGTTCAGCCGGGTGGCCAGTGCCTGTGCCAGGGCATCCTCAGCCCGGGCCCGGTCGGCATCGCCGCCCTCGGCCGCGATGGAGGTGGCCACCACGTCCGGTGCGCCGCACGCAGACATGATGCGAAACCATTCAAGGTCCGGATCCCGGTTGAGCGCGATGCCATGCAGACTCACGCCCTCGGCCACGCGTATCCCCACGCTCCCCACCTTGCGACCCTCCACATAGGTGCCCATGCGCTCGTGGTCCGACTCCGCTGCGGGTACCCCACAGGCATGGCAGGCGTCGGTCATGGCGTCCACCAGCGCCCCGACAAATCGCCGTACCCCCCGGCCGCCACGAAGATCGCAGAGCACGTAGCCGGTTGTCTGGCCGGGGCCATGCCATGTCATCTGCCCGCCGCGGTCGGTGGCCACGCATGTGGCACCCATGCCCGCCAGCACCTCGTCGGTGATGAACAGGTCCTCGCGCGTGCCGTGGCGGCCGTAGGTGTACACGGGGTCGTGCTCGAGCAGCCAGATGACGGTGGGCGAATCGCCTGACCGCACCAGATCTGCAAGGCGACGCTGCTCGTCCCAGGCCTCGATGTAGCCGATGCGCCCGGTGCGCGCGAGAAGTGCTGGACGCATCACACCAGCAGTGCGGCGGGGTGCTCCAGCAGTTCGGCGACCCGCCCGAGGAACGTGGCGGCCTCCGCCCCGTAGATCACCCGGTGATCGACCGACAGCGACAGCGTCATCACTTCGCGAACCACCACGTGGCCATCCAGCACCACGGGCCGCTCAACCGATCGGCCCACGGCGAGGATGGCGGGCTCGGGCGCATTGATGACCGCGTGAAAACGGTCGATGCCGAACATCCCGAGATTGGTCACCGAGATGGCTGACCCCTCCAGCTCGTCGGGCCGCAGCGTGCCCGCCCGACCCCGTCGCGCCAGATCCCGCACCTCGGCGGCGATCTGCGGCACCGTCTTCTGGTCGGCGTCGCGTACCACCGGCACGATGAGCCCACCGGGAACCGACACGGCCACGCCCACGTGCACGCCATCGGGCACCAGCAGATCGTCACCGTCGAGTCGTGATGCCATGTCTGGTCGCTCGCGCACCGCCATGGCCACGGCCCGTACCACCATGTCGTTCACACTCGGTCGCTGATCCTCCGGCAGCGCCACTCGCAGGTCGGCCCGTGCAGCCGCCAGCGCAGTGGTGTCGACATCGCGCTCAAGAGTGAAGTCGGGCACCTGGTGGGCATCGGTCATGCGCCGGCTGATGACCTGCTGCAGATGGGTAAGGGGGGTGCGCCTGCCCGCGGGCCAGTCGCCACGGGGAACAGGTGGCGGCATCTTGGGCGGCACGGGCTGCACTGGGGCAGCGCTCCCGAGTGGCGCGACGGCCGGTGGGGCAGCAGCAGCTGGTGCGGGCTGCGCGACGGCCTCGGCCGCGGGGTTACCCGACAGCGCGGCTTCGACGTCAAGTTTCACGATTCGCCCGCCCGGGCCGGTGCCCGTGACCGTCGACAGATCAAGGCCGGCATGTGCCGCGATGTTGCGGGCCAGCGGGGATGCCGCGACGCGGTCGCCCGACGTCGCAGGAGGAGCAACTGCAGGCGCCGCCGCCGCGGGCTGTGGTGCCATGGGCGCCGGAGATGGTGTGATTGCCGGGGTGCCTGCGCCTGAGATGGTGTCGGCGGTGCCATCGGAAGCCGTCGGGATGCCGGTTGCCACTTCGTCGGTCGCAATGGGATCTGCTTCCCCTGCTGGCGCAACCGGCTGCACCCCTGTCGGTGCTCCCGCGGCGTCTCCGATGGTCGCGATGGGTGCACCCACATCAAGGGTGTCGCCCTCCTCCGCGATAATCACCAGTGTGCCGTCGCCCGGTGCCTCCACCGTCATGGTGGCCTTGTCGGTCTCGATCTCCACCAGTGGCTCGCCCTTGGCCACCTGGTCGCCATCGGCCTTGATCCACCGGAGGATCGTGCCCTCCTCCATGGTGTCCGACAACTTGGGCATGAGCATCTCGGGCATCAGGCAATCCCCCTGCCGATGTTGGCGAGCACGGCGGCCACCACGTCTGCCGGTTGTGGCAGCGCCGCCTGCTCCAGGTTCTTCGCGTACGGCATGGGGACGTCGGCGCAGTTGACCCGGCCGATGGGCGCATCTATCCAGTCGAAGCACGCCTCGTACAGGTGCGTGGCCAGTCCCGCGCTGATTCCGTACTCGGGCCAGCCCTCGTCCACGATCACCGCGTGGCCGGTGCGTCGAACACTGCCCGCCAGCGTGTCGAGGTCAAGCGGGCGGAACGTGCGCGGGTCGATCACCTCAACCTCAATGCCCTGTGCGGCAAGCTCCTCGGCTGCCTGCAGCGCAACCCACACCATGCGCGAGTGCGCGATGACGGTGCAGTGCGTGCCGGGGCGGCGCACCACGGCTTGCCCGAAGGGGATGAGGTCGTCCGGGCCACCCACCGGGCCCTTCTTGCCGTACAGCCCCTCGTTCTCGATGAAGATGACCGGGTCGTCGTCGCGGATGGCGGTCTTCAGCAGGCCCTTGGCATCTTCAGGCGTGGATGGGCACACCACCTTGAGGCCGGGCACGTGGGCGAACCACGAATCCAGCGTCTGTGAATGCTGCGACGACAGCTGGTGTCCACCACCACCGGGCATGCGGATGACGATGGGCACCGACACCTGTCCACCAAACATGTAGTGGATCTTGGCTGCGTTGTTCACGATCTGATCCATGGCCAGAATCGCGAAGTTGACGGTCATGATCTCCACGACGGGCCTGAGGCCGGTCATGGCGGCACCGATGGCAAGGCCTGTGAAGCCCGCCTCGGTGATGGGGGTGTCCACCACGCGCTCGGGGCCAAATTCCTCGAGCAGTCCCCGGGTGACCTTAAAGGCGCCATCGAACCCGGCGATGTCCTCTCCCAGCAGGAACACGTCGGGGTCGCGCGCCAGTTCCTCACGCAGCGCCTGGTTGAGCGCGTCGCGGTACGCCACGGGCTTCGCGGTGTCGGTGCTCATCGCATCAGCGCGCCGCCGCGCGCGTCGTCGTTGAAGGGGTTGGCGTACACGTCGTCGGCAAGTTCGCCCACCGGCACCTCGGGGCTCTGCTCGGCGAACGTTGCAGCGTCCTCCACCTGCTCCTCCACCTCGGCCGTCATTGCCGAGATGTCGTCGGCGGTCATTACGGCCTCGCCAAGCAGCACGCGCTCGAAGGTGATGAGCGGGTCGCGAAGGCGCCAGCGCTCCTTCTCCTCGGCGTCACGCACCGTGTCGGGGTCGCTCATCGAGTGCCCGCGGTAGCGGTAGGCGAGCAACTCGACGCACACGGGGCTTCGCTCCTCGCGTGCCATGCGTGTGGCCTCGGCAACGGCACCCCGCACGGCCATCACGTCCATGCCATCCACCTTCCAGGCGGGGATCCCGTAGGCCTCGGCTCTGGGGTACAGGTCCTCTTCGGCCGATGCGTGCTCCAGCGATGTGCCCATGCCGTACTGGTTGTTGAGGATGAGAAAGACGATGGGCAGGTCCCACAGGCCCGCCATGTTGAAGCACTCGGCCACCACGCCCTGGTTGGTGGCGCCATCCCCGAACATGGTCACCGACACCTGATCGCCGCCGCGGTACCTGATGGCATAGGCCAGGCCGAGGCCCAGCGGGACCGACCCGCCCACAATGCCGTAGCCGCCGTAGAACGACCGCGCCTTGTCCATGAGGTGCATCGAGCCACCCCGGCCACCGCACAGGCCGGTCGACCTGCCGAGCAGTTCGGCCATTACCGCACGCGGGTCGGTGCCCCGGGCCAGTGCCTGGCCGTGCTCGCGGTAGGTCGACGTGAGGGGGTCGTCGGCGCGCATGGCGCTGACGGTGCCGACCACCGCAGCCTCCTCACCGATTGCCAGGTGAAGGAACCCTCCGATACGACCCGCCATGTACTCCTCCGACGCCTTCTCCTCGAAGCGCCTGATGAGGAGCATGGAGCGGAACATGTCGCGCATGTCCTGGGGCTCAGTGGTGCCGGGTCCGGTCATGCCACTGGCTCCAGATGCAGTTCCATCACGGTTACATCGCGCCACGCCCCCGCCACGCGGCCGTGCGCCAAATGGGTACCCACGTCGCGGAAGCCCCGACTTGTGGCGAGCGCCCTCCCGCCATCGTTGCCCTCAAGGATCATCCCCACCAATTTCCAGTACCCGAGCGCTGCAGCCTCGGAGATGAGGGCGTCAAGCATGCGTCCACCGATGCCCTGACCCTGCGCCCGCTCAGCCACATACACGGTGTACTCGCCCACGCCGTCGTACCAGTAGCGGTGCGAGAACGGTGCAAGGGCCGACCACGCGACCACGCCCTCGGCATCGTCGAGCACCCATACGGGCGCCTGTTCCCCGCGAGCTGCCAGCCAGGTCGTTCGCTCATCGGCATCGTGCGGACCGGTGGCGAATGTGGCCACCCCGCTCGCGATGGCCTCGTCGTAGATGGCACCGATCTCCGCCGCGTCACGCGGCGTGGCGGCGCGGATGCTGGGTGGCGACGACACGCCGACCAGCATAGGCCAGCGCGCCGTCACCATCCGCAGCCTCCTTTACTTCTTTACGCCGATGTCGGCCGGCCGATCCTTCAGCGTAAGTGTGAGCGTCTGTGACTTGCCGTCGCGAAGCACGGTGACGGTGATCTGCTCGCCCACCTTGCGACTCGCCACCGCCTCCGACACATCGGCCATGTCGGTGATTGGCTTGCCATTGACGGCCACGATCAAGTCGCCGCCCTTCGGCACAGCGGCGTCGGCACTGTCGGCGGCCTTCAGGCCCGCGTCGTTCGCCGGCCCGCGGTCATCCAGCGAGGCCACGATCACCCCGCGCTTGCCCACAAGCCCCAGCTTCT
>JBAXJA010000085.1:0-7667 GCA_037138115.1 Thermoleophilia bacterium | reverse complement strand
CCTAGGCCGCTGGGGAACCGCCGCCCGGCACCCACAGCACGTCCGGGCGACCGACCGCGTGGTTCGAACCACGGGCGAGGATGAAGAACAGATCCGAGAGCCGATTGAGGTAGGCGATGACGTTGGCGCCGATCTCCTCGTGGTCGGCCAGCATCACCACAGCGCGCTCGGCGCGGCGGCATACAGTTCGTGCCACATGCATGTGCGCGGCCGCGGCCGTGCCTCCCGGGAGCACGAAGCTGTCAAGTGGTGAAAGCGTGTCGTTGACCTCGTCGCACCACACCTCAAGAGCCGTCACCCGCTCCGCGGCGATGCGCAGGTGGCTCCCTTCGGCGGTCATCGGAACTGCCAGATCGGCGCCCACGTCGAACAGCTCGTTCTGCACCTGCCCCAGGCGCTCGTCCCATCCCTCGGGAAGCTCCTGCAGGCGCACCACGCCCAGCACGGCGTTCAGCTCGTCCACCTCGCCGTAGGCAACCACACGCAGGTGGTCCTTGCGCACGAGGCTCATGTCCCCAAGGCGTGTGTCGCCCTGATCGCCGGTGCGGGTGTAGATGCGTGTGAGATGGACTGCCATAACCGCGTGGACACTAGACCGCGGGTCGGCCGGACTTCGGTGACTACGGGGCGTCAGGGCTCGCGGCATTCCAGGCGCGGGCGAACCGCTCGGTTGCCACGAAATCACCCAGGCGCCCCATAAGCCGCTCCTCACGAATGGCAATCAGCAGTTCGGCCACCCACGGGCCGGGCCGGCGCTCGAGCAGCTCGGCCAACTGCGCACCGTCGATGGCCGACCGGATGGGCTCCATCTCGTCAATACGGGCGTGGGCCGCGAGGATGTCGCGTGCCAGCGCCAGATGCCGGGTGATCTGAATGGGAGTGGTGCGGGGCCCATCGGTGGCCAACCGGTCGGCCACCGACAGCACGATGGCCTCGATGGGGTCGGGTGCAACGCGCCGAAGATACCGGTCGTACTGCACCAGCGAGAGCGGCTGCCGGTGCACCAGGAATCCCAGCACCAGATGCTGGCGTACGCCGTGCACCACGAATTCCCGCAGGCGGTTTGATGTACGCAGCTGGCGCATGAGAGCATCGGCCATATCGGCTCCCACCCGGTCGTGCCCCACGAAGGTGACCCGCCCCTCCGGGGTGACGTCCCGGGTCTGCGCCTTGGCCATGTCATGCAGAAGGGCGGTGATGCGCAAGGCGTCGCCGCACGTGAAGCCGTCCGCAAGGGGAGTGCCCAGGGCGGCCGCCACCAGGGGTGCATTCCCGCGGAACACCTCAGGTGGATCGCGCTGTATCCGGGCCACGTTGCCCAGCACCTCGTAGGTGTGCCCCAGCACATCACGGTGGTGGTAGGTGCTCTGCTCCACTCCGCGGCAGTCGCCGAGCTCCGGGATGAGGGCCGCGAGGCCACCCACGTCATCAAGTGCAGTAACGGCGGCCACTGGGTCGGCTGCGCGGATGATGCGCCCGAATTCCTCCATGACCCGTTCCCCAGGTGTGCTCAGCAGCCCCCCGGCGGCGGCATGAGCCGCGGCGCGGGCATCCGGGTCGACCGTGAAGCCGAGTGAATCGGCCAGACGCGCGAGCCGGATGACGCGCACCGGGTCATCGGTGAGCGCCGCAGGCCCCACCAGCGCGAGGCGCATCCGGGCCAGGTCATCGATGCCCCCGTGGTCGTCGACGATCGTGGGGTCGCCGGACACGGCGAGCGCAAGGGCATTCACCGTGAAGTCCCGCCTGCGGAGGTCCTCGCCGAGCGTCTCCCCGAGCACCGGCATGATGTCCACCTGCCACGGCAGGGTGCCGCCCGTGAGCCTCCACGCACCGAAGTCCCGCGACAACTCGAACCTGCTCGCCCCGTGGGCCCGGGAGAGCGCCTTGGCGGCGACGGCGGGGTCTCCTCGGGTGATCACATCGACATCGGCCACCGGGCGGCCCAGCAGGGCGTCACGCACGCAGCCACCCACAATCCACGCGGGCTCCGGAAGCGACGCGAGAGGGTCACGCAGGGCGAGGGCGGCCGGCGGTGCTGTGCTCACCCGACGTGAACCCGCGCCACACGCGGGCTCACGGCGCATGTGACCTCGTATGCGATGGTGCCCCGCAGGCGGGCGATCTCATCGGCGGTGATCCGCTCGCGCCCCTGCGAGCCGATGATCACCACCTCCTCCCCACCGCGCTCGGTGGCCTCTGGGCCCAGATCCACAGTGATGAGGTCCATCGAGACGGTGCCGATCACCGGAACGCGCCGACCGCCCACGAGCACCTCGCCACAGTTCGAGAGATCACGGGCAAAGCCATCGGCGTACCCCACAGGGATCGTCCCCACCCATGTGCCGCGTGCTGCGCGCCATGTGCGCCCATAGCCCACGCTCTCGCGCGAGCTGAAATGCTTCACCAGCGACAACCGCGATCGCCAGGCCATGGCCGGGATGAGATCGTCGGTGACCGGATCGCCGCCGAATGGCGAACACCCGTAAAGGGCGATGCCGCAGCGCACCATGTCGAAGCAGGCATCGGGATCGCGCAGGGTGCCTGCGCTGTTGGCTGCGTGCACGGTGATACCGGGAAAGTGATCGCGGAATGTGGGTGTGAGCGCCCGGAACCGCACCAACTGCTCGCGCATGAAACCGGCCTCGGGGCCGTCCGTCACATCCGCCGTGGCGAAGTGAGTCATCAGGCCCACCACCCGGGCCCCGGCAGCCTTCGCAGCGTCGGCGAGCGCGAGCGCCTGGTCAACGGGTACGCCGAGGCGACCCATCCCGGTGTCCACCTCCACGTGCACGCGTACATCGGCGCCCGGGGCTGCGGCGGCCATCAGACGCTCGAGCGCCTGGTGATCGCTGATGGCCACCTCGCATCGCTGTCCGAGCGCTCGCAGCCCCGCGGGCTCTGTGAGCGGGCTCATGATGAGAATCGTGACGTCATCGAGCCCGGCGAGGCGCAACTCCTCGGCCTCTTCCACGCTGGCCACGGCCAGTGCCATCGCACCGCCGGCGAGCGCCGCCCGGGCGCACTCAATCGCCCCATGCCCGTAGGCATCAGCCTTCACCACGGCCATCAGGCCCGCGTGGCCGGCCGCACGGTCGAGCGTCACGGCGTTGTGCCGCACCGCATCAAGATCGATATATGCGCTTGAGCGGGCGTCGCTCATATGGCGTGCGCCTCCGGAAGGGATTCGATGATGTCGCTGGCAATGGTGCCATCCCCACGCCCGGCCAGAAGCCCTGCCCGGGCGTGCAGCACCGCTCCCGCAGCGGCCGCGTCACGGGCATTCATCCCGCGTGCGAGAAGTGCGGTGATGATGCCGGTGAGCACATCGCCCGAGCCGGCGGTGGCCAGTGCCGATGTGCCGCCCTCCACCACGATCGGTACCTCGCCGGGCGCCGCGATGATGGTGCCAGGGCCCTTCAGCAGCGCAACCTGCCCCGACCGCTCGGCCAATGCGGCGGCAGCAGCAAGGCGCCCGGCCTCCACCTCGGCACGCCCGGTTCCCAGCAGGCGCGCTGCCTCACCGGCGTGCGGCGTAATGACCGCGGCGGCTGGTCGATTACGCAGCGCGGCGAGATCGTCTCCGAGATGCCACAGGGCATCGGCGTCGATGACCATCGGGCGGTCCACATCGTCCACCAGCGACCGCACCAACTCCGTGGTGCGATCATCGCGCCCAAGCCCGGGACCGAGGCCGACCGCTGCCACCCGGGCAAGCTGCCGATCGATCTCGGCGCGCGCATCAGCCCCGAGCCCGTGGTCATCTGAACCCGCGGGCATCACCATCACCTCGGGTGTCCACGCCGACACCTCGGCACGCACCGACGGCGGTACACAGGCAATCACGACCCCGGCTCCGGCGCGCAACGCCGCGCGCGCGGCCAGCCGGGCGGCTCCACTGAGCCCCGGCGCGCCCGCCACGATGAGCACACCGCCCACGGTGTACTTGTCGTCCCCGGCGGCACGCCGCGGGATTGCCCGCACCGCATCGTCTCCGGCCAGCCACGCAGCCTCACCGCAGCGGATGCCCCGCGGAATACCGATGTCCACCACCGTCACCCGCCCGGCATGAGTGCGCCCAGGGGCCACGCGCAGCCCCGGCATGTCACCACCAAAGGTGATCGTGAGGTCGGCGCACACCGCCGTGCCGTGCACGACGCCGGTATCCGCATCCACTCCGGTGGGGATATCCAGCGCGATAACCGGGACACCAGATGCCACCACGGCATCGACGACCTGGCCAATTGCACCGTGCGGTGCGCCGGCGGTGCCCGTGCCGAGCAATGCATCTATGACGATGGCATCGCCGACGGCGATGGCATCGGGGTCGGCCTCGATGACGGCCAGGCCAGCCGCCTCAGCACGCTCGGTCATGGCGAGGGCATCGGGCGCCATGGGACGACGGCCGCCGGGGAGCGCCACACGAACATCCCATCCCGACTCGGCGAGGTACCGCGCAACCACCATGCCATCCCCGCCGTTATTTCCGGGGCCGGCGAGCACGAGCGCCCGCGAGCCGGCGGGGTACGACGCGAGGATCTCCCGGGCGGCCAGAAATCCCGCCCGCTCCATGAGCGCCTCACCGGGGACCCCACCGGCAATCGCGCGCGCGTCAGCCTCGCGCAGCGCGGCGGAACTGAAGAGCGGACGTGCACCGGGAAGCGGCACGGGTCCGTGGGCGCGGGCGATCGGCACGCCACGCATCCTATTGACCCGGCGCTACGCCCCGCGCAGCACGGCCACCGCGGCGGCCATCCCGCGCGAGTGCGTCAACGACAGCAGCACCTCAACCACGCCCAGATCCGACGCACGGCGCAGGCAGCGCCCCGTGAGGATCGCGGTCGGGGCGCCCCGCCCCCTCACCACCTCGGCCTCATGCCACCTGGTCATTCCGATGCCGAGCGCCTTGCCCACGGCCTCCTTGGCCGCGAACCGCGCAGCGAAGTGCTGCGGTGGGAACTTGCGCGACATGCAGTAGGCGCGCTCGGCGTCGGTGAAGCAGCGTTCCGCGAATCTGGGCTGACGCTCGAGCACAGCGGCAACGCGATCGATCTCGATCAGATCAATTCCCACGCCCACGACATCGCTCACCTGCGCCTCACTCCACCGTGACGGTCTTGGCCAGATTGCGTGGCTGGTCCACATTCAGCCCGCGTGAACGGGCCACCGCATAGGCAAACAGCTGCAACGGGATGACCGCCAGTACTGACGACAGCAGGGGCGGAGTGCGCGGAACAAACATCACGTCATCGGCGTGCTGGCTGATCTCGTCATTGCCCTCGGTGGCCACGGCAATGACCTGAGCCCCGCGTGCGCGCACCTCCTCGATGTTCGACACAACCTTGTCGAACACATGCCCGTCGGTGGCCACCACCACAACCGGGGAGCCCTCCTCCAGCAGCGCAATGGGGCCGTGCTTCATCTCGCCAGCGGGGTAGGCCTCGGTGGGCACGTACGAGATCTCCTTCAACTTCAACGCACCCTCGTACGACACCGGCATGCCCACATGGCGGCCAAGATAGAGGAAGAATGGGCGGTCCGCGTACTTCTCGCCCACTTCCATGGCATGCGCGGACGCCGGCGACTTGAGGTATTCCGATACGAGCCCCGGGAGCCGGCGCAAATCCTCACCGAGGTCGGCGGCGCCCGATGCGGTGAGCGTGTGGCGTACCTGACCAAGCTTCAGCGCCAGCAGCGCGAGGGCCATGACCTGGGCGAGATGGGTCTTGGTGGCTGCCACGCCGATCTCCAGCCCCGCCCGCGTGTACAGCACCCCATCCGCATCGCGCACGGCCTGGGAACCCATGATGTTGGTGAGCGCCACGACGTGGGCGCCGCGTTCACGCGCCACGCGCATGGCGGCGAGGGTGTCGGCGGTCTCGCCGCTCTGGGTGATGCCGATAACCAGATCTCCGGGACCCGCCAGGCAGGTGCGGTAGCGGTACTCACTCGCCACCTCCACATGCACGGGAATGTGCGCCCAGTCCTCGATGAGGTACCGGCCCACGAGCCCGGCATGGAATGAGGTGCCGCACGCCACGATGTGAATGCGCTCCACGCGGGCCAGCGTTGCGTCATCCAGACCCAGTCCGTCGAGTGTGACGGTGCCGTCACGCGCCAGACGATCGCCGATCGTGTCGCTCAGGGCGTCGGCCTGCTCGTGGATCTCCTTGAGCATGAAGGTATCGAAGCCGCCCTTCTCGGCCGCGTCGGCGTCCCAGTCCACAACCGCCGACTCCCGGGCGATCACCTGATCGCCGTCGTAGATGACAACCGAGTCGGCTTCGACCACAACGATCTCGCCCGACTCCACCATCAGCGTGTCGCGGGTCTCCGGCAGGAATGCGGGGATCGCCGAGGCGATGAACCGCTCACCATCGCCCACACCAAGCACCATGGGGCACTCACGGCGGGCGGCAACAAGGCGATGCGGCTCATCCGCACTTGCCGCCACGAATGCGAAGTGGCCCTCGATCTCCCCGATCACCGTGCGCACCGCCGCCACCAGATCACCCTCATAGCGACGGGCAATGAGATGCGGGATGACCTCGGCGTCGGTCTCGCTGGAGAACACCACGCCGTCATCCTGCAATGCGCTGCGCAGGCGCGCGTAGTTCTCGACGATGCCGTTCATCACCACGCTGATGCGGCCGCTCGAATCGGTGTGTGGGTGGGCGTTGGCCTCGGTCACCCGTCCGTGTGTGGCCCAGCGCGTGTGCCCCATCCCCGTGGTGGCGGTCGACGTGGTCTGCCCCGCCGCCTTGCGCAGCTCGGCGAGATTGCCCACCGCGCGAATGGTGCGGAAACCGCCGTCCTCGAGGAGGACGATGCCTGCCGAGTCGTATCCGCGGTACTCCAGGCGCTCAAGGCCCTCGAGGATCAGCTCCTCGCAGGGGCGCGATCCGACGTATCCGATGATGCCGCACATGTCAGTGACCCCCCTCGATCAGGCCAAGCGCACGCCCCGCAGCGTCCGCGATCTCGTCGGCGATCCTGTCGCACTGCTCGGACGTCGGTGCCTCCACCATTACGCGCACGAGGGGCTCGGTACCCGACGCCCGAAGCACAATGCGCCCGTCGTCCCCGAGGTCGGACTCATGCGCGTGCACCAGATCCCAGACCCCGGTTGCATCGGCCAGATCGCCCTTGCGCTCAACCCGGATGCTCACGAGGCGCTGTGGCATGCGCTGCATCACCGATGCTGCCTCGGCGAGCGTCAGGTCGCGATCCGCCAGCGCCGAGAGCAGCAGGATGGCGGCACCCAGACCGTCGCCGGTCGGTCCGCTGGGCAGGTGGATGAGGTGCCCGCTCTGCTCACCACCCAGCACCAGATCATTCGCGCGCATGTCCTCCAGCACGTAGCGGTCGCCCACGTCGGTCCAGCGCACTTCGATACCGCTGTCGGCCATCGCGCGGCGGAACCCGAGATTGGTCATGGTGGTGGTGACCACCGCGGGCCCCGGCAACTCGCCGCGCCCCTGCAACCAGATGGCAAGCGTGGCGAGGATCTGATCGCCATCCACCACCGCGCCCGCGGCGTCAACAGCCAGCATGCGGTCGCCGTCGCCATCGAATGCGATCCCAAGTGACGCGCCGTGCCCGGTGACCGCGGCCTGCAGGGTCGAGAGGTCGGTTGACCCGCAGCCCACGTTGATGTTGACCCCATC
>JBAXJA010000084.1:0-7744 GCA_037138115.1 Thermoleophilia bacterium | reverse complement strand
GGGCTGGCCCGGCTCCCCGGCGGTGGCGGGAATAAACGTGGAGGTAAAAGGGGTTCCTATGTACAGGAGCCGATTGGGAGTGCCCGCCGGAAGGCCTGTCAGCACATTCGAAGTTGCCGCGTTGATGAGTTCCGCGATGGCGCCCTCGGCACCCAACTGAGGATTGAGCGCGAGCACGGCAGCTGCCGCGCCGGATGTGAAGGCGGCGCCGATTGATGTTCCTCCGACAAGCTCGGCGGCACCCGTCGGGGAATTGGAAACATTAGCCAGCACTTGATCCCCGGGCGCCACGATGTCGACGCAGTCCCCCCACCCCGACCATGGCGCAAACGCGTCATTCGGCTCGCTGGCGGCAGCGGTGATGGCTGACCTTGCGGATGACGGCGAGTGGTCGCAGGCAACGTCGGCCTCATTCCCTGCAGCCGTCACCACGACCACACCATCGGCAACCGTTCGGTCGACCGCGTCATTCAGTGGCTGAAATAGCGGGCCGTACAGGCTGATGTTGGCGACTGCGGGAGCACCGTTCTGATGGTCGGCGACGACCCAGTCGAGCCCTGCAATGAGGTCAGACGCAAGACCCGCGCCCGTACACCCGACGGTGGTCACCGGGATGAGGGTCGCCCCCGGGGCCGCTCCGCTGGACTCCCCACCAATGACGCTGGCCACATAGGTTCCGTGCCCGTTGCAGTCCGTGCCCAGTCCGGGGCCGCCCGACAGCACGGAGTACCCGGCTGCCACGCGACTGCCGAATTGGGTCTGATCGCTGCGGATCCCGGTGTCGACCACATACACCGCCACCCCCTGACCGCGACCGGCGATGTTTACACGATAATCCAACGGCAGGTCGCGATGCTCAATACGGTCAAGTCCCCAAAGACCCGTCGTGGTGGCGCTCGCGATCTCGACAGATCCCCTGACGAGGCGGTCGAGGTTGACTCGTCGCACAGCCCGGTTGCTGCGCAGGCGGGAGACGGAGGCCTCATCCAGCCGGGCGCTGAACCCCGGGAGCACGTGCTGGTACACATGCGTGACCCGCGCGCCCCGGGCGCGCTCCTGTCGTGCCAGCGTGCGGGCAGCGGCGTCACTTGACGCAACGACCACAAATGGCCGCGCGATCCTTGCGGCCTGCGAGGCCCCGACCATCGTGGTGGCGGAAGCCATGAGAGTCGCCAGAGCCGCGGCGCCCAAGACGAAAGTCTGATGGATCCTGAACATATTTCCAGCCTAGAACTGGTTGCCCGCAGCCGAAACCGAGGATCAGGCCCAATGTTGGTTCTCTCAGTATTCGTAAGTTTGGCAAGACGGAACCGGGGGGTTCCGCCGCCGCGGTAATCACCATGGCCGACCAGGTTGTCGGACTGAGGGTGGTTGCCGACCCGGCGCTCACCCTGGGAGAGTCCGACCACCTAGCCCGCTTCAGTTCTGGGAGCCCCACCGACGGACCGCACGAACGCTGACGCCGGCGAAGACCACACGGCGATCCCCTCGCCGGATGGCCCGACGGCCATCTTTGGACTCGCCGATGGGCTCCGGTACGGCCTCGTCCGTGAGGATTCCCTTCACGCCGCACGGGTCGTCGGGGGTGCCCATCACGCAGGTCGCTGATCGCATGGTCGTCGTGACCATGCACGCGGCAACCCCTGCCCTCCATGGCAGACGACCCAAGGCAGGCCTCGCCTTCCCTGTACTCCTTGCCTCTGCCCAGAGATCCGACGGCGTGGGCGGCGGCGGCTGGCGTCACCTCGCCGTTGGTCCCGACTGCGTGTGTCGCAACGATAGGTGCCCACCCGAAAGGACTGTCCCAAAACCAAACCATCCGGCGTATCAAACCCCCCGCGCGATTGGCGGCGCTGGTGCAGTCCGTACTTATCGTTTGGGTCAGCCCCAACCCAGGGGCCCGAAATTCGCGGAAAGGTCCAGCGAGATGAGTCAGGAACGAGTTCGCCGGAGGCGACGCATCGGCATTGCTGCCGCGCTTGCTGCCGGAGCAATCGGTATCGCGGCGGTCCCAACCCTGTCGGCCTCGGTCGTGTCCGGGCCCGGCACCCTTGAGGTGCACAAGGGTGGGTATCGCGATATCGCCAACAACAGTGCGGATGGCTTCGCCATGCCGCTTGCCGGCGCAACAATGGAGTGGTCCACCACCAGTTCATTTGTGTCGGTGACCCCATTCCCCAACCCCACAGACGGAGCCGGACTGGCCAGCGCATCCGTTGGCTCCGGCGACTACTACGTGCGCGAGGCGACCCCACCCCCGAATTGGCTCTCCATCTACACACTGGAGCCATATGGGGCACCAATGCAGTACGTGAGCACCAAGACCACGGTCATGGCGGCCGGTACCAAGCTCGCCATCCCCGGTCCGGCCAGCACACGCTTCGTGAACGAGCGGGTGAATCCCACAATCCAGACGACCTGCCGAGCCGGGCTCAACGTGCTCATGGTCATCGATACGTCTGGTTCAACCTATGGGTTCGGGATGGACTACCAGAATGCTGCGAATGCATTCATTACGCAGCTCGCGGGTACCCACACGTCGCTGAAGATCGCCAGTTTCGCCGACACCTCCATCCCCGGAACAACGCCGTATGACCTCGCGACCGCTGCTGGGCAGAGCGACGCGCAGAGCTTCGTCGCCACGGTGGCCAATGCCACATCCGGGAGTGGCCTCACCAACTGGGATGCAGCCCTTCAGGACGCCGCAACCTCGAACGTGGACGTGGTCGTATTCATCACCGACGGCAACCCAACGAAGCACCAGGTTGGAACCGACGGTCTGGCCAACATCACGTACGGGATTGCCTCTGCGAACCTCGCCAAGAATCCCGACACGCTCGACGCAACGGGTGACGAGCAGGCAATCCTCGCAGTGGGCGTGGGTGGCGGCATCGCCCTCAACAACTTGAAGGCCATCAGTGGCCCGACGGTTGGACAGGACTACGCCGTGGCGTCGAACCCAGCAGACCTGGAGGCACTGCTCAAGCAGCTGGCCACCACCATCTGCCCGACCGACGTGTCGATCAGCAAGTCCGGCCCGGCGACGATCGCACCGAACGGCACCATCAACTACGACATCACGGTGACGAACTCCGGTTCGGGCACCATTCCGTTCAAGTCGATTGACGTGCAGGATCCGCAGGCGGACACGTTGACCCCTCCCGAGGACACCAGTGATCTGGCTGCTGGCACCTCGCGGGTGTGGACGGCCACCAAGCTCGCCGGGGCCGAGTGCGGGGCCAGTGTCTCCAACACGGCCACTGTGACGCTGAATCTGCCTCCCGGCTACTCAGAGCCGGATACGTCAAACAACAGCTCCACCGCGACGTCGGTCATCACCTGCCCGACGGACGTGGCAATCAGCAAGGCCGGCCCGGCCACGATTGCGCCGGACGGCACCATCAATTACGACATCACGGTGACAAACACCGGCGTGAACACCATTCCGTTTACGTCGATCAACGTGCTGGATCCGGGGGCGAACACGTTGACCCCTCCGGTTGACACCACGGATCTGGCGGCTGGCACCTCGCGTGTCTGGACGGCGACCAGGATCGCTGGCACGGTCTGCAACAGCACTGAGTCCAACACCGCGACTGTGGCCCTGAATCTGCCGCCCGGTTACGCACCACCGCCGGAAACGGCGATCACCAGCGCCACCTCGACGTCGATCGTCACCTGCCCGCCAGTGGTCACACCGGCCGCCGACTCACGGGTCGCACCCGCAGCATTCGTGACGGCCGCGCCAGCGAGCCTGTCCGTCCGCAAACTGGGAGTGGCTCTTGCCCGGCCAGGCTCGATCGTGGGCTTCCGGATCCGCGTAACGAACACCAGCGCGGTCACCGCCACGAACGTGGCCCTCACCGATCTGCCGCCCTCGGCGTTTGTGATCGGGTCGACTCCCGCGGGCAGCACCCGCGCCGGGCACAATTTCACCTGGAATCTGGGCACCATCGGCGCTGGGAGCACGAAGACCGTCGGCATCATCCTCAACCTCAAGGCAAACGCCAGAGGCACCGTGTGCAATGTCGCCCGGGCAATCGCCGACAACGCGATAGCGGCGCAAGGACGCAGTTGCGTGCGGGTGAGGGCTGCCGGCCGCCCAGTCCGGGTGACTGGATGAACGTATGACCCACTGAGCAGCACCGTCACACCAGCGACCCCGGAATCCAATAGGTTCCCGGGGTCGCTGATCCGTAAGGGCAGTCTCCGCCAGATGCCCACGGAGCACCGGCAAACGTACCGCGAGCATGCGGCCCTCAGTGGTCGCCCATCGCACTTTTCTCATCGGAGGATGAATGAACTGGAGTTTCTGGGACGTCCTGTGGACGACCTTCGTCATTTTCGTGTGGGCCATGTTCCTCGTGGTTCTGATCAACGTCATCATCGACCTGTTCCGTAGTCATGACGTGTCCGGACTCGGGAAGGCCGCTTGGCTGATTCTGATCATCGTCATCCCGTTCGTGGGCGTGCTGATCTACCTCATCGCGCGCGGTGGGGGAATGGCCGGACGCGCCGAAAAGGCGCAGCAGGCGCAGGTGGAGCACCTGAAGCAGATGGTTGGCAGCACCGGTACGCCGGCCGACCAGATCGCTCAGGCCAAGGGCCTGCTCGACGCTGGCACGATTGACGACGCGGAGTTCGCCAAGCTCAAGGCCCAGGCCCTGAGCTAGCAGTTGCGGTGATCGGCCCGGGGGCGTCCGCGCCCCCGGGCCATCCGTCGCTATTCGGCGGCGTACCGATCGTCATTTGCACGATGCTCCGGAAGCCCGACGGCGTCTGTGAGCTCACCGAAGGTCATGAGGGCATCCTGTGCAGGCCCCTCCCCCGTCGCATGAATGGCGGCGTAGGCATCCCTGAGCGCTGCACCAGCGGCCAATATTCCCGTGATGCCCCACAGGATGATGCGGAACCCCATCTGCCCCAATTCATCCCGACCGAGCAGCGGGGTGCGCCCGCCCTCCACCATGTTGGCGAGCGGCCGATGGCCCGCGAGGTGCGCCCCGATACGCACGAGCTCGTCGCGGGCGAGCGGGGCCTCCACGAATACCGCATCAGCCCCGGCGTCGGCCGCAGCGGCTCCGCGGGCCAACGCCTCGTCGAGCCCGTCGATGCCGCGCGCATCGGTGCGGGCAATGAGAAATAGATCGATGCCCTCGTCGCGCAGGTCGGTGACGGCACGGATCTTCGCGAGCCAGTCCGCCGCGGGCACGATTCGCTTGCCCGCCATGTGACCGCAACGCTTGGGCCACTCCTGATCTTCCAGGATCATCCCCGCGGCGCCAGCACGATGCAGCAGGCGCGCAGTACGGGCCGCCGACAGCGCATTGCCGTATCCGGTGTCGGCATCCACCACCACGGGGATCCCCGGCACCGCGGCCACGATGTCACGCGCCGCATCGCTGATCTCGGTCTGGGTGAGAAACCCGAAGTCGGGCATCCCGAGCCGGGAGGCCGACACCGAATAGCCGCCCACCACCAGCGCATCAAAGCCTGCGGCCACGGCCAGCCGGGCGGAGAGGCCGTCGTACACCCCGGGGAGCACCAGTGGTGCCTCCGCGTCGGCGAGGGCACGCAGGCGGTCAGCCCCCAAGGTCGGTCCGCCTCACGCGGTCGGCAGGCACACCCCAATAGATAACAGCGCTCAGTACCCCGAGATACGCCATGGTGAGCACGATCCCGGTGATGAACCATGAGAACGGTGCGGGAACCCACACCGCGGACGCCCAGGCGAGGAGGAACACCGTGGAAAGCGGTGCCACGTGAAGCATCTGCCAGCCGCGCATCACCACCTTCTGGGGCACGAGCAAACTGCGCAACGACCTCGTCACCATGCCCAGGAGCGCATAACCGAGAAACGCCCCGGCGAGGAGCAAGAAGATCTCCAGAGGGTCTGGAGCACCATGCTCATAGGCCATAAGCCCGCCAGCCGTGAACGTGGCAAGGGTGAACCCATAGGGGGGCGCCATCTGGATGAGCAGCCCCTGCAGGTCGGTGCGGAAACCGCCCGGCGCGCCATCGCTCATGGGGCGGCGGCGATGTCCTTGCCCACCACCACAACCACATCGGCCTGACCAAGCTTCGAGGTGGAGATGCCGTCGAGCGGTGGCGCCTGGGTGATACCCAGATCCTTGGCGACGTTCTGCGCCACGGCCTGCTTGCCCGGTCGCCACATCACCACCGAGGTCATCTGATCCTGGGTGCCGGCGTCACCGATCGCGCCAACGCGATAGCCCGCGGTCTCAACCTTGGGCGCCACGGTGGTGGCCGCAGCACCGGTCACCCCGCTGGCATTGAGTACGGCCACGGTGTACGCCGCGTGATCCTGGATGACGGGCGGGTCATCGGGCACCGTCACGGCGGGATCGGGGCCGAGTGGGCCATTCGCCGGCGCCCCCTGCAGACCCGCCTGCTGCGTGGTGGTGCTGCCGCCCTGATCGCGAATAAGGAACCACCAGCCGGCGGCGCCACCGATGAGCAGCACGGCGATGAACGCGGTGATGAGACCGGCACGCATACGGCCATCAGGCGGAACCGGGAGATCGCCCTGCGACGTGCCCGCGCGGCCGCGAAGGGCCATCTGGCGGTCCGATGCCACCGGTGCCGACCTCCCCAGTCCGCCGCCCTCGCGCACCTCAAGCGACTTGATGACCCCCTGGCGCCGCCACGCGACCATGCCGAGCCCGATCGCCCCGGCAATGGAGGCGAACATGAGGGTGGTGGCAACGATGAGGGCGAGATCCGACATCGGGCGTGACTCTAGCGGCGCCCGGCGGGGGATCCCGGTGACGGGTCGCGGCCGCCGTCCCGCACCCCGCGCTCGATGCCCGATCGGCTCCCTGTCCTGGCGCAGGGATGCGGCGCCTCAATCACACACCGGTGCCGACCTCCCCACACCCACCGCGCGCATCATCGGCGGGTGCGACGTTCATATCGCCCGTTCGCACCAGAGCACGCCGGGCCCGGGCACCACCCATACCCATGCGCGCGGCATCCCTGCTTGGTGCCCAGCACTTGACGCCCCCCCCCGTGGTGGTGGGGGCGTAGGGATGGCGGCCGCCGGGCTGGTCGCCGTTGCCTCGAAAAGGTGGAGCGGCTAGCTGGGAAATGCCCGGGGGGGGTGGTGCCGCAACCGCCGACCGCCGGCGCCACCAACTGGACGGGGGGATAGGCACGGCCCGAATCTCTGACTGCGCCACGCACCCCGACACGCCCATGAAATTGGAATCTCACACCACCCGTACGAGGGGGTACAACCCACCCGCGTGGTCGCTCGAAACCCCCCGTTCCGGTGGCGGCGCGGGCGAAGAACTCGCATACGTTGCCAGCAACGCCCCCCATTCGGGGACAACTAATTGCATGGAGGCGTTGCAATGGGCAAGCATCCCAATAATCCGCGACGACCACGGCGACGCGCCACTGCGGGGGCAATCGCCGCGCTCGCGGGCGCAGCAGGCCTCGTTGGCCTCTCCTCGGTCGCCACCGCGAGCACGACGGCGCCAGACACGGTCAGCGTGACCATGTGCCACGCCACGCACTCCGGATCCAACCCCTACGCCGAGATCACGACCAATGCGGGTGGTGCCTACAACGGGCACTACGGACCGTCCCATCAGAGTGGCGACGACGTCATTCCGTCATTCTCGTTCAACGGAACGACGTACAGCGAGAACCTGCCAGACGGTCAAAATCTTCTCGATCACCACTGCAACGCGCTCGGTATCAAAAAGACCGGCGACGCCAG
>JBAXJA010000083.1:0-7816 GCA_037138115.1 Thermoleophilia bacterium | reverse complement strand
GTTCACCTGCAGGCTCTCGGCGGCGGTCACGGGGATGACGGCCTGCGTGCGTGCGCCCTTGCCGCCAGTGGCAAGGCGGGCGACGGCCGAATTCTCACCGCCGCGGGCGCCCAGGGCGTCGACAGTGATCCACGACACGCCCGAGGGCACAACGTAGGTCTGGGCCGCGCCGGTACACGTGAGGCGTGTGTCGGCCGTGAAGGTGGGCGTGGCGCTCACCGTGGCCGTGCGCGTGCCCTCATTATCGGCGCTGTCCACTGGGGCCACCGCATAGAAGTACGGGGTGCCGATGGTGCGGCCAGCGTGGTCGTACAGCGAAGTCGACCGACCCGTAATGGCGACCGAATTGCTGAGGCTCCCGGCCGACGTGCCCCAGTACACCTTGTAGCCAGTGACGTTGGCGCCAGTGCTGGGTGTCCACGAGATGAGGTTGTCGCCCTGGCGGGCCACCACCTGTGGGGCCTGGGGGGCGAACACCACGTTGGCGACCGTGGCGTCGGTGGCGAACAGCGGGCCGGTGTTGCCACCCAGGTCGGTCACGGCGTTCAGCGCCAGGCGTGGGATGAGCGTGCCGTCGGTGGGCATGCCACTCGCGGCCACCGTCACCGTGTACGGGCCCGCGCCGGAGCCCGTCACGCCGGTCACGGTCCACCCGCTGGAGGTGCCGCCAAGCGAGATGTCGGATGCCGTCAGGCCGGTGACGGGCTCACCGAGGGTGAGGGAATACGTGGCCGGGGTGGTGCCGATCGTTGACGACGCCGGGGTAAACGACGCCACCGACGGGGGTCCGCGGTCAACGGTCACCGCGGCAGCTGTCTTGGCCACGACAGGACCCGATGCCCCACCCACGTCGGCGACGGTGCCGGTCGGCAGCGAGAGAATGACCGTGCCGGTGGTACCGCCACCAACCGTCACCGTGTACGGACCGGCCCCGGAACCGGCCACCGACTGCACGGTCCAACCCGTGGCCGTGCCACCGACGGTGAAGTCGCTGGTATCAAGGCCGGTCACGGCCCGCGTGAAGCGCACGCTGTAGGTGAATGAGGTGGCCGACTGCGAAGTGGACGACGGCGCGATGGTGGGAGACAGGAACTGCGCGGGCACGAGCGTGACGGCCAGCGGGTTGTTCCCGCCAGATGTCACCGACGCCGGGCTGAGCGCGGTGAGTGCACCGCCCGCACCGATGGAGTACTGCGACACCAGCGGGCTGGTGTTGGTGCCACCGGCATACAGGTTCTTGCCATCCGGCGAAATAAGGAGATCGGCAGCCCAAGTGGCCGAGGGCAGCGAGGCGGGCGCCTTCGCCACAAGCTGGCCATTCGCCCCGATGGTGAACTGGTAGACGCCTAAGTACAAACCCACGTACAGGCTGCCGCTATCTGGGCTCACGGCGACACCCACCGCACTCGTCACCGACACGCTGCTCGGCGAAAGAACTGTGAGCGCGCCATCTGCACCCACCGAATATTGGGTGACCTTCCCGGTGTTGAACGACGTCACATACGCGTATCGGCCGTCAGGGGTGAGTGCCATTTCAACGGGATCAAGGTTGGGCACCGAGACGGTGGCTGCGGTGAGCGCCGTGAGCTTGCCGTCGGTCCCGATTGAGTACTGCGAGATGGTCGCCGGCGTCGCCCCGTTGTTGCGGTTCACCACATACGCACGGGTACCCGCCGCATTGATCGCCATGAACGACGCAGCGGTACCGGCCGCGGCAGTCGCGGGCGAGAGCGCCGTGAGCTTGCCGTCAGCCCCGATGGAGTACTGCGACACGGTGGCCCCACCGCTGTTCGTCGCGTACGCGTAACGGCCATTCGGGGTGACCCACACCCCGGTGGGGCTCGCACCCGACGACACCGTGGCAGGCGACAGCGCGGTGAGCGCACCCGTCTCGGACACCGCGAACTGGCTCACCGTGCCGGTAGCGGCCATGTTGGGCACGTAGAGAAAGCGGCTATCTGGCGTGGTGGCGATGCGACGCGGGGCCGTAAAGCCACTGGTGGTCGTCCCCGGCGTGAGGGCACCGCTCGCGCCCGCGCTCATCATGGTCACCGAGTTGCCCGCGTTGTTGCTGGCGAACACCAGGTCGGGCATTGCCACGTAGGCGGCGGCCGAACTCGCGGTGCCGGTGTCGGCGGCGTTGGTACCGGTCACGGTGAGTCGCAGGTACTTCCACAGGTCGGCCTGCGCGGGCGTGTAGGTGAGTGTTGCGTTGCCGGTGCCCGTGGCGCTTGTCCAGCCGCCGAGGCCGTCATCCGACACCTGCCACTGGTAGGTGGTCACAGTGCCCTCGCCCACCCACGTGCCCGCGGTGCCGGTCTGCGCGATACCCACGCGCGGGGCGTCTGTGGCCGTCGGACCAGCCGCAGAAGTCACGACGGGTACCGATGCCGCCGACCGCGTGGTGATGGGGCCGGTATTGCCCGCCAGGTCGGTCACCGACCCGGCGGCCAGCGTGAGGATCTCGGTGCCCGCACCACTGCCCGATGCGGTCACCGTGTATGGCCCCGCGCCCGACCCGGTGACGCCCGTGACCGACCACGACCCAGCGGATGCGCCCAGTGCGAAGTCCGACACCTCAACGCCGGTGACAGGGCGGTTGAACGACACCTTCCAGGTGAGCGAGGTGGCACTGGCTGTGGCCGGCACCGCGCGGATGTCGGTGGCAGCAGGGCCCAGCGGACGCGTGGCCAGGTACCACGGCGTGGTGCCTGCGGCGGCGCTGGCAGGGGTCATGGCTGCGAGCGCTCCGCTGCCGCCGACCGAGTACTGATACATCGAGCCGGACGCGGCATAGAGCGCGTCGCCCGAAGCTCGTGAGACCAGATCGATCGAAGTGCCCGACAGCGCGACAGTGGCGGGCGACATCGCGGTCAGCACGCCTCCGGCTCCCACCGAGTACTGCGCCAGCAGGTTGCTGCCCTGCTGTGCCACGTACACGTACCGGCTGTCGGGCGAAGTGGTCACCAGCGTGGCGTTGGTGAGCGTGAGGTCGGCACCGGCCGACGTGAGCGACCCATTCGTATTTATGCGGTACTGGTACACCTTGCCCGCCGTAGAGGCGGTGGCATACAGATACTGACCATCAGGTGTGATGGCCAGACCACGGGGTGCGGTGCCAAGCGTGGCCGCGGTGGCCGCAAGCGAGCTGAGCACGCCGGTGTCCTGATTCACCGTGTACGACGAGATGCTGGTACCCGACCCGTTGCTCACGTACACATACTTGCCGTCCGGGGTGACGCGGATGAGCCCCGGGCCCGATCCGGTGGCTACCGGCGAGCCGATCTGTGTGAGCTGACCAGTGGCACCCACCGAGTACTGGGTGATCGCGTTACCCGTGTTGCTGGCGACGTAGACGAAGCGCCCATCAGGGGTCGTCGTCATCAGATACGGAGCCGTCTGCCCGATGGTGGGAGCGGCGAGGGGCGTGAGCGCCCCTGCATCGTCCGTTGAGTACTGCGAGATGGTGTTCGCACCATTGTTGGCCACGTAGACGTAACGGCCATTCGACGTGATGGCGATGCCGGATGGCGTCGTGCTCGCCGCAACGTTGACGGCGGCCGACAGGCTGCCATCGCGCCACACGGTGAACCGCGACACGTTCGCGCTGCCGTTGTTGGTGGCATACAGCACCTCGGCAGGCTGCACCACACGTGCTGCGGAGTTCATGGTGGCCGTGGTGCCGTCGAGCGCAGTGGCGGTGACCACCGCGCGCACGTACTGCCACACGTCACCCACAGCGGGCGTGTACGTGGCCGTGGCATTCCCCGTGCCCGTGGCATTCGCCCAGGGGCCCGATGCCGAGCCCGACACCTGCCACTGATAGGCCAGCGTGTTGCCCTCGCCCAACCAGTCGCCGGTTGTGACAGCGGTTGCCCATCCCACGCGAGCCACCGACGAGACCGTGGGCTGGGGAGTGCCGCTCATCACGCCACCGATTCCGAGGCGTGGTGCGCTGGGGCCGGTGTTGCCCAGGTTGTCGGTCACAGCACCGGCAGCCATGCGCAGGTTCACCTGGCCGGCGCCACTCCCGGCCACCGTCACCGTGTACGGGCCAGCGCCCGATCCGGTGACCGACTGCACGCTCCAGCCAGTCGCCCCACCCACGATGCTGAAGTCGGCGGCGTCCAGGCCGCTCACCCACTGGTTGAACGACACCGTAAAGGTCATGGCGCCCGCGGTACCGGTGGCGAGGCCCGTGCGCATGGCCATCACGGTGGGGCGCGGCAGTACGCGGCTGATGGTCCATGGATTGGCACCCACCGTGACCGTCGGCGGCGTCATGGCCGTCAGAAGTCCGGTCACTGCGTTGCGCGTGTACTGCGACACGAGCGAGGTGGAGTAATTGGGCACGTACACGTTGGCGCCGTCGGGCGCGACGTACGGGCTCACCGGCGTGGTGCTCGTGGCCACCGATGCAGGGGCAAGCGCGGTGAGTGCGCCGGTGCCACCGATGGACCACTGCCCCAGCACGTTCCCCGACCACGACGTGCCGTAGAGGTTGCGTCCGTCGGGCGACACCATGCCTCCGGCCACAGTGGAGAAGGCCACGTTGGCCGGTGTCATGGCCGTAAGCAGTCCGCCGGCCCCAACGGTGAACTGCTCCACTCTGCCGCTCGAATTGCCGAACACGTACGCGTTCTGCCCGTTGGGGCTGATCACGATCATCGCCGGGTCGGTGGACGTCGCCACCTTCGGCGTCGAGAGCGCGCTCAGTTGACCCGACGCCTGATCAATGGAGAACTGGAACACCTCGCTGGTGCCGCGGCTGGCCGCGTATAGCACCGTGCCAGCAGGGTTCACCGCCAGATTCTCGGTGGTGGTGCCAGCGGCGATCGTGGCGGTGGGGAGTTCGCTCAGGCGACCATCAGACAGCACCCGGTACTGCCCCACGGTGCCGGTACCCCGGTTGGCCACGTAGGCGAATCGCTGGTCGGGCGTGACGGCCACCCACTGCGGCGTGGTGCCGGCACCGGTGGCCACACTTGCCGGTGACAGCGGGGTGAGCGCGCCGGTGGGTCCCACCGCGAACTGGCTGATGGAGTTGCCGCCGAAGTTGGCCACGTAGACAAAGCCGTTGTCGGGCGTCACGGCCATGCCACGTGGGTTGGCACCGGTGGCGCCACCCGTCACCGTGCCGCCCAGCGCACCACCGGTGCCGATGACCGTCTGCAGAACGAGGTCGGGGCCCGCGGCGGTGGTGAGCAGCGAGGCCCCGGGCATCACCCGTGCGGTGGCCGCCGAGTACGCCGCCGTGGCCCCGCCGCTGTTGGTCGCCGTCACGCGCAGGCGCAGATACCGGCCCATGTCTGCCTGCGCTGTTGCATACGAGGCCGTGGCGCTTCCGGTTCCCGTGGCGTCACTCCACCCCGTCGCTCCATCGTCCGACACCTGCCACTGAGATGCGTAGGTAATGGTGGCCGGCCCCGTCCACGTGCCGTTGGTGCCGGTAAGTGCCCCGAAGGTGGTGGCCGTGCCCGTCACCACCGGCACGGCCGTGTTGGCCGGCTTCGTGGTCACCGTCACCATCGGCGAGGTGGCTGACGTCAGTGGCCCCTGCGTATTGGCGCGGTCGATCACCGCGCCCGACCGCAGAATCAGTGTGAGCGTGCCATCCGGCACCGGCGATGCGCGCGTGGCAGTCACCGTGTACGGCCCGGTGCCCGACCCGGTCACGCTGGCCACCACCCAGCCGGGTGAGGTGCCGCCGAACGAGAAGTCGCTGGTGGTGAGCCCGCTCACCAGTTGATCGAACGTGAGCGAGAACGTGAGCGGGCTGGTGGCCGTACTCGCCGTGGACCCCGTGAACGACGCCACCGTCGGCGTGCCCAGGTCGAGACCGCGGTACAGGGTGACGGTCGATGCGTTGTACTGCGTGGCGGGCCCCGTATTGCCGGCGGCGTCGGAGACCGACCCGGCACGAAGGCCCAGATTGATGGTGCCGTTGGGGGGAATACCAGCCGTATTGGCCACGGTCACGGTGTAGGGGCCTGAACCCGACCCCGTCAGCGACTGCACCGCCCATCCACCCGATGTGCCGCTGACGATGAAGTTGCTCGCCGTGAGCGCCGCGGTCGGTGCCTCGCTCAGGTTGAGGGTGTAGGTGATGGGACTGGTGAACGTGGTGAGCGCTGCTGCCGTAAGCGACGTCACCGTGGGTGCCACGGAGTCGTACGTGGTGGCCGCGGTCCCGGCGATGGGCGCCGTGGGGAACGACGAGCCCCCCACCGTGACGGTGCCGGTGTTGAGCGACAGCGTCACAGTGCCCTGGGTGGGCGCCACGCCGTTCAGGGTGACGGTGTACGGCCCGGCGCCAGACCCTGTGACCGAGGCCACCGACCACCCCGTGCTGCTGCCCCCCACCGTGAAGTCGGTGGTGTCGAGGCCGGTCGCTGATCCCGCGGCGAAGTCGACCCGAAACTGCATGGTGGTGGTCTTCGAGTAGGCCGCAACCGGGGTGATGGCGGCCTCGGGGCGGCCCCACACCAGTACCCAGCCGTTGGGGTTGCCGCCGGCCTGCGCGGCCGATCCGCCGTAGGCGTTGCCCGCCGACCGGGTGGTGATGGCGTTGATGGTGGTGCTGGGCTGCGCCCAGTTGGCCGACACGGCCTGGCCCACACCGTTGCCGTCGCTCATGCCGAGGCCGATGGAGTTGCTCGCACCGTTAAAGGTGGTGTCGAGCGCATTGGCCGCGCCCTGAGTGGCCGAGTCGGTGACGCCCATCAGGATGAAGTCGCCGGTGTCGGCGGTGAACAGGCCCGCAGCCGCACCGTTGCTCTGCGCCAGGTACTTGTAGGTGGGCGTCACCGCTCCCGCGGCGTTGAACAGCGAGGCACCGCTCACGGTGATGCCAGTGGGAAGCGCGAGGGCCGACCCGATCGTGGCGCCGCCCAGCTGGGTCCACGTGTGCGAGCCGGTGGTGATGACGCCCTGGATGTTGCGGCTCGTGCCGGCGGTGTCGTAGCCCTCGAGCAGGTAGGCGTTGTGCTTGATGCCGAACACCGACTGGTTGGCGTACTGCGCACCGTCGCTGGTAGCCGTGGAGAAGATGCTCGCGGTGGAGGTGAGCCCCGAGTTCTGGTCGGTGGTGAACAGCGACCGCATGCCGCTCACCGTGAGCGCCTGTGTGGTGGGCTGGCGGAAGCCGGCGATCAGTTCCCAGGTGCTGCCGTTGAACTGCTTGGTGATGGTCGCCGCCTGCGCGCTCGATACGCCCACCGACGTGATGCCCACGCACGCCAACAGACTCGCCACGAGGGAGAGGAGCCACGTCGGAAAACGACGGGTCGAGTGGGTGTCAGCGCGTGGCGGCGGCAATAGGGATTCGCAGAGGGGACTTCGCGCCCGCAATTCACGTGGCAGAAACAGATTTCCGTCCATGCGGTCGCGGGAAAGGTCCTGCTCACGCCATTGTGGCGCCGGTTCGCGGGATTCACTGACGTATCTGCCTATTTCAAGCCAGATACGGGGGTTATCCCCACCAAGGAAGGTTCCGTCGCGACCCGACGGGGGGGTTTCCAAGCCACTACGCGCGGAGGGCTCATCCGCCCCCCCGCGGTCAGCCCTCCAGCGGAGGCAGCCCCGGCATAACGGCACCCGGTCCGGTGGCGATAGGGCGACGGCGCGAGAACACCATCAGCACCCCGGCGTTGGCCAGCAGAATCAACGCAATAAGGGGTGCCAGCACCGTGAGTTCGCGCACGGTTGGCACGACCGTCAGCGCCCCGCCCAGGTCCTCAAAGATCTTGGTGAGGTCGGCCGTTGAGGTGGTCTGCGCAAACACACCGCCCGTCTGCGTCGCCATGCCCGCCAGCAC
>JBAXJA010000082.1:0-7891 GCA_037138115.1 Thermoleophilia bacterium | reverse complement strand
GCGTGGCGGTGGGCGGGATGATCACCGGGGATGTCATCGTCGCGATGAAGGTCTTCTGCTTGCCACCTGAGGTGTAGTCGATCGCGACGTTCGGAGGGTCGGTGGCGAAGCTGTCCGTGCCCTGGACCGACCACAGACCAACGAAGTTCCCCATCGACAGCGTGCCCGCATCACGAGCTGGCCGGTCGGTGAACCAGATCACCGGCTGCTTTGCCGTACGAATGGGCATGGTGAAGGTATAGGCGCCGGCCTGGCCCTCGACCGGGGCCATCTGGGCGCTTTGGCCTTCGAAAACAAACAGCACCGAGGCTTTGCTCTGTTTGGCGTGCGCGGTCTGCCCCATATCAGGCGCGGCATGGGCAAGAGCGACTGGGGCGGCCACGGCAAGGACTGCGGCCGCGAGGGCGGTACGGGTGCGGGGGCGCATGGGGAGTCTCCTGGGTCGTGGTGCTCGTGGTGGAGGATACCGGCGGGGCCCGAAAACGACGAAAGGCCCGTCGGAACGGACCTTTCTACCGAGAGTGGGCGTTACTGGGTTCGAACCAGTGACCCCCAGCTTGTCGAGCTGGTGCTCTCCCAACTGAGCTAAACGCCCTCGGGCGGATGAGGTTAGCAGGGGGCCGAATACCGGGAAAGGCTACCTGCGTACCCAGAGGGCTCCCACACCCGCGCCTGCGAACCAGCCAATGGCGAGGCCCAGAAATGCCCACAGCCAGCCACCCAGAACGAACCCGGCGACGAGGCCGATCACGCCCCCGATCACCATGGCCACCTGAATCTGCTTTGTCGCGTTCATGACACGAATCTACCACCAGCGCTGGTAGCGTCCCCCCCGTGAGTGACCGCACGCCCGCCTATGACGTCGGCATCGCTGGCGCCGGGCAGCTGGCCCAGATGACCGTGCTGGCGGCATGGCCGCTCGGTATCCGTGTTGCTGTGCTGGGGCAGCCCGGCGAACCCGCCACCCCCATGGCCGCTGGTGTGATCGAGGGCGACTGGAAGGACCCCGACGCGCTGCTGCGCATTGGCCGCGAGGTGGGCGTGCTCACGCTCGAGAACGAGTTTGTCGATGCCGAGTTCCTCATGGCGGTCGAAGATGCCGGCACACCGGTTCGCCCCCATCCCGCACGCATGCGCGTGGTGCAGGACAAAGCGCTTCAGAAGCAGCGCCTGGCCGACGAGGGTCTGCCCGTTGCACCGTTCGCGGTGCCCGATTCCGCCGACGACCTCGAGGCCATCGGCAACGATCTGGGCTGGCCGCTCATGCTCAAGTCGCGCCGCCTTGGCTACGACGGCTACGGCAATGCCCTTTGTGCGAACCTCGACGAGGCCCGCGCCGCCTACCCGGTGCTCGCCGAGCGCGGTGGTGGTGTGCTGGTGGAGCAGTTTGTGTACTTCGAGCGCGAACTCGCCGTGATGGTGGCCCGCCGCCATGGAGGTGGCGACGCCGTGTACCCGGTGGTGGAGACCCGCCAGCACGACCACGTGCTGCGCGAGTTGTTGTGCCCCGCCCCAATTGGCCTGTCGGTGGCCGAGGAGGCCAAGCGCGTGGCGCGGGCTGCCGCCGAAGCCGCAGGAGGCGCGGGAGTGACCGGCGTGGAGATGTTCCACACCGCGGACAACCGGATCCTCATCAACGAACTGGCCCCCAGGCCACACAACTCGGGGCACCACACCATCGAGGCCTGTGTCACCTCGCAGTTTGAGAATCACCTTCGCGGCATCCTCGGACTCTCGCTGGGGTCAACGGCACTCATCGCCCCCGGAGCGGCCCTCGTCAACCTGTTGGGCGACCGCGATGGCCCGAGTGCCCCCGACGTCTCGGGCGCCGCATCAGTGGCCGGGGCCCACGTGCATCTCTACGGCAAGGCCGATGTTCGCGTGCGCCGTAAGATGGGCCACGTGACCGCCCTCGGAGCCAGCCCGCAGGACGCCCTCGATACCGCCCGCCTTGCGGCCGGGATAGTGCGGCTATGAGCGCGCCCGTGGTGGGGGTAGTGATGGGAAGCGACTCCGACCTGCCCGTGATGCAGTCAGCCGTGGACGTGCTGGATGAACTCGGAATCGGCCATGAGGTGCGCGTCACCAGCGCACACCGCACGCCGGACGAGATGATCCAGTACGGCAAGGACGCTGCCGACCGCGGCATCCAGGTGATCATCGCCGGCGCCGGTGGTGCTGCGCACCTGCCCGGCATGTTGGCGTCGGTCACCATCCTGCCCGTGATCGGCGTACCGGTGCGCACAAGCGCGCTGTCGGGCATGGACAGCCTGCTTTCAATCGTGCAGATGCCCCGTGGCGTGCCGGTGGCCACGGTCGCCGTGGACAACGCCACCAACGCGGCCCTCCTGGCCGCGCGCATCCTCGCGCTCTCCGACCCGGAACTGGCAGCACGCGTGGCGCGTCGCACCGAGGAGATGAAGCAGATGGCCCTCGATGCCGATGAGCGCGTACGCGACGGATCAGCGGGCAGCGAATGATGCGACGGGGAGCGCTCGCCATCACGGCAGCGGCGCTCATGGCAGTAATCGGGATGTCAGGTTGTGGTGGCACCGACCGCCCGGTGCCCACCACGCCACGCGTCACGGTGCCCACCACCACCGGCCCCGCACTCACCGCCACGGCATTTCGCACCACGGTGAATAACGCCTGTACCGCGCTGTACGCCCGCGTCGGTGCACTGGGCAACCCACCCACCGATAGCGTCGCTGAGGCACGCGTTTGGTATCCCAAGGCCGCTGCCGCCTGGCACGCGCATCTCGACCGCGTTGATGCGCTTGTGCCACCGGCCGATCTCGCCGTGCAGTGGGCGAAGGTGGTTGACGACTACCGGCTCATCACTCAGGCCGCCGACGACAACGTGGCGCTCGCCAACTCCGACCGCGAGGCGATCGAGTTGATCAACTCCGACCCCACCGCCGAGCAGACCCGCATCGGTGCCGAGATCATCGACCGCCTTCGCGCGCTCGGGTTGACCGGCTGCACCGGGGGCAGCTGACCACACCTGCGGGGGGTGGCCGATCCGACCGGGGGATCGGATCGGCTCTCCCAATCAGGGCCTTGGCCCGGCCGGAGGTCCTGCCACCGGTTCAGCCCTGAGGGGACCCCGGCCCGTCGGAGGAACCGAGCCGAAGTGTGCGCCCCCGTCTGAAAGGGATCCTCCGCAATGAGTGGCCGGGTGCCAATCGCCATCGTTTCGGTGGAACACATAATTCTTACCCGTGGTTCCGCGGGAACCGGCGCCAGAAACGTCTCGGGCCCGCCGAAGCGGGCCCGAGGGCGCATCAGGTGATGTCGGCTGCCCTCAGGAGGGCTTGCCGATGGCCGCACCCTTACGGGCGTTGAACGAGTCGAGCATGGTGTCGATGTCGCTGGCCTTCGCCTTGTCGAGGATGTTCCTGTACCGCTGGCTCTGGCTCAGGCGCTCCTGGCGGTAAAGGATTCCCAACGTGAACCCGCCCTTCAGGGCCAGCTCGAAGGCCTGCTCGCGGTTGGTCACGTCGTGGTCCGGAGCCACGTCCCTGACCAACTCCTTCCACGACTCCTGAGTGTTGTTGAACGTGGTGCACGGCGACAGGGCGTCGATGTACGAGAAGCCCTTGTGCTCAATGGCCTGCGTAATGAGCTCCGTGAGCGCCTTCGTGTTAAAGGACGCGCCGCGGGCCACAAACGATGCGCCGGCAGCGATGCCAAGGGCCAGCGGGTTGAGCGGGTCCTCTGGGTTACCGAAGGGTGTGGATGGCGCCTTCTGCTCGTACAGCGACGTGGGCGAGGCCTGGCCCTTGGTGAGACCGTAGATCTCGTTGTCCATCACCAGGTAGGTGATATCCACGTTGCGGCGTGCGGCGTGGGGGAAGTGCCCCAGGCCAATCGCGAAGCCGTCGCCGTCTCCGCCCACGGCAATAACCGTGAGCTCGGGGTTGGCCAGCTTGACGCCCATGGCAACCGGCAGCGGTCGGCCGTGCAGCGTGTGGATTCCGTAGGTGCTCGCGAAGTGCGGCAGTCGGCTGGAGCAGCCAATGCCCGACACGATGACCGTCTTGGCCGGGTCGAGGTCGAGGTCGGCCATCGACCGGTAGAGCGAGGCAAGAACGCCGAAGTCGCCGCAGCCCGGGCACCAGATGGGCTTGAGCTCCGACTTGTAATCGCTGGGCTTGCGCGTGCTCATACGGCTACCTCCTGATTGGCGAGATCCATGATGGCCTCTGCAGTAAACGGCAGGCCGTCGCACTTGGCGACGCTCTCAAGCTCAATGCCGGTCTCGGCCTTGATAAGGCGGGCGAGCTGCCCGGTGAAGTTGACCTCCGGCACGACGATGCGCTTCGCGTCCTTCACGAAGTCGATCACCCGGTCGGCAGGGAATGGCATGAGTACGCGCGGGTAGAACGAGCCAACCGACATCCCCTGCTCGGTGAGGCGGTCGATGGCCTCGCGCACCGGGCCAAAGGTGGACCCGAAACCGATGAACGCGACGTCCGTCGGGTATTCCTCACCGTGTGCTGCATGCGGTGCGCCGGCCTTCAGCGGCTCCAGCTTGTCCCACCGCTTGTGACCCATTCCCAGATGGATCTCAGGCGTGTAGGCGGGGTGGCCGTACTCGTCGTGCTCGATGCCGGTTGCCACGTACATGCCGGTGGGCTCGCCCGGGATACCCATGGGCGAGATGTGGTTGTCGGTGTACTCGTAGCGCTTGTAGTCCTCGCGGGCGACGCCCTTGGACGTCTTACGCGGGGTAAGCGTGAGGGTGTCGGTCTCGGGGCGGTGAATCACCTCGAGGCGCGTGGCCAGGCCCTGGTCGGTAAGGAGGATGACCGGTACCTGGTACTCCTCGGCGTAATTAAACGCGTCAACCGTGGCGAAGAAGCAGTCCTCCACCGATACCGGAGCGATGACGATGCGCGGGGCGTCGCCATGGCTGCCGTAGAGCGCCTGGTTCAGGTCGCTCTGCTCGGTCTTGGTGGGCAGCCCGGTGGACGGACCACCGCGCTGGGCATCGACGATGACCACAGGGATCTCGGCGGTGCCGGCGTAGCCGATGAGCTCGCCCATAAGCGACAGGCCGGGGCCCGAGGTGGCGGTCATGGCCTTTGCACCGGCGTAGGACGCACCGAGGACGGAGGCAAGCGAGGCGATCTCATCCTCGCACTGAATGGTGAGGCCGCCGACCTGCGGCAGGCGTACCGACAGCCACTCGAGAATGTCCGACGCCGGGGTGATGGGGTAGCCGGCAAAATACTTGACCCCCGCGGCGATGGCGCCCACGGCAATGGCCTGGTTACCCGAGATGAGCATCCGGTCTTCTTCGGTCTCCACCGGCGGTACCAGCGGGTAGCGACCCTTCAGGTCGGCTGCCTCGTCGGAGCCCGCGTGAAGAGCGGCGATGTTCGCGTCGGCCACACCCTCCTTGTGGGCATAGCGGCGCAGCACCAGCTCCTCGATGGGCGTGGTGTCAAACGCGAGGACTCCGGTGACGGCGCCGACGGCGACCATGTTCTTGGCACGCAGCGAGCCACCGATCTCCTTGGCGAGCTCCTCCATGCGCACCGGGCGGGCCCGGGGCAGGTACTCGTCGGGAATCGCCACCTCGGTGATGTCGTAGAGGATGACGCCGTCGGGGCCCAGGGAGTCCCAGTTCAGGTCCCAGGCTTCCTGGTTGAAGCAGACGAGAAGGTCCACGTCGCGGCCGTGGCTCCAGATGGGCTCATCGCTCAAGCGGAACTGGTACATGCACGGGCCGCCCTTGATCTCGGCGGGAAACGTGCGGAAGGTCTGGGTGTAGTACCCGCCGCGTGCAGCGGCCTGGGTAAGAATGTCCCCTGACGAGATGACGCCCTCACCGGACTCACCGGCGAGGCGGATCACCACGGAGTGTCGTGCTGACAACGTGCCTCCAAGCGGATTTGAGCGGCCGATGGCGCTACGAGTCAGTGGACCCCACGGTCCAGACGCGCCCCGGACGCCGACCGAAATGACCTCTGGGCGGATTCGGAACCCCAGCAGGTGCACTCAGTCGATTGCCGCGTGGATGCTAGCCATCTGGTCGGGGCTGGGCAACGCGCACGAGGCCGTACGGTGACGAGCGACCCTCCGCACGTGAATCCTTCCCCAACCCTCGCGAAACCCAGTCCAATTCCTTGAATTCGTCCCGGCCCCGCAACCGACCGCACCAGTAGGTTCCCCACATGGGAATCCTTGAATCATTTGGTGGACTGCCGACGCACCCGTTGCTGGTGCACTTCCCCATCGTGCTCATCCCGGTGACGCTCATCCTGGCGGTGCTCACCGTGTTCTGGCGCCGCTATCAGCGCGGCCTCAGCATTGCGCTGCTCATCACCGCGGTCATCGGCGGGGGCGCCGGATATCTGGCCGGGGAGTCAGGGGAGAAGCTTCAGCGCCGCCTGCCCAATGGGCACGACGAGCTGATTCGCAGCCACGCCTCGTACGGCGACACCGCCAAGATGCTCTGCGTATTCACGGTGCTTGTGGCGATCATCTACGTGGCGTGGATCTGGCGCGACAAGTTGCGCATGGGTCCGGGCACAGCCGTCGGCCGGTTTCTCTCACGCGGCTGGGTGGCCGTGGTGCTGTCGGTGGCGATCATCGGCATCTCGGCCGCATCCACCACGTGGGTCATCCTGGCTGGGCACAGCGGCGCGACCGCCGCATGGCAGAAGACGTGGGACACCCTGCCTCCGGCGCCACCCGGTGGTGGCGAAGGCGGCTGACCCCGGGGGCCGCCCTCTGAGGGTTGGCCTACCCCAGTCCCAGACTGGCCATCATCACCGGAGCCAGCAGCATGCCGGCCACCACTGCGATGGTTGTTCCCAATGCCACCAGCACCATGGGTACCGGTGAGCGCACGCGGCGAAGGGCGGCCACCGCACCCCCGATGATGGTCGCCAGGCCGAGCACACCGATGGCAGCGAGGACCCCCGCAATCAACTGCCACCCCATCCCATGATCGGTTCGCACGATTGTGGCGATACCCATCAGCGGCACCGCTGCGGCGGGGATGATTACCAGTGCAGCGGCCACCAGCGCCGGGATGCGATCCCAGCGCTCGCCGTCGTCGTCGCCATCAGGCGCAAGAAGCCAGCGGGCGCCAAGGCGAATACTTGCCATGCGCGCACGGTAGCGCCTACCGAAGCGCGTCGATTGCGCGTACGAGGCCCATCGCCACCAGACCAAGGGCATTGATGACCCCAAATAGCCGCGTCAGTTCGGCGGCGCGGGCCGTGGGGGTCACGCCGAGTGCCCGCAGCCGCTCGATGGCGGCCTCAAGGTCGGCCTCCACCGTGTCGAGTCCGGCTCTGGCATCGGCAAGCGCATCCCGATGAGCGGACGGGTCGGTAAGCGCCCGCGAAGCCACCGCGCATGCCGTGGCGATCCGGGTGGCCGCAGCCCGCAGATCATCGGCGATATGCGTATGGAGCCCCGCTTCTGATGCCTCGCCCCCGTATCGGTTGAGGCGCTGCACACCGGCCGCGGCCAGATCGACGCCGTCGAGCATCGCCGAGACAGCATCCGGCATTGGAGCGCGGCGCGAGATCTCGTGCCGTCGGTCAACCACCAGAGGGCGCAAGCCCGAGACGTCCGGCACCGCCACGGCTCTGTCTCCTCCCCCACCCCCGAGCCACGACTCAACGTCTGCGTCAACCGACGATGCGATGGCCGCGAGCACCGCGCGTATGCCGTCGCGCAACCGCGTGGCAGCGGTGTCGGGCGCGACGAACATGACAGCGAGCAGGGCGATGGTGATCCCCAAGAGCGTCGCGGACAGCCGCCACCCCACCATCTCCCACTCCTGGGCTCCGGGTACGAAGATGAAGAACCCGGCGAGCGCCACCCCAAGGCGCCAACCGCTGCCCACTCGCAGCAGGCGGCACACCGA
>JBAXJA010000081.1:0-8029 GCA_037138115.1 Thermoleophilia bacterium | reverse complement strand
GGCATGTGCCAAGGGTATTGCACGTTCGGGGGGCCGTCAGGCGCGCAGGGTGCCACCATCGCGCCCATGCCAAGTGACGACGATGTGATGGTTCAGGTGGAGATCCCCGCGGGGTCCCGCAACAAGTACGAGCTGGACGAGGAGAGCGGTCGCATCATGCTCGACCGCATGCTCTTTACGGCCATGCGGTACCCGGCCGACTACGGCTATATCGAGGGGACCCTCGCCGAGGATGGCGACCCTCTCGATGCCCTGGTATTGCTGGGAGAGCCCACGTTCCCCGGCTGCTGGATCCGCGCCCGCCCCGTGGCGGTGTTCCACATGAGTGATGAGAAGGGACACGACGAGAAGGTCATCCTCGTGCCGCTGAAGGACCCGCAGTGGTCAGCCATCGAGGACATCACCGACGTCAACCCCAACCTGCTCAACGAGATTGAGCACTTCTTCACCGTCTACAAGGACCTGGAGCCAGGTGAGACCGAGGTGCGCGGCTGGGGCGATCGCGCCGAGGCGCTCGACATCATCCACACCTGCCGGGAGCGCGCCACCACCTAGCCCCCGGGCAGGTGGTTACCGATCGTCGCTGGCGCCCGTCGGAGCCGGAAGCGGGTAGGGCATGGTGTTGACCTCGCGCAGTTCCCGGCCGGCCGTCTCAAAGCGGAAGACGGCGGTCACGATCATGCCGAGCGCGCTCACCCCGGCGATGATGTACATCGTGGCTGCGAGTCCGATCGATCCCAGCATGAGCGGCAGCGAGATGATTCCGACCACGGCGCCGAGCTTGGCCGCGCTGGCCGCGAGCCCCGCGCCAGTGGCCCGCAGTTCGGTGGGGAACACCTCCGCTGCCACGAGGAAGGTGGTGGAGTTGGGGCCCGTGTTCACCATCAGATTGAACACGGCGAACCCGATGAGAATGACGGGATCGGATTGGGTCCCGAGCGATCCGGTGGCAAGGAGCAACAGGCCCACCGTCGCACCCACGAAGCCCACGATCTGCAGTGACATGCGCCCCACCCGCTCCACCAGCACGATGGCGATGACGAAGCCGATGACCAGAAAGATGTCGAGGGCTGCCGTGCCCGCCGTGACGGCGATGTCCTTCCCGATGACCGTTCCGTCGCCACCGATGCTGATCATGGCGAGAACGGTGGGGGTGAAGATCCCCACGCCGTACAGCATGATGTCCATGAGGAACCACGGCACCACGGCGAGAATGGTGCGTCGCCGAAGGCCCGGTGCAAAGAGCGCCCGTGTGCCGGGGTGTTTCTTCTGGGCCTTCTTCGTCTGTTCCCACTCCGGGCTCTCCGGGATGGAGCGTCTGAGAAACACGATGACGAGCGCAGGCAGCGCTCCGGCCCCCAGCATGAGACGCCATGCCAGATCCTGGTCAGCTCCGGACAGCAGGATCAGTACACCGAGGCTCGCGCCCAGAAGGATCCCAATGGCCTGAAAGCTGAACGCACCCACCATCCACCGCCCGCGAACACTGGACGGCATGAACTCGGCCAGGTACGACGACGCAATTGGGTAGTCGGCACCCACGGCGAACCCCAAGAGGAACCGGAAGGCCAAAAGGCTCCACAGATCCCATGCGAATGCCGACAGCACCGCAAAGATGACGAACAGGAGCAGGTCGGCCACGAACAGCAGCCGACGCCCGAAGTGGTCGGCAAGGCGTCCCATGACCGCCGCGCCCACGACCGCACCGAGAACCGCCGCGGCGCCCACCATCCCCTTGTCAAAGTCGCCCAGAGCGAACTGCACCGTGATGAGCGGCAGGGCCACTCCGATGATGAACAGGTCGAAGCCGTCGAGGAGCACCCCGAGGCCGGACAGAAACCACACCCGCCGCTGAAGCGGGTTCAGGGTGGACTCATCACCAGGGGTGGGCTGAGGGGTATTACTTGACATCACCGGGGCCAGTCAACAGGACCACGTCGCCCGGCGGCCGTGATGTGTCACCGGCCACGCGCATACGGGACGTCCGGTCAGCGTGGCGTGGCGTGGCACACAGGCACCCGGGCGCCGGTGGTGGGCACAGGGTGGTGATGGACAACAGGTGGCCGCAAGGCCCGCGCCCACGGGGCAGGCCCACAGTACGGGTGCATCAGAACAGCTGATTCTCGCCCGCGAAGATCTCCGACACCGACTCATCGCAGAAGACGTTGTGGATGGTGTCGGACAGGATGCGGTCCACCGAGAGGATCTGGATCTTGCCGCCGGCCGAGCCCTCCGGCACCGGAATGGTGTCGGTCACCACGATCTCCTCGATCACCGACTCCTCAAGCCGGTCGAATGCCTTGCCCGAGAAGATTCCGTGTGTGGCAGCGGCCAGCACCTTGGTGGCACCGGCCTTCTTCACCACGGCGGCCCCTGCGCACAGGGTTCCGGCCGTGTCGATCATGTCGTCAATGAGCAGGGCCGCCTTGCCCTCCACATCACCGATAAGGAACGTGATTTCCGCAGTGTTGTGCTCGGGCCGCTGCTTGGCCAGCACCGCGAGGCGCGCGCCCAGCTTCTCGGCGAAGTGATTGGCGAGCTTTGCGCGCCCGGCGTCCGGCGACACCACCACGAGCCCCTCGGGGAAGTCCCCGGCGAACTGGCGCTCCATGAAGTGGTCGGCGAGGATGGGTGTGGCCGTCATGTGATCCACCGGGATCTGGAAGAAGCCCTGAATCTGGCCGGCGTGCAGGTCCATGGTGAGCACGCGGTCAACACCCGCGGCCTCCAGCAGTTGGGCCACCAGGCGGGCCGTGATGGGCTCGCGCGGCGAACTCTTCTTATCCTGCCGCGAATATCCGTACCAGGGCATGACCGCGGTGATGCGGTGCGCCGATGCCAACTTGGCCGCGTTGATCATGATGAGCAACTCCATGAGGGAGTCGTTCACCGGCGTGCTGGTGGATTGCACCAAGAAGATGTCGGCGCCGCGGATGCTCTCCTCGAAGCGCACGTAGATCTCGCCATCCTGAAAGCGCTGGATGATGACCTCGCCGAGTTCGATACCCAGGCGACTGCCGATCTGTGCGCCCAGCGCCTTGCTGGACGTGCCTGCGAACACCATGAGGCGCTTGGAGTCGTCGCGATCGATGCTCTTGGTGCTCATGCTCAGTGTGCTCCGGGGTCGTCATCGGCTGCGGCCTTCTTGGCCCGCGCCTCGGCCTTGTCGGTGAAGCCCTCGATGTTCTGCTGCCGGGCACGTGCGATTCCGAGTGCACCCGGGGGAACGTCGCCGGTGATTATGGAGCCTGCCCCGGTCATCGCGCGGTCGCCGATGGTAACCGGCGCAACCAGCACGCAGTCGCTGCCGGTTTTCACGTCGCTTCCCACCGTGGTCCGGTGCTTACGGAAGCCGTCGTAATTGGCCGTGATGTTGCCCGCGCCGATATTGGTGTTGCTGCCCACCTCGGCGTCGCCGACGTACGACAGATGGGGCACCTTGCTGTTCTCGCCGAGCGTGGTGTTCTTCATCTCCACGTAGGTGCCGGCCTTGCTGCCATCGGCCATGGCCACACCTGGGCGCAGGTACGCGAACGGCCCCACCTGACAGCCGTTGCCGACTGCCGACGACAGCACATGGGCACTCACCACAACGGTGTCGTTACCCACTGACGAATTGACCATCACCACGTCGGGGCCGATCTCGCACCCCTCCCCCACGCTGGTCGCGCCGCGCAACACCGTGCCGGGCCACAGCGTGGTGTCCTGACCCACAGTCACGAAGGCGTCAACCAGCACGCGGGATGGGTCGGGCATGGTCACCCCACCCAGCATCAACTCATTTCGCAGTCGTGTCTGGATCGCGGCCTCGCAGTCGGCCAGGTCGGCACGGGTGTTGACGCCCTGCACCACCGTGGCATCGGGAGCCACCAGCGCCCCCACCTCGCCTGCCACCAGCGTGAGGACATCCGGCAGGTAGATCTCTCCCTGTGCGTTCTCGCTGCCCACCTGGTTAATGGCGGTGTCGAGCGCGGCGCGGTCAAATGCGAACAGGCCCGCGTTGATCTCGCGCACCGCAAGATCGTCGGGGTGCGCGTCGCGCGCCTCCACCACCCGCACGCCCGTGGGCTCACGGATAACCCGGCCGTAGGCGCCACCGTCAGGAAGGATGGCCGTGACCATGGTGGCCGCACGGCCACTGTGCACGTGATCGCTGATGAGCGCGCTCACCAGTTCCGGATCCACCAGCGGGGTGTCACCGCACATGACCACCACAGTGTCCACCGCGGGATCGAGGGCCTCGAGCCCGATACGCGTGGCACCGCCAGTGCCATCGCGCACCTCCTGAAGCGCCGTGCACATGCCGGCCGGAAGTGACTCGATGACCTCGTCACCCTCGGGGCCGAGCACCACCACCACCGAGGCCGGATCCACGTCACCGAGCGCGTCGAGCACCCACATGATCATGGGCCTGCCAGCGATCGGGTGGAGGACCTTCGGGAGGCGAGAACGCATGCGGGTTCCGTGACCCGCGGCAAGTACGACTGCGCCGACGCTCATCTCGCTGGCCTGTGTTGTGTGCCTGGTTGGGGCGGGAGGATTCGAACCCCCGATCGCGGGACCAAAACCCGCAGCCTTACCGCTTGGCTACGCCCCAGCGCGCCTCCCGGAGAGGCCGTCGCGGACTGTACCAACACTCTCGGCCCCCACCCCCGGGCCGCGGTGATGCGCCTCAGGCGGGTGATGCATGCGACGTCGGGAGCCAACCGCGGCGGACCGCCACGACGCCAACCAGCGCGAGCGTGAGCGCCATCGCCCCGGCCACAAGTTGGATCCACCACACCGGCAGCACATCGGCAAGTGCGCCCTCAGCCAGGGTGGTCACGGTTGCTGCGGCCATTGCCAAAAACGTGATGGCTGCGATGGCGACGGTTCGCTCTGCCGCAGGCGCACTCACCTGCACAACCGCGAGCAACTTGTCGCCGGCCGCAAAGCTGCCCAGAAAGGCGAGACACACCGCAAGCGAGAGCAAGAGGGCCCCGGACACGCCCTGTTGGCCCGTGGCACCCACAACACCGGTGAGCAACAGTCCAAGTGCGAGCACCACAATGGCCCCCACCACAACGCCAGGGCGCTGTCGCCGCGCGTTGAGCCGCGCGAGGAGCGGCATGGTCAACACCATGCCGAACCCGGATGCGGCGGACACGATGCCGTAATAGGCGGCCGAGGTCCCCACGCCATTTGCCAGCTTCGTGAGCAGCGCGGTGGGAATCGACAGCGCCACGACGGCGAGATCGAGCAGGATCCCGAGGCGGAGCACCCGCGTACGGAACAAGTCTGCAAGTGCCGCCGCCATATGGGACCTGGGTTCGCCCGACCGTGTGCCCGCGGCCCGAGCGGGCAATCGCAGCAGCACCCACAGCAGGGGCAGGTAGCTCAGCACGTTGGCGAAGAGCAGCCAGGTGGGGCCCATCGCCGCCAGCACTGCCCCACCCACGATCGCCCCGATCACCGCCGCCGCTGAGTACCGGGACCCGATGAAGGCATTGGCAGCGGTCACCCCACCCTTGGGCGAGAGATCCTGCAGCACCTCGTAGTACGCCGGCTGGGTGGCCCCGGAGACCAGCCCCGTCAGGCCCATGACCAGGATGATGGATCCAACCGTCAGATCCCCGAGGAGCGACAGCACCCAGGGCAGGATGAAGATGAGGGTCTTCAGCACAACCTGAACGACAACCACACGGCGGTGGTCGAATCGCGCCGACACCGCGGGACTGACGAATGACGCCAGCATGTAGAGGACCATGTACGCCGCGCTCACGTACGCGGCGTCTGTCGCGCTGCCCTGGCTGCTGAACGCCACGAAGTAGAGCGCCAGCGTGGATCCGGTGCTGCCGAGCCCCGACAGGAACTCGGCAACGCCCATTCGCCGCACCTCGGGCGACACGTGACGCGCCCCGGGCAGCAGGCCGAACCTGAAATGGGCCAGCTTCAGCACCGGGGAGGTGGACTCGTGCCGCTAAAGATTCGGCAGCGTGACCGCTCCCTCGCTGGCAGACGACACCAGCGTGGCGTACTTGGCAAGCACACCGGTGCGGTAGTTGGGCTCGGGGCGCGTCCACGATGCGAGGCGCGAGGCGATCTCCTCGTCGCTCAGTTCCACGTTCAACTCGCGCTTCTCCACGTCGAGCACAATCATGTCGCCCTCGCGGATGACGGCGATGGGACCCCCGCGATACGCCTCGGGAGCCACATGGCCCACCATCAGGCCATGAGTGGCGCCGCTGAAGCGGCCGTCGGTGATGAGCGCCACATCATCGCCGATGCCCTCGCCCACGATGGCGGCCGTGACGTGCAGCATCTCGCGCATTCCGGGGCCACCGGCCGGGCCCTCGTAGCGGATAACCACCACATCGCCTTCCTTGATGGCACCGGCCTTGACCGCGGCGAAGGCCTCTTCCTCGCGGTCGAAGATACGGGCGGGGCCGCGGTGCAGCAGGCGCTCATGGCCGGCCAGCTTGACCACCGAACCCTCGGGCGACAGGTTGCCGCGCAGGATCGCCAGGCCACCGGTGGCCTTGAGCGGGGTCTCGATGGGCACGATGACCTGCTGCCCGGGGGTCTCCTTCACGTCGTCGGCGATCTGCTGCAGGGTGCGACCGTCCACGGTGGGTGCCGTGCCATCGATCTTGCCGCCCTTCAACAGCTCGCGCATCACCAGACCAGGGCCACCGGCGTTGTACAGATCGACCGCTACGTAGCGACCACCGGGCTTGATGTCGGCCACGATGGGCGTGCGTTCGGCGATGGTGTCGAACTCGTCGATGGTGAACGGCACGTCGAACTCACGCGCAATGGCGAGGATGTGCATGACGGCGTTGGTGGAACCACCCGTGGCGGCAACCGAGGCCACCGCGTTGTCGATGGCGCGGCGGTCCACGATGTCGCGCGGCATCAGGCCGTCGCGCACCAACTTCATGATCATCTTTCCGGCATCCTCGGCCGCCGAGCCCTTCGCCGGGTCGGTGGCGGGAATGCCGTTGAGATCAACCGGGGACAGACCCAGGAACTCCGACACCATGGCCATGGTGTTGGCGGTGAACTGCCCGCCGCAGGCGCCGGCGCCCGGGCAGGCGGCGTTCTCAATGCGCAGCAGTTCGTCATCGTCGATGGTGCCCTTGTTGTGGGCACCGATCCCCTCGAACACGTCCTGCACCGTCATGTCGCGGTCGTCGTAGCGCCCGGCGGCAATGGAGCCGTTGTAGAGCACCAGACCCGGAATACCCAGACGGCCGAGCGCCATGATGGCGCCCGGAATCGTCTTGTCGCATCCCACAAGCATGACCACGGCATCAAACGAGTGGCCCATGCAGGCGAGTTCGATGGAGTCGGCGATGATCTCGCGGCTCACCAGCGAACCCTTCATGCCCTCGGTGCCCATGGACACACCGTCTGACACGGAAATGGTGTTGAACTCCATGGGCGTTCCCCCGGCCTTCTGGATGCCCACCTTCACGTGCTTGGCCAGATCGCGCTGGTTGATGTTGCACGGCATGGTCTCGATCCATGTCGTGCCAACGCCGATGATTGGCTTGGCCAGTGCGGCGTCGTCAAAGCCAATGGCCTTGAGCATGGCGCGGGCTGCTGCGCGGTCGGCACCGTCGGTCATCGCGGCGCTCTTGCGCTTGGCGGGGTCTGAAGGCTGCTGGTACGGGTTCGTCGTCATGGCGGGCACTCTAATTGGTGGGGGCCAAGAGGACGCGGGCCAGAAAGTCACCAAGGGCATCCGACACCTCCCCCGCACGGTCGCGCAGGGAGTGGTCGGCTCCGAGGATGACCGACAACTCGCCGCCACCGATTGACGACAGCCATTCAGCCAGCACCTGGGGCTCGGTGATGTGATCGTTCTCGGGGTGTGCGATGGCGATGGGGCGGCCATCGAGCGTGGCGGGCATCGAGGCGCCCGGAGCCACCAGCGCAATGGCCAGCACCCGCGGATCACCAGCAGCAACGTTCACCGCACTCCACGCACCAAATGAATACCCGGCGAGTGCGAGTGGAGTCCCTGGCGGCAGTGCATCCTCAAGCG
>JBAXJA010000080.1:0-8062 GCA_037138115.1 Thermoleophilia bacterium | reverse complement strand
CATTGAGCGCTACAAGTCCGCCGCTGAGCGGATGGGAGTCGCATGAGTGAAGAGGGAACGAATCGACGGGTGATGATGACGGGTGCCACGGGCTATGTGGGTGGCCGCCTGCTGCACCGCCTGGAGCAGGATGGCCTGGGGATAACCTGCCTGGCACGTCGTCCACAGGTGCTTGCGCCCAGGGTTCATGGGGCAACACGCATCGTGCAGGGTGATCTTGTGACAGGTGTGGGACTCGACGAGGCCATGGCCGGTGCCGACACGGCCTTCTACATGGTGCACTCGATGGGCGCTCAGGGCGACTACCTCGCGGCCGACCGGGCAGCAGCACGCAACTTCGGTGATGCCGCCCGCCGTCAGGGTGTTCGGCGCATCGTGTACCTGGGAGCCCTTGGTTCGGGCACATACATGTCGCCGCATCTCGAGAGCCGTCAGGAGGTCGGGCGCATTCTCAGGGAGTGCGGGGTGCCTACCATCGAGCTGCGTGCGTCGGTCATTATCGGCTCGGGCAGCCTGTCGTTTGAGATGGTGCGCGCACTCGTGGATCGCCTCCCGCTGATGGTGTGGCCCAAGTGGGTGGACACACCCACCCAGCCCATCGGCATCGAGGACATCGTCGAATACCTCGTGCAGGCCCCCGACGTTGACCTGCCCGAGAGCATGGTGGTCGAGATCGGCGGTGCGGATCTCGTCTCCTATGGAGATCTGCTCCGCGCGTATGCGCGGGCCATCGGACTGCGGCGATTCTTCATCCGCGTACCGGTCCTCACTCCGCGGCTGTCAAGCCTCTGGCTCATGCTCGTGACGCCTGTGTACGCAAAGGTGGGCCGTCAGCTTGTGGAGGGGCTCCGCGCGCCGACCGTCGTGAGCGATGACCGCGCGCGTCGGATGTTCGCCATCACGCCGATGGGCATGGTTGAGCAGATAGAGCGTGCGCTCCTCAATGAAGATCAAGAGTTTGCTGAGACCCGCTGGTCGGATGCAATGTCATCGGTGGGGCAGGACGACCTCGCATGGGGTGGCGCACGCAAGGGCTCGCGCATGGTCGACGCGCGATCGCTGTTCGTGCCCGTGCCACCCGACCGCGCATTTGCACCCATCCAGCGCATCGGTGGGGAGCAGGGCTGGTACCACGCCAACTGGATGTGGGACCTGCGGGGATTCCTCGACCTGCCATTCGGCGGCGCCGGCACCCGTCGTGGCCGCCGTGACCCCGAGCACTTGGTGGTGGGCGACACCCTCGACTTCTGGCGGGTGGAGGCCATCGAGCCCGGCCGGCTCCTGCGCCTGCACGCCGAGATGGCACTTCCCGGGCGCGCCTGGCTGCAGTTTGAGGTGCAGGAGGTGCCCAACGGATCGATCATTCATCAGACCGCGCTCTACGACCCGCGTGGCCTATTGGGGCGGGCCTACTGGTACATGGTCTGGCCATTCCACAAGTTTGTATTTGGCGGGATGCTGCGAAACATCGGGCGTGCGGCGAGGAAGAAGCCGGGCCGATGAGGGTGGCGGTGATCGGCGCGGGTATCGCCGGTCTGGTGGCGGCGCGCGATCTGACGGCCGGCGGGCACGAGGTGGTTGTGATCGAGAAGAGCCGTGGACTGGGCGGTCGCATGGCCGCGCGGCGCGTGGAGGGCATGGTGCTGGACCACGGCCTGCCGGTGCTCGAGGTGCCATCCGGTGGTGTGCTCGCAGGCCTGGTGCGCGACCTGGCAACTGATGGGCTGGTGCACCTCGACGGCGATGCGGTTGCGTGGCCGGCGGGCATGACCGTGCTGCCCAAGGCGATGGCTGGTGCAGTTGAGGTGCTGCTGGGCACGCGGGTCTCCGCGCTTCGCGAGAGCGGGCAGGGCATTGAGATTGCGCAGGATCAGGGCAACACGATCAGCATGGTCGATGCGGTCGTCATCACCGCTCCGGCACCTCAGGCGGCTGAGCTTCTCGCCACGCTTCCCGATGCCGTGGCGCGAGCCGACGCACTGCGCGCGGTGGAGTACGACCCGGCCGTCATGGTGCTGGCAGGTCTCTCCATCGACGAACCCGGCTGGCTCGCCGCGCGACCCGACTCCGGACCGATCGCATACGTCATCAATGAAGCCGTGAAGGGGCGCACGCCCATCGACGGCGCGCTTCCGGTGGTGATCAGACTCCGCCCCGACGACAGCGCCCGGCTGTTTGACGCCACCGACGACACCGTGCTGGGTGAGGTACTGCCCGCGCTCGCCGGGGTGATGGGGCACGCCGCACCCGCCGCATGGACGCAGGTGAAGCGCTGGCGCTATGCGACTGCGCGCACGCGGATCGACCAGGAAGTGGTCAACCCGGGTGGGTCACGCGTGATCATCGCGGGCGACGCCGTGGCGGCGGGCCCGGGCGTTGAGGACGTCGCACGGACCGGTCAGTGGGCCGCGCGACGTCTTCTCAGCGGGTGATCAGCCCTCGTCGGTGACGTCCGCGCCGGGCTCATCAGCCGGTGCGGTGGGCTCGGCCTCCATGGCCGGCGTGGTGCCGGGCTCGGCCACGGCGGGGTCGTTCGTGACAGGCGGCGCCGGGTAGGAGATCTCCTCCACGCGCTCGACTCCATCCACATCGGCGTCGGCGGAGTACGCCTCACGCAGGGTGCGAAGTTCGTCTGCTGCGCGCGGGTTCCCCAAGGACTGGGCGGCTGACAGCGCCGTCTCGGCCTCTTCGAGCAGGCCCAGCTCCACCAGTACCTTGCCGAACGCGTACTGCACGCCAGCATCGGCGGGCGCTGCGCCGACTGCGGCACGCCCTGCGGCCTCGGCAGCGGGCAGGTCGCCCGAGTCGCTGAGCGCCGTGATGAGACTGATACGCGCATCAGTGCGCTGCGGATCGGCGTCGATCGCGCGACGAAGCAGCGCGATCGCCCGATCGGTCTCGCCGATACCCCGCAGGGATGCCCCGGCGCGGGTGAGCGTGTCGGCTGAATCGTCGAGTTCCACTGCGCGGTCGGCGAACGCGATTGCCACAGCGACGTTGCCGTCAGCCCCTTCAAGACCGCGGAGTGCCTCCTCCACATCGGTCACCTGCGTGGCCTGCAGCACGGCGTGCGCGCTGTCGCCGGCCTCAACCTTCTTGGTCGCGGCCTTGCGCTTGCGGGGTGCGGGCGCCGGCTTGGGCGGATCGATGACGACGGGCACCACACGCTGTGCCTCGCGCTTGGCCAGCTGGTCGCGGGCCGCGTGCAGCTTGCGTACGCGGACGCGTGACTCCACGGCGCGGTCCACGGCTGCGGCCTGGCGGGCGAGGGCCGCGTCGTAGTCGGCGCGGATCTCGGGGTCGGTGATGAGGGCACGCTCGCTCCAGGCGAGCCAGTGCATCTCGGCGTCGCGCACAGCGGCGCGCATGGGTGTCTCTTCGACCCATTCGGTGCGCGTTGCGATGGCCGCGGTGATCGTCGCGTCATCTGCGTCCCTCGGGATGTCGAGCATCTCGTAGAGGTCGCGCTCCATCAATGCGCGAACCAAGGCCGCGCGCTTGGGATCTGTCGTCGCCATGGCCACTCCTCTAGCGCTTCGTCGTGAGGAACACAGTTGTCCCCGGAGATGTCTTCTTGCCGCCGTTGACCGCAATGGCCCTGACGGTGTACTTGGTCCCGGGCTTCAACCCGGTGACCGTCTTTCGCAGCGTCGCGAGAGGCGCGCGCGCGGCAACGGTGCCGAGCGTCACTGTACGGGTTGACCGCTTCGTGGTGATCTTCAGGCTCACGCGCACCGCAACGCCATTCGGGGCGACCAGCGCCCCGAGTCGTGCGCTCGTCTTGGTGACCTTGGCGGGCTTGAGCGTGCGGACATCAGCCCGCGTGTTGTATGAACCCGCCGCCAGCACCGCTGTGGGTGCCGCAATCGCCGCCGCGGCAAGCGTTGCCGCCGCGATCCGAATGGTCGTGCCCCGTACTGTCATGCGCGCTCCCTGTTCGCTCACCTGCCCGCGGCATGGTAGGCGAGCGCGTACCCCCCGGGTCCCGATGACGTCGCGGCTACTCCGCCCGGGGCAGCAGGCGGGCGATCAGCACCAGCCCAATCGCCACGATCACCGCGACTGCAATGCACACGCCGATGAAGGGCATCACCGCGGCCAGAAGGCCACCGATGACTGGTCCAAGGACGAATCCCAGTGCGTACACCATCACCATTGCGCCTGCGCTGATGCCGTAGCTCCCCGCCAGGCCCATCTCATCAATCGCGTGCGTGAAGAGCGGGCCTGCCGGGGCAGCCATCACCGCCGTGCCGAGGAGCAGGACGGCCAGCGTGACGGTCACCCACCACGCCGGGCCGATCGCAATCAGGGGCAGCGTGATGACGGTGACCACGCCTCCGACCAGGATCGGCGTACGCCGCCCGACGATGTCGGACCACTTGCCACCGATCGGGGCACCGAGGAACAGCGCCGCGGTGCCCAGCGACACCACCAGACCGATTGCGGCCGATCCCAGAACCAGTCGCTCGGTGAGGTCCAACGGGAGGATTGACTCAACCATGCCCTCCACGATGGCGAGAAGGATGAGCGCGACCGCCCCTGCGCGTGCGCCGGGCGATCGGCCCAGCGCGCGCAGCGTCTGAAACATTCCCGGCGCCGCGCGGCGCCGAACGAGCGTCTCAGGCACCCGAATGGCCCACATGATCAGCGCCACAGGGAAGATGGCGAAGATCAGGAACGTCTCGGTGAGGCCGACCGATTGGATGAGCACACCCGAGAGGAGCGGCGCCATGAGACCGGCGCCACCACCGGCGGTCTCGGCAAGCCCCAGCCGGAACCCCATCTGGTCGGGTGGGTACACGTCGCTCACGTACGCGAGTGCGCCGGTCCAGGTGATGGCGCTCGCCCCGCCGAGAACTGCGCGGGCGAGGGTGAGGGTGTACGGATCCCGTGCGACAGCAAAGCCCACTCCCGCGAGTGCGAGCAGCGCTGCGCCGGCGATGATTGCGGGCCTGCGGCCGATGCGATCCACCCATTTCGCCGCGAATGGCGCCACGATGAGCTGCGCAATGGGGAACGCGGCGAAGATGAGCGCCACGCCGGTGACGGACAGGCCCAGATCGCGCTGGTACACGGGAAGCGCGGGGACGATCGCGCTGAACATGAGCGTGTCAACGGCGATCGCCACCATGGCGAGCAGGAAGACGCGCGTGCGATCGGGGTGTGTGGAGGTGGCCATGGGCATGAGCATCACGCTAGCGGCCGCGTCGTGCCGCTCCCGGCCGCGAACCGGCTCCGCACCTGTCACCATGGCGGCATGAGTGAAAGTCTCTCCATCACCTCGCCCGACCCGCCGCTTCGCGACCCGGTGGTCATCACCGCGTTTCGTGGGTGGAATGATGCGGCGAGCGCTGCGACAGCCGCCATTGCCACGGTTGGCGAGCAGATGGGTGCCGAGCGCATCGGCACGGTGGATCCAGAGGAGTTCTACGACTTCCAGGTGACCCGGCCGATCATTGACCTCACCACCGAGCCCCACACGCTCACATGGCCCGAGGTGGAGATCAGCGCCGTGCGCATCCCCGGCGGTACGCGCGACCTCATTCTGATTATGGGCGGCGAGCCCTCCATGCGCTGGCCCACGTTCTGCACCATGCTGCTGGATGCCGTGCAGGCACTCGGATGCCGCAGGTTCGTCACTCTGGGTGCCCTGCTGGCCGACGTGCCGCACACCCGCGATGTGACCCTTACGGTGATGAGCACCGAGGAGTCGCTGGTGAGCGGACTCGACATGCGCCCGCCCGGCTATCGCGGCCCCACGGGAATCGTGGGCGTGCTGCACCTCATGGCCGCCCAGCGCGGGCTTGAGGCCGTGTCGCTGTGGGCCCCGGCATCGCACTACGCCGCCGGCGTCGTCAACCACAAAGCCGAGCTCGCCCTGCTCGACGGCATCATGCGCGTCACCGGCGCGACCGTCGACACCGAGGCCGTCCGGCATGCCGCCGCTGAGTTCGAGGAGCAGGTAGATCAGGTGGTGGCCAGCGACCCGCGCCTGCAGCAGTTGGTGGAGCAGCTGGAGCAGGCGGCCGACGAGGACCGCATGGATGCCAGCGACCTTCCCTCGGGCGATGAACTGGTGGCCGAACTCGAGCGGTTCCTGCGCGAGCGTGGCGACACGCCACCGCCCGCCAGCCTCTAACCCGGGCACGCACCCCGCCGCCTAGAAGGCACCCCGGCTTACGCAGGCGTTGTACAGCGAGCAGCGCTCGCAGTGCGGTGTTCGTGCCGGGCAGGTGTCGCGCCCATGCATGATGAGCCGAAGTCCGGTGTCGGCCCACATGGCACGTGGCCACAACATCTTGAGGTCGGCCTCCACCTTCACCGGGTCGTCATTCGTGGTGAGCCCCAGCCGCTTACCCAGGCGCAGCACATGGGTATCCACCGCAATCGCCGGCGTTTCGAACCACTGGCCCAGCATCACGCTGGCGGTCTTGCGGCCCACGCCGGGCACGGTCACAAGCTCCGCCATGGTGCCCGGCACTTCGCCCCCGAAGCGTTCTTCGAGGGCCGCCGCCATACCGATGAGCGATTTCGCCTTGGCCCGGAAGAAACCGGTGGAGTGGATGATCTCCTCGACGGCCTCCGGGTCGGCCACCGCCAGATCGGCGGGGGAGGGGTACCGCGCGAAGAGGGCCGGGGTCACCAGATTCACCCGTACGTCGGTGCACTGGGCCGAGAGGATCACCGCCGCAAGCAGCTCGTACGCATTTCGGTGGTCGAGCGGGATCGGCACATACGGTCGCTCCTCGGCCAGGATCTCGGCCACCACCCTGCCGCGGCCCTTGGGCGTACGTGGCCGGCGATCCCGCAGGGGCGTGTCGCCGCTCAGTGCCATGACTTGAGCAGGATGATGATGACGCCGATCAGTGCGCTTGCGCCGACTGCGACCAGCACCTGGGGCCAGTCGCCACCCCGCTGGCGCGCGGTGATGCCACCCCACGTCCCCAGCGACACCACGGCCACAAGCAGTGTCCCCAGGACCGCGTTTTCGCTGCTCAGCACTCCGAGGCCTCCGAGGATGAGCGGGATGGAGAGCGGCACGGCGACCTCGAGCACGGCCCAGTGCTCGCTGGCTGCACGGGTAACCCGCACCCGAAATGGGTCAGTTGAGCTGTCGCCCAGCACCTCGGCGTAGATCTCGGCAAACCACAGCACCAAGACCGTCACCACCAGAGTGGACAGGAATCGCCAACACCCCCACTCGCTCAGGGCGGCGGCTTCGGCCGCCACGACGGCGGTGGCAACGATCGTTCCGTACACGGCACGTGAGGTGTGCGCCAGGAATCCGCGGTATGGGCGTGGGGTGTCGGGGGTGGTCACATTCACAAGGGTACGACGCCCGCGCCATCGGATGTCGGGCTAGGGTGCCAATGGCATGGATCTGATCGCCGCCCGAAACCTCCAGGCCCTGTCGCTGGGCTTCCACATCATTCTGGTGTGCTTCGGCGTGGCGTTCCCGGTGTTCGTGCTCACCATGGAGGGGTTGTACCTCCGCACGCGCGACGATCTGTACCGCCGCATCGCCCGGCGATGGAGCAAGGCCATGGCCATCCTCTTCGCTGTGGGAGTGGTGAGCGGCACAGTGCTGTCGTTCGAACTCGGAATCCTGTGGCCGGAGTTCATGGCCAGGTACGGCGATGTGTTCGGGTTCGCGTTCGCGCTCGAGGGCACGTCGTTCTTCGTGGAGGCCATCTTCGTGGCCATCTACATCTACGGGTGGGACCGCCTGTCGGAGCGCACGCACTTTCTCTCGGGGCTGCCCATCCCCATCGCGGGGTTCTTCGGTTCGCTGTTCGTCATCTCAGTGAATGGGTGGATGAACAACCCCGTGGGTTTCGACCAGGTGAATGGCGTGGTGAGCAACATCAACCCCATCGTCGCGCTCTTCAACGGGTTCTTCTGGCATGAACTGGTGCACATGCTGCTGGCCGCATTCATCGTCGCCGGCTTCATGACCGCATCCGTGTACGCCGTTGCCATGCTGCGTGGGCGCCGCGACCGCTTTGTTCGGGTGGCCATGATCGTGCCGCTCACCATCGCCGCTCTCGCCGCCCCGGCCCAG
>JBAXJA010000079.1:0-8231 GCA_037138115.1 Thermoleophilia bacterium | reverse complement strand
CGAAGTCCGGCGCGCCGCAACGCCCAGTAGACGACTGCGATTCCGCCCGCACCGCCCGGAGCCACGATGCGCGTGGCACCCAGGCTCACAAGCCACAGGCGGGTGGTGTGCCACGCCGTCAGGCGCAGGCCCCCATCCATCATCACCACGAGCCGGATCAGCGCCGCGTATCCCACCCAGCATGCGACCTCCGCGACGAGGCTCACGATGAGCCAACTGACGTCGGCATGTCTGAGCACGCCGACGAACTCGGAGAATCCTGCCGCCCGGCTGATGAGCAACGTGAGTCCGATGGCCAGCACGATGACTATCGCGATGCCCAGCACGATCCGTCGCGGCGACGCGATTCGCGGAGGCGTGAGGTCCTCAGTTTGAGTGTTCGCGGTGTCGTCAGTCATCGTGATGATTCATTCACGTCCCGGTCGGGTCGGCTGCGCTTCCCCCGGTCAGCGCGGCCCCAGCCCACCCCGCCACGTGGCGCACAGGCCACCGGCTGCTGCACCCACCGCCACGGCGTCGTCAATCCCGAGGCCACGGGCGAGGCCCACGGTGAGCCCGGCGGCGAATGAGTCGCCGCAGCCGTACGAGTCAACGTTCGGCGCAGCCTGCACGGCCGGTGCATATCGGCGCATCGCGGCGCCGTGGCGTTCGATGGAGCCCCCAGCTGCTCCATTGGTCATCACCACTGCGCCCGGCGCCAGCGCGCCCGGGAGAGCCGCGGGGCTCTCGTCGGGATCATTCGCACTGGCCACGATGACGTCGACGACGATCCCCGCTGCCGCAACATCCGCGAGTCGGCGGCCGCTCACCACAAGGTGCCGGGCCTCCCGGGCGACCCGAAGCAGCTCGGGGTCCTCCCCCGTGTAATAGACCGCATCCGCCGAGGCGAGGAGATCGGTACCGCTGAGGTCTGACGCCCGGGCCTGCATCCGCGCGCCTACGACCATGATCGTGCGCTCCCCGCCGGGCTCGATGATGGTGAGCACCGGGGTCTGCGGGCCACTCGCCCGGGCCGCGATCACCGACACCCCGCGATCCTCGAGCAGCCGCCTGCTCTCGGCGGCCGTGAGGTCATCGCCGAGCGCAGTGAGCAGGGTCACGTGAGCGCCCAGGCGTGCGGCGGCCACGGCGGCCACCCCTCCCCCGCCTGCTGGCTCGCACCACGGGTCGTGCAGATCCGCGATGCGCCCGCGACCGGGCAGATGACCCTGCGCATGGGTGACCCACTCCACATGGCCGATGATGACCACCCGTGGAGCGGCCCCCGGCATCAGCGCGGCTTCAACTCAGGGGGCGCGCCGAACGCCTGCAGAACCTCCGGAATTCCGACGCTGCCGTCGGGTCGCTGGTGGTTTTCGAGCAGCGCGATCAGGGTGCGGCCCACCGCCACGGCAGTGCCGTTGAGGGTATGGACGGGCAGGGTGTCCTTGCCGCGCTTGGTGCGGCAACGGAGGCGCCGCGCCTGGTAATCGGTGCAGTTGGAGCACGAGGTGACCTCGCGATAGCGATCCTGACCCGGCATCCAGGCCTCGCAATCGAATTTTCGCGCGGCCGAGGCACCCAGATCGCCTACGGCGACGTCAACCACCCGGTACGGGATGTTGAGGTCACTGAGAATGCGCTCCTCAATCGCAAGGATTCGCTGGTGCTCAGCGGCCGACTGCTCGGGTGTGGTGAACGTGAACATCTCCACCTTGTCGAACTGGTGCACCCGGAAGATGCCGCGTGTATCGCGTCCCGCAGCGCCGGCCTCGCGCCGGAAGCACGTGGAGATACCGGCGTACCGCAGCGGAAGGTCTGCCTCATCAAGAATCTCATCCTGATGGAGGGCTGCCAGCGGCACCTCGGATGTGCCCACGAGAAACAGGTCGTCGGATGCGGTCTCGTAGATCGCCGACCTGTCAGTCGGGAAGAACCCCGTGCCCAGAAGTGCTTCCTCGCGTACCAGCACGGGGGGAATAACCGGAATGAAGCCCTCTCCCTCAAGCAGGTCAACCGCGTACGTGACCAGCGACATCTGCAGGCGTACAAGCGGACCCATGAGATACGCAAAGCGCGATCCGGAGGTGCGTGCAGCGCGCTCCAGATCGAGGCCGCCCAGGCCCTCCGCAATCGTCACGTGGTCGAGGACCCCTCCGGGGAATGTGGGGATCTCCCCCACCCTGCGCAGTTCGAGCGCGTCGTCTTCGCCACCGTCGGGTGCCTCAGCCTGCGCGAGATTCGGGAGCTGCAGGAGAAGGGCATCACGGTCGGCCTCGGCAGCCCGGAGCACCTCTTCCTGGGCCGTTGTCTCGTCGCGAAGCCGCCTGGCTTCGGTCTCCTGAGCCGGGTCAACGGGCTCGCCGGCCTTCTTCGCCTGACCAATGCCCTTGGCGATACGCGTGGACTCGGCGCGCATCTCCTCAACAGACATCCGTACCCCACGGCACGTCTCATCGAGCGCCAGCACGTCGTCGAGTCGCGCAGCATCGCCGCGGCGCGCGAGTGCAGCCCGCACGGTGTCGGGGTCACGGCGGATGAGTCGGAGGTCAAGCACGCGTCAGGTCTCCAGTGTCGTTTCGTCCAGCGCTCTGATTGCTGCGTCGACATCTTCCCCAATGGGGAATGCCGACCGAAGCCCAGTGACCTCGAATACCCGCAGTACCTGCCGGCGCTCACAGGCGATGGCCACGCCCCCTGATCCCTCCGCGGCCCGTGCGCGAAGCGCCACGATCGCACCGAGACCCGAGGAGTCAAGAAGTGTCACATCGTTGAGGTCGAGGACGATCCGCGCTGAAGCCGGATCAACCTCGCCGATCTCGCGTCGAAACGCCGGAACGGTGTAGATGTCGAGTTCGCCCCGGAGGGTGATCACGACGAGGTCGTCCCGGCCCCCGGTGGCGACCTCAAGTCCCATTGGGAGCGCTACTACTGCTTGATGCTGAGGACGTAGGCGACCACATTGTCGAGATCGGCACCCGACGCGAGTCCGCCAGGCATCACACCCTTACCGTTCATTACCTGAGTCTTGATCTGCGCGGCGTCCATCTTCGTGGCGGACAGCTGCGGGCCGACGCCCGCCTGCGTGCCGCCTGACGGGTGGCAGCCCTGGCAGGTGGCCTCAAAGAATGTCTTTCCGGCCGCAGCATCGCCGGATGACGCGCCGCTCGCACCACCCGCGGGGGCGCTCGCAACCCCACCTGCGCCACCAGAACTGGTGCCCGTCTTGCCCGAATCCGCAGGCGTTGCGGCCGCGTCGGGAGCGGGGATGGTCTTGCCTTCGGAGTCGGTCTGAGGAGCGTTGTTGGCGATGGTGGTCGCATCAGCGGGCGTGCTGGCGGCCGACGAATCCGTGCCCCCACAGCCCGCACCGATGCCGATCAGCGCAACGGAAGAAATGACAGCGGCAGCAACGATGATCCCTCGACGCATTGATCGCTCCTCGGCGATTCGTGTGCAATTGCCTACGCGGCAACCCTACCATCGCACCGTACGCCCAATCGGGGGCATTTCCTGCCCCGTTGCCACAAGTCGGGAGGTTTGACGCGTGATTCAGGGACTTGGCAGGGACACCCCCGAAATCGGGGCCGACGTGTTCGTTCATGACACCGCCGTGGTGATCGGCCAGGTACGGCTCGGCGACCGCTCATCCGTGTGGCCAACCGCTGTTCTGCGTGGTGATGTCGAGGGCATCACGGTTGGGACCGACACCAATGTGCAGGACGGCGCCGTGCTGCATGCCGACCCGGGTATGCCCTGCACAGTGGGCGATCGCGTGACCGTTGGCCACCGCGCAACCGTGCACGGCTGCACAGTGGGCGATGAGTGCCTTATCGGCATCGGGGCCACCGTGCTCAATGGCGCCCGCATCGGCTCCCAGAGCATTATCGGCGCGCATGCACTCGTCCCCGAGGGAATGGAGATCCCGTCGGGGGTGCTCGTGGTCGGCGTGCCCGCCAAGGTGCGCCGTGATCTCACCGACGACGAGCGCGCGGGTCTCGCTGCCCAGGCGGCGCGCTATGTGGCAAACGCAGCTCGGCACGCCAAGGAGGCGCGACCGGCTTGATCACCGTGAGCATCGCCCGGCGCATCCTCGCGGGACTGCGTCGGGCGCGAGATGCCTAGGTAAGCGTGTACTCCGGGCCGCTTCCGCCCTCGGGCGGCGTCAGCTGGCCACCCTTGGCGGTAATGGCGCCGCACTGCACGCAGTTGGGGTTGTTCACCCGCACGTCCACGAAGCCGTCCTTCTCGCTGTCGGGCACGACCTCGTACACCTTGGCGGGGCACATGTTCTCCCATGACACTGCCAACTCGAGCGGCACGTTGGTGCGTACCCGGATGTGGTTGGGCTGGTCATCGCGGGTCTTGTTGCCGCTGAGGAACACCGACGACAACTTGTCGAAGATGTACTCGCCGTCGGGCTTCGGATAGCCCCGATCGGGCCCGATGAGCACGGGCTCGTCGCCGTCGGCCTTGATGCTGACCTTCTTCGGCAGCTTGCCGCGGGTGAGCATTGACAGCCCGTTGACGATGCCGGCGTAGATGAACCCCTTCTGGAACGAGGGGCGGAAGTTACGCACGCGCCACAGGTCCTTCCACACCTCGGAGTTCTTAATGGCCTCGTCATAGCCCCAGAGGCCAGTCGTCTCCTCAACCGTGCCAGCCTTGATGGCAGCGGCGATGGTCTCGGCGGCGATGATGCCGGACTGCATCGCGTAGCTGACGCCCTTGAGCGCAGCCAGGTTGACGAAACCCGCAGAGTCGCCGCACAGCAGGGCTCCCGGCACGTGGAACCGGCTTGGAAGGCCGTAGATGCCGCCCGACGGAATGGTCTTGGCACCCCAGGCGACGCGGCGCCCGCCAGCCAGCACATCCTTGAAGAGCGGATTGGTCTTGGCCTGCTGCAGCAGGTCGTGCGCCGAAACGTTGGCGTCGGCGGCATCGAGACCCACCACCATTCCGATGGACACCATGTTTCCGCCCATCGGATACATCCAGGCTCCGCCGTACTCACGCCACTTCGCCCCGAGCTTGAGCGGCCACCCGATTGTGTGCACCACGCGATCGAGTGGCTTCTCGACCTCCCACACTTCCTTGACGCCGATCTCGAAGATCTGCGTGCTGTCCTGATCGAGCTGGAAGTGGTCTCGGAGCACGCCCGCGAGGTGCCCCTGAGTCCCTTCACAGATAACGGTCACCTTGGCGCGCACCTCGACGCCCGGCTCAAACGTGGAGAGTTCCTCGCCATCGCGGCCGCGACCCTTGTCGCCAGTCTTGATGCCCACCACGCGACCGTTCTCCACCAGCAGCTGCTGGGCATCGGTCTCGGGCAGCATGTACGCGCCGTACTCCTCGGCATTCTCGGCCATAAAGCGCGAGAGCTGCGAGATGGAAACCACCCAGTTGCCGTGGTTGTTCAGGTCGGGCGGCGTCGGGATCTTGGTCTTGCCGTCCTTGCGGAGGAAGTAGACCGCTTCCTTCGTGACTTCCTCATAAATGCCGGGGGTTTCGCCGGGGGCGGCATCCGGAAACAGCGACTTGAACGGCCCCGGTCGCATGACCGAGCCCGAGAGCAGATGCGAGCCGGGCCCCTTGCCCTTCTCGACGATGGCGATGGGCACCTCGCCGAGGGCCTCCATCAGCTCCTCATCCTCGGCCATGATCTGACCGAGACGGATTGCCCCGGCCAAGCCGGCCGGACCGGCGCCGACGAAGAGGACTCCGACCTCGATGAACTCGTCCTCCCCGGCTTCCGGCGCGACCACATACTGAGACGGGCGGTGCCGGGGCGGGAACTCTGCGGGGATCGTGCTCATGATCGTGTCGTCACCTTGAAGATTTCGGGTACGGGTGAATCATACGTGGCCCAGTGGGCGGCGGAACGGTACCGGTGACCCCGGGCGGACTGCCGATTGGCCCAGAAGTGTCACGGGCCATTTCGCCCGGAAAACGACAAAAGCCCCGCTTTTGCAGGGCTTTCGATGGAGCATAGCGGATTCGAACCGCTGACCTCCTGGGTGCGATCCAGGCGCTCTCCCAACTGAGCTAATGCCCCTCGCGGGCCGGGACACTAGCGCGGGCGGGCAATGGCGTCACCCCCGCTAGTGTCCCCCGCCGTGATCGACCTCTCCGCACACCTCCTGCATGGCCTCCCGGGGCTACCCGATACCCCGCCCGACCTTGAGTCGGCGGTGGCCATGGCCCGCGCGATCGCCGAGGCCGGCACCACCACCGTGGTTGCCACCGCAGCCATGGCCGTGCCCGACCCCGCCCTCATTGGCCAGGCAGACGCCGCGCGCACTGCGCTTGCTGCCGCAGTCCGCGAGGAGGGAATCGATCTCGACATCCTCCCGGGGCTCGAGCTCTCGCTGGATGCGGTCGCAGGGCTCGACGACGAATCGCTCGTGCAGTGCACGATCGGCCGCGGTGGCCGCTGGCTTCTGGTCGCCCTGCCGGACACCGGTTGGCCCATTGCGCTCCCCGCCCTCATGCAGAGCCTTGAGATGCGCGGTCTGGGCATCGTCATCGCCCACCCTGAGCAGTGCGAGTCGGTGCAGCTCAGCCCCGATCGCCTACGCGACCCCATCGGTCGCGGCGCGCTCATACAGGTGGATTGTTCGTCGTTTGGGGGATGGCACGGCGCCCGGGCCGAGCGATCGGCCTACGGGCTGCTTCGGGCGGGCATGGCCAACGTGCTGGCGTCGGGCGCGCACTGGGATAGGCCCTACCCCCTGGGGCTCGAGGCGGGCCTGCTTGCATCCGAGCACGTGCTCAGGCGCACACGTGCCGAACTGATGTGGATGGTTGAGACCGGCCCATCGCGAATTGTTGCGGGCGAGCCAGTGCGATCTCCGCGCATGGTGCCGGTGCCCCGGGGCGGGTTCGAGCCGGCCTAGACGCCCCGGGCTGCGGCCAGCGCGGCATGGGTGAGGGGAAGCCCCTCCTCCACCTGCACGGTGGGGGTCCATCCGAGAACCGTCGCGGCCCGTGTGGCATCGAGTGCACTGCGCTGCACCTCTCCGGTGCGGGCGGGAGCGTGCACGGCATCCCCCCCGCCAAGAATGCGCACGAGGTCGAGCACTGACACCTCGCGGCCCGTTCCGATATTGAGGGTGATGTCGGGCGTGCCGGCCTCGGCGCGCAGGAAGGCGTCGACAACGTCATCGACGTACACGTAGTCCCGGGTCTGCAGGCCGTCGCCGAACACCGTCATCGGCTCGCCGTCGATGAGCTTGCCCGAGAAGATGGCCACAACACCCGCCTCGCCGTGCGGGTCCTGGCGCGGGCCGTACACATTGCCAAGGCGCAGGCGCACCGTCGGAATGCCATAGAGGCGCCCATAAAGCGCGCAGTAGGCCTCGCCACTCAGCTTGCTCTGCCCGTAATGGGACATGGGCCGGGGCTCGGCCGTCTCGGGCGTGGGGATGGAGAGCCCGTCGTACTCCCCGTATGCCCCGCCCCCCGTTGCGGCAAAGATGACGCGGGCGCTGCTGAGGCGCGCGGCCTCAAGTACGGAGAGGGTGCCGCCGATATTCACGTCGGCATCGAAGGCCGGGTCCTCGATGGCCTTTCGCACATCTGCCTGCGCGGCCAGGTGAAAGATGGCGACCGCGCCGCTCTCGCTCACGACCCGTGCCACGGCAGCCGCGTCGCGAATGTCCACCTCGTGAAAGGTCGCGTCTGGGGGCAGATTCTCGCGGTGACGAGTGGCGAGATTGTCGATGACGTGCACCTCACGGCCACTCGCAACAAGCGCGTCGGCGAGCGTGGATCCAATGAATCCTGCTCCGCCCGTGACGATGACCGATCCGGTGGTCGCCACTGCTAGCCTCGCCCTGTTATGGCAATCACCCGCTGCGTCATCGAGATGTCCTTCGTCGACCACCGATCGCGCGGCAGCATGGCGGCCCGTTGCCTCCCGCGCAAGGCATGCACATGACCATCCCAGGCTCCGGCCCACTGCCCGAAGTGCTCGCCCGCCTGTCGGAGGGCACCGGACCCCCTCCGCAGCAGGCCCGTGCAACTGGGGCCGGACGCGTGTTTGGTATTGCCGTCTGCGCCATCATCGCCGTGCTCGTGGTGCTCGCCAGTACTGGAGCCGTGCTGTGAGAGGGCGCTTCATCTCTCTTGAGGGGGTGGATGGCTCGGGCAAGAGCACCCAGGCGTCGATGCTGGCCGACGCCTTGCGCGACCGCGAGCACGAGGTGGTGGCCGTGCGCGAGCCCGGCGGAACGCCTCTGGGTGAGGCCATC
>JBAXJA010000078.1:0-8249 GCA_037138115.1 Thermoleophilia bacterium | reverse complement strand
ACTGTCGCGCTGCCGAAACGGCGAGGCGCTGCATGCGCGCGGCGCGGCGATCCCACGCGTCGGCATCCGGTACGCGCTTGGCACGCCCCGTCACCACCACACCCAGACGCCTCACGCCCAACTCGGCCGCCTTCTCGGCCACCAGGTCAAGCCGGCCAGGCTCGGTCAGACCAACCCAGAGGGTCACGTCACACGCCGCCGGAGGCGGCCGGGCAGGGCCGACGACCCGCACGGTGGCCGGGCGACCGACGGCAACCACTTCGCACGGCCACAGATCACCGGCCGGGGCAATCACCTCGACCGGGTCGCCCACCTGGCGGCGCACCACGCGCGACAGATGGTGCGAATCGTCGTCACACAACGTGATGAGGTCGCCCTCTGCCGGATCCCCGTCAACCAGGTACCGGAAGACGTGCCTCACCGGCGCATCCTCACCGAGGCCCATCCATCCTCCTCGAGCCGCCGTACCTCCCGCAGCCCCAGAGGGGCGAATGCCGCCACGGCCTCATCGACCTCGTACACACGCAGGCCACTCGCCACGAGATGATCGGGGGCCTGCCCCGCAAGGGCCCCGGCGAGAATGCGCAGCACCTCGAGCGTGAGGTTTGCGAGCACGATGGGCGCGTACGGCAGCGGATCAGTCCCGATGCGCATCTCGTGCACCGTGAGATCCACCATGTTCGCCCGCGCCCCGGCACGGGCGGCCCGTACGGCGTGGGGGTCATGGTCAATGGCGATGATCGGACCAAACCCCAGCCGGGCGGCGGCGATGGACAGCACGCCGGTGCCACAGCCGGCATCGAGCGCCGCGCCCGGTGGCACCTCGGCAAGCAGCTCGAGGGTCGTGCGCGTGGTGGGGTGCTGTCCGGTGCCAAAGGCCATTCCGGGGTCGATCACCACATCCAGCATGCCCGGCGCCGGAGCCACCCACGGCGGGCGCACCCGAATGCGCCCTGCCACCACCGGTTGATGGAAGTCCCGCAGCGCACTGCGCCAGGCATCCGACTCCACCTGCTCATGCACCTCGGCGGTGATGCCGGCGTTGGCGAGCGCCGCGCACAGGGCATCAGCCCCGGGGTTGGTGGCCCCGGGAACCCACAGATCGAGCACCACGACGCCATCGATCGGCTCGCTCTGGCGGCACCCACCGCCTGTGAGCGCGCAGCCCTCGGCGATGGCCAGGTCCGTGTCGGCTTCGGCCACCCGGGCCGTCAGCCGCACCAGACGATCAGCGGAAGGCATGCCGGAGGCGGCCGAAGAACCCCTCGTCGTCGCCATCGTCCCCCGACTCGGCAAGGTGTTCGGTCAGCGGGCGAAGCGCCTCCCGGCCCTCGTCGGATGTGATGCGTGGAATGCGTACGTCCACGACGACCACCTGATCGCCGTGGCCCCGGCCCTGCACCTGCGGAAATCCCTTGTCCTTCAGCCGGATCTGCTCGCCGGGCTGCACGCCCGCGCGCAGATCCACCTCGCGCTCCCCCTCGATGGTCGGCACGGTCACCGTGGTACCCACCATGGCATCGGTGGCGCTGATCTGCGCCTCGCAGATGATGTCGAGATCGTCACGGATAAAGCGGTCGTCAGACAACACCTTCACCTCGACGTAAAGGTCGCCCGCTGGCGCTCCCCGCTCGCCCGCACCGCCACGCCCCGACATGCGAATGCGCTGGCCGGCCGCGATACCCGCAGGAATACGCACCGACACCTTGGACCGCGCGCGTACACGCCCGCGGCCGCGGCAATCGCCACAGGGGTCGGTGATGTGCAGGCCCGATCCGCTGCACGCCGGGCAGGTCCGCGCGCGGGCGAACTGGCCGAGGGGTCCGCTCAGCACCTGGCGCACCTGTCCATTTCCCTCACAGGTGGTGCAGGTGGTGGGACTACTGCCGGGCGTTGCGCCCGACCCGTCGCACACCGCGCACTCCTGCACGCGCTCCACCGACACTTCCTGCTCCACACCCGTCGCAGATTCGACAAATGACACAGACGTGCCCACCAGAATGTCGTCACCGGCCTGCGCGCCCGCTGCCCCGCCACCGAATGGGTCGCCGCCGAAGAAGGCGCCGAAGATGTCCTGAAACGATCCGAAGTCCTGGGCGCCCCCGCCACCGCCCCCGCTGCTCGCACCACGCACGCCCTGATGCCCGAATCGGTCGTACCGGGCACGCTGGTCGGGGTCGGAGAGCACCTCATACGCCTCGGCAACCTCTTTGAACCGTGCCTCGGTCGTTGGGTCGTCGTGGTTCACATCCGGGTGCAGCTCCCGGGCAAGCCGGCGGAATGCCGACTTCAGATCCCGATCAGAGGCATCCCGGGGCACCCCGAGGATCTCGTAGTAGTCACGCGTGGTCGGCAAGCTAGTGCCCGTGCGACCCTTCGGAATCGTCGTCTGAGTGCTCTTCGGGATGCGTCGCCAGGTTGGCCTGTGCCGACTCCACGAGTGCCTGAGCCTCCTCGAGCGTGCCTGATTCCAGCAGCAGGCGGGCAAGGCTTCTGGCGTCGCGGGCGGCCAGGTGATCCACGGCCCCCTGCTCCACCCAGAAGGGAGCCGAGTCGGGATCCTGCCGCAGCATCTCCACCGCCTGATGACCGCAGTCGAGTGTGTAGGTGGCGATGGCCCAACGAGTTGCCGACGGCGCGTCGTCGGGCTCCCAGGGCACGAGCGGCGTCGAGCGCACCCCGCCCGGTTCCACCACGACCGACGAGAGATCGATGTCGCGCCACTCCAGGTCAACCGGCACGCGCAGGTCAAACAGCAGATCCTCAGCCTGCTCGGGCTGCCCCTCGTTGCTGGCGATAACGGCGGCCACCCAGTGCGCCTCGGCAAATGTGAGGCCGGAGAACACGTCGGTCTCCTCCGACACCGGGTCGAACACCGAGTCGGGATCGGTGCTCACACCAACCGCGTACTCCTCGGGTCCGTACGCGCCTGCCTCGATGCGTGCGAGCACGCGTACCGCCGCGCGACCCTCCTCGCCGATGGGTCGTCGCCAGACCTCAAGGATCTCGAAGCGCGGATCGTCAGTCACCCGTACACGTCCTCCACATAGGACGACAGCGCACGAGATGCCTCGCGCACAGTCGTTATCGCAAGGGCGTAGTCCATGCGGACCGGACCGATGAGAGACACCGTGCCCAGATCACCCCGTGCGGGACCGTAGCCCGCCGCGACGATGGACACACCCGAGAACCCTGTCGGGAGTTCAGATCCGATGCGCAAATAGGTGCGCCCCGTGCCATCAATTGCGTTTCGCAGCACCGCCAGGAGCACGTAGCGCTCTTCAAGCGCACGCATGAGACCATCGATCTCATCGATCTCACCGCGGCGCTGCTCGGTGAGCACACGCGACTGCCCCGAGACGTACACCGCCCGCTCCTCCTCCATCTCCAGCAGCGCCGGGGCGATGGCCCGCAGGAATCCCATCTCCGATATCCCGAGTGACGGATCGGCGAGCCGGCTCGCGATGGTGCGGGCACCGATGGGGAGCCCCTGCGCACGATCGTTGAGAAATGCCGCGGCCCAATCGGCCAGCCCCGGATCCACCGGGTGGTCGAAGGCGAACAGGCGCTTGCTCACGTCGCCGGTCGAGGTGATGACCACCACGGTCACGAGGTTGGGCTGCAGTACCAGCACCTCGATGTGTCGCACGGTGGCGGATGCCACAGGCGGCCCGGTGACCACGCTCATGAGGTCGGTGACCTCCGAGATGGCGTCGCTCAGGCGTCGCATCGTCTGATCCACCTCCACGTGCACCAGGTCCTGGGCCATTGCGGCATCAACAGCGGCACGCGGCGCCGGCAGCGACCCCTTCGGAAGCAGTTGATCCACGTAGTAGCGGTAGCCCACATCGGTGGGCACCCGGCCGGCCGAGGTGTGCGGGTGCTTGAGGTAGCCCAGATCCTCCAGCCGGTGGAGCTCGTAGCGGATGGTCGATGACGCCCACTCGAGATCGCCACGCCCGGCAATGTGCTTGCTGCCCACCGGCTGGCCACTGGTGATGTGGCTGTCCACCACCGCCCGCAGGACCTCCTCCTGGCGAGAGGTCAGCGGTGGCTGAATGGCGTCGGTGGTATCGGTCATGCGAAGTCCATGAGTTTCTGCACAACTGCATTCTGAAGCAGGCGTCCACGGCGCGTAAGGCGCACGGTCCCGGGGGCGGTCTCGATGAGCCCCTCAGCCTCGAGCATCACCAGCGCCGCAGGGCGATCGGGAGGGCCGGCCCACGCCACATCAAGATCGGCATCCACCCGGGTGCCCAGCATCCAGCGCTCCCGGCGGCGCGTATCGGCGTCGAGCTCCTCGTGGGTTCGTGGAGGCGCATCTCCCGCCGCCACTGCGGCCATGTAGCGATCAATCCCCGGGGCATTGCGCCATCGCCGCGGTGCGATGGTGCTCACCGCTCCCACGCCAATCCCCAGGAAGTCGCTTGCAGCCCAGTAGGCGAGGCTGTGTCGGCATTCGGCTCCGGGGCGCGCGAAGTTGGCCAGCTCGTACCAGCGGTAGCCAGCGGCTTCCAGACCATCAACCGCCGCGAGGTAGAGGTCGGTGGCCAGGTCCTCATCTGGCGGCGCCATGTTGCCGCGCGCAATGGCGCTCCCCTCCTTGAACTCCAGCTCGTACCACGACACGTGATCGGGCGCGGCGTCGCTGATCCACTCCAGATCGGCGGCGAGGTCGTCGGGCGACTGCCCGGGCACGGCGAGGATGAGATCCACCGACAGTGCGCCGATACCCGCCGCGCGCGCGAGGGCCACGGCCCGCGCCGCGTCGTCGGGCGTGGCACGGCGGTCGAGTACTCCCAGCAAGTGGGGGCGTGATGACTGCACCCCCAGTGAGAGACGCGTGACCCCGCCATTCACAATCGCATCCAGCAGCGCCTCATCCACGGTCTCGGGGTTGGCCTCCATGCTCACCTCGGCACCCGGTGCGAGCAGGGGGCCGATGGCGGCGAGCAGCCGCGTCAGGCGGTCGGCGCCCATCAGCGATGGCGTGCCACCGCCCAGGTACACCGTGTCGAGCGGCCCGAGCACCGCTCGCTCGCGCTCCAACTCCGTCAGCAGCGCATCGAGATAGGCGTCGCGCTGGTGCTCCCGCCCCACCTCCACCACGAACGCGCAATACCCACAACGCGACGCACAGAACGGCAGGTGCACGTACAGGTGCGCGACCCCGTCGGGATCGCTCCGCATCACTACTGGGAGTTCTCGTCGAGCTGCAGCACGGCGAGGAAGGCCTCCTGCGGCACTTCCACATTCCCCACATGCTTCATGCGCTTCTTCCCCTCCTTCTGCTTCTCGAGCAGCTTGCGCTTTCGGCTGATGTCGCCGCCGTAGCACTTGGCAAGCACATCCTTGCGCTTGGCCTTCACCGTCTCGCGGGCGATGATCTTGCCGCCGATGGCGGCCTGCACCGGCACCTCAAACATCTGGCGCGGGATCGTCGCCTTCAGGCGCTCCACGAGCCCCTTGCCACGGGCGAATGCACTGTCGCGGTGCACGATCATGGACAGGGCGTCAACCGGCTCACCGGCCAGCAGGATGTCGAGCTTCACCAGTTGACCCACCCGCCCCTCGATCATCTCGTAGTCCAGCGAGGCGTAGCCGCGTGTGCGCGACTTCAGCTGGTCGTAGAAGTCGAGCACGATCTCGGCCAGCGGCATGTCGTACACCACCTGCTGGCGGTTCTCGATGGGGGTCATGGTCACGAAGTTGCCGCGCCGGTCCTGGCACAGACCCATCACGGCGCCCACGTGGTCCTGCGGCACCAGAACCGTGCATCGCACGTACGGCTCCTCGATCTGCTCGATGTGGTTGGGGCTCGGCAGGTCCACCGGCGATCGTACGGCCACGATCTCGCCCGTTGTCGTAGTGACCTCGTACTGCACGTTGGGTGTGGTCGTGATCAGGTTGAGGTCGTACTCGCGCTCCAGGCGCTCCCGGATGATGTCCATGTGCAGCAGGCCGAGGAACCCGCAGCGAAATCCGAAGCCAAGCGCCTGCGAGGTCTCGGGCTCCCACACGAGCGAGGCATCGTTGAGCGAGAGCTTCTCGAGCGCATCGCGGAGCCCCGGATAGTCATCGCTGTCCACCGGGAACAGACCGCAGAAGACCATCGGCTTCACCTCGCGGTACCCCGCAAGGGCCTCGGTCGCAGGCGCGGCGGCCTCGGTGATGGTGTCGCCCACACGGAGCTCGTGCAGGCTCTTCAGCCCCGTGACGATGTACCCGGTCTCCCCTGCCGAGAGGCGGGAGATGGGCGTCATCACCGGCGACATCACCCCAACCTCCTCGGCGTCGAAGTCGCTTGCCGTGGCGATCGCGCGCAGTTTGGTGCCACCTGTGAGCTGCCCGTCCATCACGCGCACAAAGGCGACGACGCCGCGGTACTGGTCGTACACCGAGTCAAACACCAGCGCGCGCGTGGGGGCGTCGGGGTTGCCGCGCGGCGGCGGCATGCGGGTGACGATGGCCTCGAGCACCTCCTTCACCCCCTGGCCGGTCTTGGCCGAGATGCGCAGTACGTTCTCGGGGTCGTCGCCGATCAGGTCGGCCAGCGCCCCCGCGTGCAGCTCAGGGTCGGCGGCCGGCAGGTCGATCTTGTTGAGCACCGGGACCAGTTCAAGATCCCCTTCAATGGCCAGGTACGCGTTGGCCAGTGTCTGGGCCTCGATGCCCTGACTGGCGTCCACCACCAGCAGCGCCCCCTCGCACGCCGCCAGGCTGCGCGAGACCTCGTACGAGAAGTCCACGTGGCCGGGGGTGTCGATGAGATTGATCTGGTAGGTCTCGCCGTCGTCGGCGGTGTACATCACCCGCACGGCCTGAGCCTTGATGGTGATGCCCCGCTCGCGCTCCAGATCCATCGAGTCGAGCACCTGCGCCCGCATATCGCGTTCGCTCACCGCCCCGGTGATCTGCAGGATGCGGTCGGCCAATGTCGACTTGCCATGGTCGATGTGGGCGATGATCGAGAAGTTCCGGATGTGCGATTGATCCACGCTGGCGACCCTATCGCACGCCACGTCGGGCGCTCAGCAGCCGTCGGCCCGCCGCGATCTCCGGCATCCCCAGCGCCTGCGCGGCCGCAAGGAACGCCGCGATGCAGGCGACACCGGCCATTCCCACGCTCACCACCTGCGCGGGGAATGATGATCCGAGCCAGCCGTCCAGCACGTACCAGGTCGCCCGCGCCAGCAGGGCAGCGAATCCGGCCGCGATCAGCGACTTGACGAATCCGTCTGCCACGTGGCGCAGATTCATGCCGCCAGTCCGCTTGCTCAGGAAGTGCAGGAGAAGGGCGAAGGTGACGAACGACGTGATGCTGGTGGAGAACGGGATGCCGCCGACGCCGAATGGCTTGAAGAAGATGGCGTCAAGAACCAGGTTGAGCAGCACCCCACCACCGGCGATGAACGTGGGAAGCCATGGCTGCTGCATGCTGAAGAACGCCCGGATGAGCAGCAGGCTGGCTCCGTTGAACACGAGCCCGATCGTGAAGAAGAAGAGCGCCTCGGAGGTGATCAGCGTGGAGTAGTCGTTGAATGCCCCGCGCTCGTACACCAGTCGCACCACGGGCATGGACAGCACCATGAGAAATGCCGTGGCCGGCAGAAGCAGGAAGAAGATCTGCCTGAGCCCCGAGTCGACAGACCTCCGAAGGCCCGGCATGTCGTTCTTCGCGGCCATGCGGGAGATGGTGGGAAAGAGCACGGTGGAGATGGCGACGCTGAAGATTCCCTGCGGCAGGATGTACAGGCGAAATGCCGCGTCGATGGCCCGCACGGCCTGCTCGCTCACCAAGGTGGCGAAGACGGCATCCACCAGGGCGTTGATGTTGATGAGCCCCAGCCCAACCGTGACCGGCAGCATGAGGATGAGCACCCGGCGCACCATGTGGTTGCCGAAACCCATGCTGATGGGAAATGGCCCGAAGCCCCGCATGTACGGCAGCAGGTAGAGCAGCTGGGCCACCGTGCCCAGCAGGATCCCGATGGCGTACACCCAAATGCGCTCGTCGGATGCCACGAACGGGCTGATGCCCACAAGACACAGCAAAATAACTGCGTTCCACAGCACGGGAACAAATGCGGTGGGTGTGAACCGCCCTTCGGCCTGCAGCACGGCGGCCACGATCCCCGTGAGCCCCAGCAGCGGCACGATGGGAAACATCACCTGCGACAGGCCGATGAGGTAGTGCTGCAGCGAGGAGTCGAGCCCCGGTGCGAGCAGCGGCATCACCCATGGCGCGG
>JBAXJA010000077.1:0-8276 GCA_037138115.1 Thermoleophilia bacterium | reverse complement strand
GTAGTCGTCAGTGGAACACCGCGCCCACCCGCTCCGCTATTCGCGAGTTGTCCGCCGGGGTTCATGGCCCAACCCGGCCTCACGGAGACGCACGAATACCGGCGCGGATTCCATCCCCCGTGCCGGTATTCGTGGCGGGCTATGGGGCCGGGCGTGCCTTCGGCGTCATGACGAAGGCATCGTTCTCGACGGTGACCTCGACGTCGTCGCCCGGCATGACGGCGCCGGTGAGCATCTCCATCGCAAGCGGGTCCTGGATGCGCTTCTGAATAACGCGCTTGAGTGGTCGCGCTCCGTAGGCCGGGTCGTACCCCTCGTCGGCGATCTTCTTCCGCGCCCCGGGCGTGAGGATGAGGCGAATGTCCTGCTCCTCCAGCCGCTGGTCGAGCCGCACCATCTGCATGTCCACCACCCGGTCGATGTCCTCGCGGCGCAGGCGGGAGAACTGCACGATCTCGTCCACGCGGTTGAGGAACTCTGGACGGAAGTGGTCGCGCAGCGCACCGAGCACGCGCTCGGCTGCGATCTCCTCGTCGATGCCGTCGGAGAGAAACTGGCTGCCGATGTTTGAGGTCATGATCACCACGGTGTTGCGGAAGTCCACCACTCGGCCCTGACCGTCGGTAAGACGGCCGTCATCGAGGAGTTGCAGCAATACGTTGAACACGTCGGGGTGGGCCTTCTCGATCTCGTCGAGCAGGAGCACCGAATACGGGCGCCGGCGTACGGCCTCGGTGAGCTGACCGCCTGCCTCAAACCCCACGTAGCCGGGGGGCGCGCCGATAAGGCGGGCCACCGTGTGCTTCTCCATGTACTCGCTCATGTCGATGCGCACCATGGCGCGCTCGTCGTCGAACATGAACTCGGCGAGGGCCCGGGCCAGCTCCGTCTTGCCCACGCCCGTGGGGCCCAGAAAGATGAATGAGCCGATTGGGCGAGCCGGGTCGGAGAGACCGGCACGCGAACGCCGTAGGGCGTTGGCAACGGCCCCAACCGCCTCCTCCTGCCCCACCACACGGTCGTGCAGACGGTCCTCCATGTGCACGAGCTTCTGCACCTCGCCCTCGAGCAGGCGGTTGACGGGAATGCCGGTCCACGCCGCGACCACCTCGGCCACGTCGTCCTCCGACACCTCCTCCTTGAGCATGCGCCGCTCGGACTGGCGCTCGTCGAGCGCGGTCTGGGCCTCCTCCAGCCCTCGCTCCAGCTCGGGGATTGTCCCGAACCGCAGGCGGGCGGCACCCTCCAGATCGGCCTCGCGCTCGGCGCGCTCCACCTCCGTACGTGCCCGCTCCAGGTCCTCCTTGATGTCGCGAATTCGGGTGATGGCAGCCTTCTCGTCCTGCCATACGGCCTTCATGCCGTCGGCCTCCTCGCGGAGGTCGGCCAGCTCGGCCACCACGCGCTCGCGGCGCTCCACCGACGCGGGGTCGGTCTCGGCTTGCAAGGCCTGCTCCTCGATCTCCAACTGGATGATGCGGCGCAGCGCCACGTCGAGCGCCTCGGGCACCGAGTCGATCTCGATGCGCAGCCGACTGGCCGACTCGTCGATGAGGTCAATGGCCTTATCGGGCAGAAACCGTGAGGTGATGTAGCGATCCGACATGCGGGCCGCCGCCACCAGGGCGGAATCCTTGATGCGCACGCCGTGGTGCACCTCGTAGCGCTCCTTCAGCCCGCGCAGGATGCCGATGGCATCCTCCACGGACGGCTCGCCCACCATCACCGGCTGGAATCGCCGCTCCAGCGCAGCGTCCTTCTCGATGTGCTGGCGGTACTCATCAAGCGTGGTGGCGCCCACGGCACGCAGTTCGCCGCGCGCGAGCATTGGCTTCAACAGGTTGGCGGCATCCACCGCGCCCTCGGCCTTACCGGCGCCCACAATCGTGTGCAGCTCATCGATGAACAGGATGATCTCGCCGTCGGCATCGGCGATCTCCTTCAGCACGGCCTTCAGGCGGTCCTCGAACTCGCCGCGGTACTTCGACCCGGCGATGAGGGCCCCGATGTCGAGCGAGATCACCCGCTTGCCGGCAAGCCCCTCAGGAATGTCGCCCGCGATGATGCGCTGGGCCAGACCTTCGACGATTGCCGTCTTGCCCACGCCCGGCTCACCAATGAGCACCGGGTTGTTCTTTGTGCGACGCGAGAGCACCTGGATAACCCGCCGCACCTCCTCGTCACGACCGATCACCGGATCGAGCTTGCCCCGGGCCGCGGCGTCGGTGAGGTCGCGTCCGTACTTCTCAAGCGACTGGTACTTCTCCTCGGGGTTCGGGTCGGTCACACGGGCCGATCCGCGCACCTGGCGCAGCGCGTTCATGAGCGACTCGCGGGTGACGCCGGCATCCAGCAGTACCTGCCGGGCCGTGCCACCGTCCTCCACCAACGCCAGCAACAGGTGCTCAGTGCTGATGTATTCGTCTTGCAGCGTGGCGGCTTCCTCGCCAGCCCGGCGCACCACTGCGCGAAAGGCGGGTGCGAACTCGACGGTGACGTTGGCACCGCTCACCGACGGGCGCGCCTCGACGGCGGACTGCGCCCCCGCGCGCAGCGCACGCGGGTCGGCCCCGGCGCGCTCCACGATGGGTTGCACCACGCCCTCGGGCTGGTCGAGCAGCGCAAGCAGCAGGTGCTCGGGCTCCACCAACTGGTTGCCCCGGGTCTCCGCCAGGGTCTGGGCGCCTACGAGTGCCTCACTCGCGCGCACGGTCGGCTTGTCGATGGCCATCAGCTTGACCTCCTCGGGTCGCGAACAGTGACGGAGCGCGGCACCGGGCGGAGCCCCGCGGGAATGACTGGTGCCACGCGCACCGCGGGGGGACCCCCGACATGGCGCACGTGGACGATCTCGTGGGACATCGCGCGGCGGGCCGCATCGGCAGCGCGCGCGGCGTCCCTGGCGCTGGCATCAAGCTCGCGTTCGAGTTCACGCACCCGTGAGATGACGCGCTCAAGTTCACGCTCCAGCCCAAGCACGCGTTCAATCCCTGCAAGATTGAGGCCGCTCTCCGACAGCGACTGGATACGACCCAGCCGGGCGAGATCCACTTGTGAGTAGAGGCGTGTGTGCCCCTTGCTGCGGCCCGGGCTCACCAGCCCACGGCGTTCGTACATGCGAAGGGTCTGGGGGTGCATGCCGGCCATCTCGGCGGCGATGCCGATCATGAACACCGGGCGCGCGTCGTCACGGGACCCACTCACGTGAACAGCCTCGCCCGGGGGTCGTCGGTGTCGAGATCTGAGAACGCGCGCAGCGCCTCCGTCTGCTCATCGGTGAGCGACGACGGAACGGTGACCCTGATCTTGGCCAGCAGCGATCCGCTGCCCTTGCCGTTGAGCTTGGGAGCCCCCTTCCCCGGCACTCGCAGGGTACGACCGTCCTGGCTGCCGGCGGCCACGCTGATGGCGACGCGACCGTCAAGTGTCGGTACCTCCACCTTGGCCCCAAGCGCCGCCTCGGCGAACGTGATGGGCACCTCGATCACCAGGTCGTCGCCCTTGCGCGTAAATATGGCGCTCGGCATCACCCGGGTGACCACGTGCAGGTCGCCGGCGGGACCACCGCGCATGCCGGCGCCGCCCTTGCCCTTCAACTTGATGCGGGTGCCGTCCTTGGCCCCAGCGGGAATCCGCACCCGGATGCGCCGCTCCACCACGCGGGTGCCGGTACCTCGGCAGTCCGGACACGGGTCGTCGATGACCGTGCCCTGTCCACCGCACTGCGGGCACTCCTCGGGAATTGAGAAGCCGCCCACATCGTGGGTGACCGATCCACGGCCATCGCAGGCCGCGCACAGCCGTGGGGAGCTTCCGGCACGGGCCCCGGATCCGGAACACGTTGCGCATGCCTCCCGGCGTTCGAGTGTGACGGGCACCTCGGCACCCGCCATGGCCTGGTCGAACGACAGCGTGACCTCCACCTCGAGGTCCTGACCCCGACGCGCGGTCTGCCGGCGGGCACCGCCCCGGCGGCCGCCGGGAGCGCCGCCCCCGAACATCGATCCGAAGATGTCGCCGAAGCCAGCTGCCCCGCTGCCACCGCCACCCATACGCGCGGAGCCACCGCCCATGCGCAGCATCTGCTGCTCGGCGTCGTACTCACGGCGCTTTTCCGGGTCGGAGAGGACATCGTTGGCGTGGGAGATCTCCTTGAAACGCTCCTCGGCCTTCGGGTCGTCCGGGTTGGCGTCGGGGTGGTGCTTGCGCGCCAGCGATCGATAGGCCTTCTTGATGGCCTCGTCGTCAGCGTTCTCGGCAACCCCCAGGACGTCGTACGGGGACTTCTCGCTCAGTGTGCCCCCCCATCACCGCCGGACACGACCACCCGGGCCGGCCGGATGACCGTGTCGGACAGCCGGTACCCGCGTTCCACCACGGCCACGACCGTGCCAGCCGGATGATCCGGTGACGGCACGCTCTGCACGGCCTCGTGCACGGTGGGATCGAACTGCTCACCGGCAGCCGGGATCTCCTGCACCCCGCGACCGGCGATGAGGCCCCCCAGCTGCTGGCGAACCATGTCCACACCGGCGACGATGCCGGACGCGCCCTCGTCGCCCGCGGCCACAAGGGCCTCAAGCGCGCGTTCAAGATTGTCGAGCACCGGCAGGAGCTCGCCCACCAGATCGCGCACGCCCGCCTCATGAAGAAGGGGGCGCTCGCGCTCGATGCGCTTGCGGTAGTTGTCGAAGTCGGCCCGTGTGCGCTGGAGCTGGTCGAGGTACTCGTCGCGCTCCGTCGCCACGCGCGTCATCTCATCCTCTGTGGTCTCCACGCCCTCGGGCCCCTCGGCCACCGCCTCATCGGCGGTGACCTCGGGGTCCTCGGGAGCGAACTGATCGTTGGTGTGATCGGTCACGGGATGTCCTAGGCCTTGCCGGCCGTGTCGTCCTCGTCGATGACCTCGTAGTCGGCATCTTCGACGGTCTCATCGCCGCCGTCGGCCGCCTGCTGCTCGGCCGCCGCCCGCTGGTAGACCTGCTCGGACATCTTGTGGAGCGCCTGGGTAAGTACCTCGGTGGCCGCCTCGATGGCCTCGGGGTCCTCGCCCTCCTGAGCGGTCGTGGCGCCTTGGACGGCCGCCTCGATCTCCGCCTTCAACTCGGCGTCCACGGCGTCGCCGTGATCCTTCAACTGACGCTCAGCCTCATGCACCCGGGCTTCGGCCTGGTTGCGGGCATCGACCACGCGACGCAGGCGCTTGTCCTCGTCGGCGTGCGACTCGGCCTCGTTCACCATCTGCTTGACCTCGTCATCGCTCAGGCCACTTGAGCTCTTGATCTCGATGGTCTGCTCAATGCCCGTACCGCGGTCCTTGGCGGACACATGCACGATGCCGTTGGCGTCGATGTCAAACGTGACCTCGACCTGCGGCACGCCACGCGGTGCCGGCGGAATGCCGGTGAGGCTGAAACGGCCGAGCGTGCGATTGAAGCTCGCCATCTCGCGCTCGCCCTGCAGCACGTGGATCTCCACCTGGTTCTGGTTGTCCTCCGCGGTGGAGAACACCTCGCTCTTCTTGGTCGGGATGGTGGTGTTGCGCTCAATGAGACGCGTGAACACACCGCCCTTGGTCTCGATGCCCAGCGACAGCGGGGTGACGTCGAGAAGCAGCACATCCTTGACCTCACCGGCAAGCACACCGGCCTGGATGGCGGCACCCACGGCCACGACCTCGTCCGGGTTGACCCCCCTGTGGGGCTCCTTTCCCGTCAGTTCGGTGACGCGGTCCTGCACGGCCGGCATACGGCTCATGCCCCCGACGAGTACCACGTGCTCAATGTCCTTGCCGGTCACACCGGCATCCTCGAGCGCCTGCTTGGTGGGCCCCTCAAGGCGCTGCAGCAGGTCGTGGGTGAGCTCCTCGAACTTCGCCCGCGTGAGCGAGAGGTCGAGGTGCTTCGGACCCGATGCGTCCGCGGTGACGAACGGCAGATTGATGGCAGCCTGTGTGGTGGTCGAGAGTTCGATCTTCGCCTTCTCGGCCGCCTCGTACAGGCGCTGCAGGGCCATGGGGTCGTTCCCCAAGTCGATCCCTTGGGACTGCTTGAACTCAGACACCATCCAGTCGACGACGGCCTTGTCGAAGTTGTCGCCACCCAGGTGGTTGTCACCGTTGGTCGACTTGACCTGGAACACTCCATCGCCGATCTCGAGGATCGATACGTCGAACGTGCCGCCACCGAGGTCGAACACAAGAATGGTGCGCTCGGTCTCCTTGTCGAGGCCATAGGCCAGTGCGGCCGCGGTGGGCTCATTGATGATGCGCTTGACCTCGAGGCCCGCGATGGTGCCGGCGTCCTTGGTCGCCTGGCGCTGGGCATCGTTGAAGTAGGCGGGCACGGTGATGACCGCGCCGTCCACCGGCTCGCCGAGGTAGGCCTCGGCGTCGGCCTTCAACTTCTGCAGGATCATCGCGCTGACCTCCGGCGGCGACCACTCCTTGTCGCCGGCCTTGATGCGCACCTCGCCGCTGGGTCCGGGGACCACCTCATACGGCACGATCGTCATCTCTTCGTTGACCTCGCTGAACGCGCGGCCCATGAAGCGCTTGACGCTGAAGACGGTGTTCTGCGGGTTGGTTACCGCCTGACGACGTGCCACGGCGCCCACGAGGCGCTCTCCGCCAGATGTAAAGGCCACCACAGACGGCGTCGTACGACCGCCCTCCGCGTTTGGGATGACCTCGGGCTCTCCGCCTGTGAGGACGGCCATTGCCGAGTTTGTCGTGCCGAGGTCGATTCCGATCGTCTTGCCCATCTGTGTTCCCGCCTCCTGTTTGCTGCTCCGCCGAAAGGTGAATGAATACGAGTCGCATCATGAAACATGAGCCGCCTCATATCAAGTCGAGTTCGTTACGAAACGGCAAAGAAAAGGGCCCCGTCTCCGGGACCCTCAATTGCTGCCGAGATCTCGGGCGGGCGAGGTGTTCGCCTGCGGACAACTCGCGAATAGCGGAGCGGGTGGGCGCCGTGTTCCACTGACGACTACCGCAGCGGTCGGTGCAGGGTGCCGCCGGGGGCGGCGCGCTTCAGCGCTATTCGCGAGTTGTCGGCAGTGGAACACGGCGCCCGCCCGAAGCCGACCGCTGCGGTAGTCCGCAGGTGAACACCTCGTCCGTCCGTCTCCACATCGCGCCAGCGGTTCCGGTGCGGTCTAGAGCAGCCCGGCCTTCGGGCCGTCCTCCTTATTACCGCGACCGAATCCGGTGCGCTGGAGCAGTGCCCAGCCCGCAGGCAGCAGCGCAGCGGCGACGGCGAGCTTGATCAGGTCGCCCAGGATGAACGGCTGCACACCGAACTCATACGCCTGCGACCAGCCGAACTTCACTCCGTCGCCTGCGGGTGCCCAGTTCGCGAGCCACGGCACGCCGATGGCGTAGATGAGGACACTTCCAAGAAGGAGGACACCCATCATGGGAACCACACGGCGGTCGGCACCCCGCTCGGCGAGCCAGCCCACCACGGCCGCCGCCACGATGAAGCCGATGATGTAGCCGCCGGTGGCACCGGTGATGATGTCCCAGCCGCCCGACTGATCGCTGAAGATCGGAGCGCCGAGGGCGCCGATGGCGAAGTAGAGCGCCAGGGAGAGGGCACCGCGCCACGCACCCAACATGCCGCCGACCAGCAGCACGGCAAGGGTCTGGCCGGTGAATGGCACCGGGTACCAGGGGATGGAGACCTGCGCCAGGAGTGACACCAAGGCGGTGCCGGCGAGGACGAGCACGAGGTCCCACGTGAGTGTGGCTGCCCGGCTCTCGGATCGCGGGACGATGCGATCGGCGATCGTCCCAAAGCGCGCTGCGTGCATCTGGCAAGTCTCCTTCGGCGATTCGTGTCACGGTGATCCTACCCATGCCGTGACACCGGCGGGGAACGGTACCCTGCGCGCATGGGAACGCGAGCAGGAATCGAAGATGGCATCGACGACCTCCGCAACGGGATGATTGAGGTCTCGAGCGTCATCGTTGGGCAGGTTGAGCAGGCAGTGGATGCCTGGGAAGCCCGTGACCTCGATGGAGCGCGCCGGGTGATTGCCGGCGACGACGACGTGGACGACCGGTGCGCCGCGCTCGAGCGCCTGGCCTTTGATCTGGTCCTGCTGCAGGCGCCCAAGGCGCACGACCTGCGCCTGATCCACTCAGGGCTCATCATCACCGTGGCGCTGGAGCGTGTGGGGGACTTGGCGGTGGCCATCGCCCGTCGCGTTGAGGCCCTGGAGCACTCGCCCATGGTGCCCGAGGTGGAAGCGCTCATCAGGCGCATGGAGCC
>JBAXJA010000076.1:0-8638 GCA_037138115.1 Thermoleophilia bacterium | reverse complement strand
CACGTGCAGGCCGAAGATCGGGTCCTGACGCGTCTCGGCGCTATCGAGCTCGCCGTTGATGGCGGCACGCACCAGCGTGCGGGTTGCCTTGATGGGCATGCGCGAACCGATTCCGTACTGGCCGCCGGTCCAACCGGTGTTCACCAGGTAGGCCACCGCGCCGGTCTTGTCGAGGCGCTCACCCAGCATCTCGGCGTACACGTTGGGCTTCTGCGGCAGGAACGGCGAGCCGAAGCAGGTGCTGAACGTGGTCTGGGGCTCGGTCACACCCACCTCGGTGCCGGCCAGCTTGGCCGTGTAGCCCGAGAGGAAGTGGAACATGGCCTGCTCGGGTGTGAGGCGGGCGATGGGCGGCAGCACGCCAAAGGCGTCGGCCGTGAGCATCACCACGGTGCTTGGAATACCCGCGCGCTTCTCGGGTACCGAGCCCGGGATCTGCGTGAGGGTGTAGGCGGCACGCGTGTTCTCGGTGATGGAGTCGTCGTCCAGATCGAGCTGGCGCGTTGCCGGGTTCATGACGGCGTTCTCAACCACCGTGCCGAAGTGCCTGGTGGTGGCGAAGATCTCCGGCTCGGCCTCGGCCGAGAGGTTGATGATCTTCGCGTAGCAGCCGTTCTCGATGTTGAACACGCCATCATCGGCCCAGCCGTGCTCGTCGTCACCGATGAGCCTGCGCTCGGGGTCGGTGCTGAGCGTGGTCTTGCCGGTGCCCGACAGGCCGAAGAACACCGCGACGCGGCCGTCGTGGGCCACGTTGGCCGAGCAGTGCATGCTGAGCACACCGGTCTCGGGCAGGCGGTCGTTCATGAGGGTGAAGATCGACTTCTTGATCTCACCGCCGTACTTGGTGCCGCCGATGAGGATCTCGAGCTTGGTCAGGTTGAGCGTGACGAAGCCTGATGAGTTGGTGCCGTGCGTTGCCGGGTCGGCATCGAACGTGGGCGCGTGCAGGATGACGGCCTTGGGCTCGTGCACCTTGATCTCGTCGGGCGTGGCCGGGATGAACATGGTGCGGGCAAACAGCACGTGCCACGCGCTCTCGCTCACCAGGCGCAGGGGCAGGCGGTGCTCGGGGTGGGCGCCCGCGAAGGCGTCCAGCACAAACAGCTCGCGGCCATCGCCCAGATGGGCAGCAAGGTCGCCGCGCAGCACATCGTTGTGCGCGGGCTCGATGGGCTGGTTGGGCCCCCACCACACGCGGCCCTCAGAGCCGGGCTCCTTTACGGTGAACTTGTCCTTGGGCGAACGACCCGTGTTGGGTGCCGTGTTCACCAGCAGCGGACCGCCCTCACAGATCACGCCCTCATCACGACGGAGTGCGTGCTCGTAGAGCTCTTCCGTTGTGGGGTTCCAGTGGATGGTTCCCGAGGTCGTAACGCCGTGTGCATCCAGTTCGACCGGCCCGTTGCCGTTGCTCATCCAATCCCTCCGGTGGGGTTTCTCGTCCGCGAGGGGCGCGACCCGCTTCGCGATCTGTGAAACGTACCCGTTTCGTCGGCGTCAATCAGCACGGAGCAGTGGGCCATTCGTCCCGCTGATAGCGTCGCCGCAATGCGCCGCGACGAGTTGCAATCCACTGATACGCAGGTTCCCGTGCTGGCCACAGTGGCCCTCGGGCCCCTGCCGCAACCCGGTAACTGGGCCAGACGGCTCGAACTGCTGGGGATGGACGTCATCACCACCGGTGCGGCCGTGGACGATCCAGAGACGATCCGCGCCGCCGTGGCTGCGGTGCCGCACCGACCGGTGCTCGCCCGGGCGGGCGATGCCGAGGCGCTTGTGGCCGCAGGAGCGAAAATCGTGGTGATGGAGGGAGCGGCTCCCCATGGGGCCTACGCATTCCGCCCCGACGAAGTGCTGGTGATCCCCGTGGCTGCCGACGCGCCGGCCGAGAACGCCAATGACGTGGCGCGCGATGTGCTCATTGCGGCACGCGCGGGGTCGCCATCGGCCCTCTGGGTGGCGGCTCCCGACCTATCGGGCGTGCCCGAGGACGTGGTGGAGGCCAAGTTGCGGGCCATGGCTGAAGGTGCCCGTATGGCCCGCATGTGGCTGGCGAAAGAGCAATTCGACACTGATTGAGAACGGGATGTGGGGGAAACCCCCATCCGGCGTCTAACCTGATGGGGTAATGCTGACCCCCTTTCGAGGCGCCCGTATGGCGCTGCAGAGGTTTCTGCCCACGATTATCGGGCTGGTTGTCGTCGCAATCGCGGTGGCCAACCTGGCTGATGTCGTGTGGTCGGGCATGGCCGAGCACTTCGAGGTGCTGGCGCGGCTGGTGCCGCAGCGTGCGGCTCCGTGGGCCCATGCTCTGGCCGGACCGGTCGCCGCGCTCATGCTCGGGCTGGGCTGGGCGCTCACCCAGCGCCGCCGCGCCGCACTGGCAATCGCCGTGGCGCTGCTGGGCGTGATGGCCGTCACGATGGCGGGCGAACGACGCCCGGCCGACGCCATCGCCTGCGGTGTGCTGGCCGTGCTGCTGTACCTCGCGCGCAGCGCCTTCCCGGTGATGCCGGCACCCGCGGCCATCCGTCAGTCTGTTCGCCGTATCCCGTTTGTGGCGGTGGGATCATTTGTCATTGGTGTGCTCGCCGTAGTGGTGGCGCGCGGCGACGCCGTGCCCGAGATCAGCGGTGGGGACGTGGTGCGCGAGGCATTTGCACTACTCACATGGCGTGCCGGCCCGGCTGACTTTCCGGCCACCTTCCACTGGCTGCCCGAGGCCCTGGCGCTGGTGAGCATCGTCGCCCTGGTAATGGTGCTGGCACCGCTCATGCGGCGTCCGCCATTCGTTCCCGACCCGCAGACCGCGGCCTCGCGCCGTCGCGTTGACGATCTGGTGAGCCGCCACGACAGCGGCAGTCTGTCGTCATTCCTGCTGCGCGCCGACCACCACTGGCTGTTCTCCGACGATCGCGACGCGGTGCTGTCGTACCGGGTGGAGTCGGGTGTGTTTCTGGTGGCCGCCGACCCGGTGGGGAATCCCGACGCGCTGCCCGGACTGGTGCAGAAGGCTGCTGATACCGCCGAGCGCCACGGCCTGCTGGTTGGCGTGATGGCCGCATCCGACGCCATGCGACCCCTGTGGCGACACGTGGGTCTTCGCGCGTTCTATCTGGGCGACGAGGCCACGGTGGAGGCCAACACCTTCTCGCTCGAGGGTCGCGCCATCCGCAAGGTCCGCCAGTCGGTCACCCGCCTGGAGCGCGAGGGGTTTACCGCCGAACTGGTGCGTGTGCGCGATCTGGGCCAGGCCGGCCGGGCAGCACTGGAGCACTTCCGGGGCACGTGCCGTGCTGGTCAGGCCGAACGTGGCTTCTCAATGGCATACGACCGCGTGGAGGACCCGGGTGGCCAGCCCTCGTGGGTGGCAATCGCACGCGGCCCTGATGGCGCACTGGCTGGCGTCATCCACTTCGTTCCGGGACACCGCGGCCGCACCCAGTCGCTGGCGATGCAGTTGCGTGCACCCGAGACCCCGAACGGACTGATGGAGTTCCTCGTGGTTCGGGCCATCACCCGTTTTCGCGATGAGGGCGTTGAGGACGTCTCACTCAACTTCGTGACCGGCGGCCGGTACTTCCGTGAGCAGGACACCTCGATGCAGCGGGCGCTCAACCACACATTGCGCTTTGCCGATCGCTGGTTTCAGGTGAAGCGGCTGGAGAAGTTCACCGAGAAGTTCTTCCCCCGGTGGGATGCCCGGTACGTGATGTACCCCGGGCTCGCGATGGGCTTCCTGCGGGTGGGCATGGCCGCGATGTGGGCCGAGGGGCAGGTTGCGCGCCCCGGCGACCTCCTCAGGCGCCCGGTGCCGGGTCAGCCGGAGATGCTGGATCAGCCGGAGATGGCGAAGGTGCCTGGGCGATGAACGCGCGGATGGCCGCCTCGGCCTGATGCCACAGCGGGTGCAGGTCGACCACGTGCCCCGCTCCCCCCAGGATCATCACCCGTGCGAGTGGCACGCGACCCACGAGCCCCAGTGAATGCGACGGGCGCACCTCGGTGTCGGCATCACCGTGAATCGCCAGCACCGGCACGGCCACGCCGCTGCCCAGGTCGGGCGTGAGTCGCGCGATGATGCGGTCATCGGCCTCGGTGCCATCGCGGCGGTGGCGATAGGGCAGTGCGGTGCGGATGGTGGTGCGCAGCCGATCGACCAGATGCGGCTCGCGCGCAATGCGCCGCGACTCCCGGATGAGCGAGCCCACTGATGGGAACCCTGCCTCCACAAACGCACCACCCACTGCCACCGACGGCGCGACGTTCAGCGTGATGTTCACCGCCACCAGCGCCGGTCGGCTCATCATCAGGCGATCCCGCAGTGTGATGGGACGCGTATCCGGCCCGGTGACCGGCGCCACCAGTGCCACGGCGCGCACGCGGTGCGGGTGGCGCTCTGCCAGCCGCAGGGCAACCGGTGCACCTGCCGAGAGGGCCAGCACCGCCACATGCGGATGCCCAAGGACGTCGAGCAGCGCCGCCAGCAGGTCGGCCTGGGCATCCACCGTGTGGCCAATTGAAATGGGAGTGCCCAGGTAGCCCGGGCGTGACGGCGCGATGACGTGGTGGTCGGGGCCCAGCGCGGTTGACAGGGAGAGGGCCTGGTCATAGCCCCCCGGCTGACCGTGCACCACAAGCACCGCGGGGCCATCGCCCGCCATGGCCACCTCAACCCGGCCGAGCGCGGTCCACACCATCTGCGGCCGCGCGTCCAGGGTCATGGCATCAGCCGGTGGGGGCGTCCTCGGACAGGCGGTTGCGGCGGCGGGCCGAGAAGTACGTGGCCTGCGGGTGATGCATGATGACGGCCGCGGTGCTCTGTTCCGGGGTCAGCTGGAATGCGCTGGTGAGATCCATGCCCATCTGCTGGGGGAACGGTGCGAGCAGGCGCAGCACGTCGGCGTGCTGTTCGACGTCGGGGCAGGCCGGGTAGCCCCACGAATAGCGGCGCCCCTGATCGGAGCCCAGGCCCAATTCGCGCTTGATGCGGGCGTGCACCAGATCGGCCATGCCCTCGGCCGCCTCAACGGCGAGGCCATGGGCGAAGTAGGCCTCGGTGTACTCCTCCTCGGCCTGAAGGCGGTCGAGGTACTCGGTGGCCTCTTGCCCAACGGTGACGGCCTGCAGGGCGATGACGTCACGCACGCCGCCCTCGATGGGTCGCAGGTAGTCGGCCAGACACAACAGACGGCCCTCGTCCTGGCGGGGGAAGTCAAAGCGTGCGGTCTCCTCGCCCGTGTCGGGGTCAAACACCACCACGTCATTGCCGTCGCGGTTGGCCGGGAAGTAGCCGTAGGTGCCACGCGGCACGATCCAGCCGTCGGCGATTGAGGACTTCTCCATGGCCGTTCGGCGTGGCAGGAACTCGTCGCGCACAATGCGCGCGTACTCGGCGTCGTCCTGCCCCCGGCCACCCCACGACATCTTGTAGAGCGAGCGCTCGTCCATGCGGGCGAACATTTCGTCGAGGTCGAAGTCCTCCACGCGCCGGGGACCCCAGAACGGGGGCTCGGGTACCGGAGCCTCGTCAATGACCACTGGCTCGGCCGTGGGGCGCGGGCGCGACGCCACCTCAGTGGCCTTTACCGCGGCGTCACGGGCCTGATCCAGGCGCTCCTGTACAAACACCGGGCGGTCATCCGGATCTTGTAGGCGGTCAACCGCGCTCAGTCCGTCGAAGGCGTCCTTGCAATAGAACACGCCGGGGCCGTATGGGTCGCCACTCTCAAGCATGAGTGTGCGCCAGCCAAACTGCTTGTTGATTGCTGCGCCACCGATGAGCACTGGGTAGTCGCGGCCGCGTGCCGCAAGCTCCTGCACCAAGAGCGGCATCTGCTTGCTGGTGCTCACCAGTAGGGCGGACACGCCGATGACGTCGGCGTTGTGCTCCTCGGCTGCGTCGATGATGGCCGTGACCGGCACCTGACGGCCCAGATCGTGCACGGTGTAGCCGTTGTTCTTAAGGATGGTGCCCACCAGGTTCTTGCCGATGTCGTGCACGTCGCCGTACACGGTGGCCAGCACCACGGTGCCCTTGGTGTAGCCCTCCACCTGGTCGAGGAACTGCTCCAGGTAGGCCACGCTCTTCTTCATCACCTCGGCACTCTGCAGCACGTACGGCAGGATGAGCTCGCCGCGGCCAAAGCGGTCGCCAACTTCCTTCATGGCCGGCAGCAGCACCGTGTTGAGCAATTCGATCGCCGGGTCGTTGGTGCGCCCGCCGCGCTGGTCGAGGGAGGCATCGATATCGGCCTCCACGCCTTCGGGCACCCGGTGAAGGATGCGCTCAAAGATCACCTCGTCGGGCGGCATGTCCTTAAAGCGGGCGGTGGGGTCGGGGGCTTCCTGGGCCTCCACGCCCTCGTACCTCTCGATGAGCCGGGCCAGGGCATCCTCGCGGCGCCCGAAGATGAGGTCGTCGGCCATCTCCACTTCGTCGGCCGGGATCTCGCCCATGGGCCGGATGTGGGTGGGGTTGATCATGGCCAGGTCGAGGCCGGCATCAACGGCACGGGCAAGAAACACGCTGTTGAGGGTGGCGCGTGCGGCGGACCCCAGGCCAAACGACACGTTGCTCACACCAAGGCTGGTGAACACGCCAGGCAGGTGCTGCTTGATGAGGCGGATGCCCTCAATGGTGGCGGCGCCCGAGAAGCGGTACTCCTCCTCGCCGGTGGCCAGCGTAAAGGTGAGGGCATCAAAGATGAGGCTGCCCGGGTCGAGGCCGTACTCGCCGCACACGATGTCGTGGATCTTGGTGGCGATACCCAACTTCTCTTCGCCGGTCTTGGCCATGCCGATCACGTCGTCAATGGTCAGCGCAACCACGGCGGCACCGTGCTTCTTGATGATGGGCACCACCTGGTCGATCTTCACCCGACCGTTCTCCATGTTGATGGAGTTGACGATGGCGCGGCCGGGGTAGGCGGCAAGGGCGGCCTCAACGGCGTCGGCCTCGGTGCTGTCGATCATGAGCGGGGCCTCAACGCCCATCGCCAGCTTCTTGGTGAGGATGGCGATCTGATCGGCCTCGTCAACGCGCTCGGTGAGGGCCACGCATACGTCCAGCACGTGGGCGCCAAACTCCACCTGCTCGCGGGCGACCGAAAGCGCGCCGGTGTAGTCGTCGGCGAGAATCATCTCTTTGATCTTGCGGCTGCCCTGCGTGTTGACCCGCTCGCCCACGATGGTGGGGCGGGGCTCCTGCCCGATATCAACCGTGCGCATGGCGCTGGCGATGCGCGGCGTGTTGGGCACGACCGGGCGCTTGTGCGGGGTTACGTCCTTGAGCGCATCGACGATGGCGCGGATGTGGTCGGGGGTGCTTCCGCAGCAGCCGCCCACCACGCTTGGGCCGAAGTCGGCCACCATGGCGGCGATCTGCTTGGCCATGCCATCGGGGTCCAAGTCGTAGTGCGCCACCCCGCCGACGTTGCGCGGCAGGCCGGCGTTGGGCACCACCGAGATGGGCTTGGTGGAGTGCGTGCACATGTAGGCGACCGGCTCACGCAGATGCTCGGGTCCCACGGAGCAGTTGGTGCCGATCACGTCGACGCCCATCCCCTCGAGGATGGTAACCACGGCGCCTACGTCGGTGCCGAGCAGCATGCGGCCGGTCTGGTCGAGGGCGACCTGCGCCTGAATCGGTACTGAGGTGCCCATGTCCTCAAACGCCAGCCGGATGCCGTAGATCGCAGCGCGGGTCTCAAGGATGTCCTGCTGGGTTTCGATGAGCAGCACGTCGGCGCCGCCCGTCATCAGGCCCTTGGCCTGGGTGCGGATCTGCTCGGCCAGCTCATCGAACGTGATGCCCGACAGCTTCGGGTCGTCGGTGCCCGGCAGCATGCCGGTGGGGCCGATAGAGCCGATGACAAAGCGGGGGATGCCGTCTGCGGCCTCGTAGTCGTCGCAGGCGCGGCGGGCGTTTGCGGCTGCGGCCACGTTGATGTCGGTGACGAACTCGGCCAGGTTGCCGCCGTCGGGTCGCCGCCACTCCTCAAGGCGCATGGCGGTGGCCTGGAATGAGTTGGTCTCAACCGCCTGCGCACCGGCGTCGAGGTACGAGCGGTGGATCTCCTCGATCACATCCGGGCGGGTGAGGGAGAGGTAATCAACGGCACCCTCAAGCGCCCCCCCGCCGTAGTCCTCGGCGGTGAGGTCGCGAACTTGGATCTGCGTGCCCATCCCGCCGTCGAATACGACGACACCCTGCTGGAGGGCCGGGAGATAAAAACCGGCGTTCTTCACGGGGCGGAAGCCTAGTGGTACGGGCGCGCTACGCGGTGTGTGCCGCGATGGCCGCGTCAACCACCTTGCCGGTACTCATGGCGGCCTGGCCGCGTGCGACCACCGGATCGGCACCGGCCGCACGTGCTTGGTCGATCAGATCTTCGCGCGTGTGCCCGGCGAATGCGGCAAGCGGGATGCCACGGGTGGAATCGTCTGTTCGCAGGTGCCCGATCAGCGCAACGGCATCATCGCCGGCCTCGAGGTCGATGAGCAGGCAGGCAGGCGTTTCGTCGGCCAGCGCCTCGGCCAGACGCACGGGGCCGCCAACCACCCGCAGGCGGTACCCAGCGATGTCGAGCCCGCTCTCAATGCGCGACCGCATCATCAGGTCGGGGCACAGGGC
>JBAXJA010000075.1:0-8717 GCA_037138115.1 Thermoleophilia bacterium | reverse complement strand
TTCGATGCCCAGCGGCCCGCCGGATTTACATGGGACTATCTGGAGGCCGGGCCGCAGGAGTGGCGCGTCAGGATTGGTTGCAGGTGAGCGGTGGATGCACGTCCGTGCCAGCGGAGTAGCCGGCACCGGGGCGTCGGGGTGGGGGACGTACGCCCCGCTCCGACGCAATCGTCTCGGCGGCCCGTGAGCACGAGCGGGAGAGACGGCCCTGCATACCGGTGTGCGTTGGCGCTCCCGGTACCCGGACGGCCGGTTACGATATTCCGGCGCATCACCAATCAGTCGCGCCCGAGTCCCGCTCGTCCCCCGATCCGATGCAAGGAATACACGCCATGAGCGAGAGCCGGCTGAGCGACGAGGCGATCACAGCGGTGGCGCATCCATCACGGCGCCGAATCGTTGAGGTGCTCACCGCCATGCCGGATGGGGTGACCGCATTCGAACTGGCCGATCGCGTTGATCTGCATCACAACGCGGTGCGCACCCATCTCACCGTTCTTGCGCGCGCCGGGCTCATCTCGTCTGAGCGCGAGCGGCTGAGTGGGCGCCCGGGGCGACCGCGCATCATCCACCGCCTTGCCGATCCCGCCGCACGGGCAGAGGTTGAGTCTGGACAGGCGCTCGTGGGCATGCTGCTGAAGCTGGTGCGAAACGCCGGTCTCACGGAGCCGGAGATCGAGGCGGCCGCCGTTGAGGATGGCCGTGCCCTCGCCGGACAGGGCATGGGGCTGGTGTCGGGCTTCCGGCGCATGGGATTCGCCCCCGATGACATCACCGATGCAGCTGCGGCACGCCGGGGTGAGACTGAGGTGCTGCTCCGGCACTGCCCCTACGCCGACTCCATTACCCCTGAGACCGCACCGACCATCTGCGCGCTGCACCGTGGGATCGTGCGCGGAATTCTTGCCGACGAACATGGCGAACTCGTGGCATTCGACGCAGTTGATCCACGAACAGGCCCATGCCGCGTGGTCACCCGCGGGGCGCCTCGCAATGATTCGGAGTGACTGCGGTGCTCGTGGAATCGTTGAACGCGTCGGGCAGCGGCTGACCCCGCCCGCGTTGTTTCGCGCGGTCGGCGGCGTAGAATCACCGAAAGTCCCTCCCATTGGAAGAGGTGCCATTTGACTCCCCGAACCATGCTTGTGCTCGCGGCCGGTATCGCTGCCGTCGCGGCCCCCACGATCGCGACCGCCACCATGGCCTACGTCACGTCTCCCGCGAAGGGCTCCATGAACGCGTGGGTGATGGTGGCCAACGACGACGGCTCCAATGCCGTGAAGGTTGTCACCGGCAGCTCGGCGACCATTTCTCCCGATGGGTCTCGCCTGGCGTATCAGGTGTGGGTCCCGGGGCAGGACAATCCGACAAGCAGCGTGCGCGATCTCGCCTCTGGGGCCACCGCTGTTCTTGTCGGCGTGAATTGCCAGCCCGGTTTCGCATGGTCGCCGGACTCGACAATGATTGCGTGCAGTTCGCAGGCGAGCAATGGAAAGGGCTACGTCACCGGGAACGGCCTCGGGCTTGCGCAGGTTCCGGCGTCGCTCGAGGGCGTGTCGTCCATTCCTGTCGCCAACTACATCGAGGCCTGGGGCCACGCGGTGGCGCAGGGCGTCGCGTTCTCGCCTGACTCCACGCAGATTGCGTTCAGCCTTCTGAGGTTCGGGAGCCACGCGGCTTCGGGCACGCTGTACGTGGCACCGGTCACCAACGCCGCGGCCCGCACCGCGGTGCTGGCCCGGGCGGCAGCGCCGGTGTGGAGCACGTCCGGCATCGCGGCGATGCAGAGCACCAATGTCAGGGTGACCCTCAATGGCACAAGTATCCCCATGGTGCACACCCAGATCTGGACCATCAGCCCCAGCCTCTCCTCAAAGAAGCAGCTGACGCACTACAAGGCGTCCGGTCTCATGAGCGGCCCTGCGCCAGTGGCATGGTCGCCGAGCGGCAACATGGTGTTCGGGGTCCTCGGCGGGGAGGACGTCGCGAATATGGCCACATTCCGGGTTTCAGGCGGTGCCATGACGACCCTGTTCAGCAGCGGCACCGGCAGCATCCACAACCCGGTGGCCGTGTCGGCCGACGGCAAGCGACTGCTCTACACCGCTGGCTCCGAGGCCGGCCCAGCTGCCCTCAAGACGACGAGTCTGACTGGACGCGGCACGCGCACGCTCGTGTCGCGGGTGTACACCGTGTCGGTCACGTCGAACTGGAACGGTTGACCCGGAGATGACTTCAATCGATGCCCCGGCCCTCGCGGCGCCGGGGCATCGGTGGTGTCAGGGATGGCGCGCCGCCACGGTGCCCGAGCCCCGTTTGGGAAAAGTGGTGGTGGGGTGCGCCCACCAGGGGCGCTGTGCGGTCGGATCGTGGTGCGCATGGCCGGGTCCCGATGACCTGCGCGACGTGGCTCAGGCCATGGGGACCGGTGCAGGGGACGCCCAGGTCACCGTGCGACGACCGGGTATTGTTCCCCCTTATCGTCTCTTCCCCTGACCAACTTCCGGGCACGGATTCCCATCCCCGGCAGCAACGAGGCCGTCGACGGCTGGGCGTATTCGCCATTGGCATCGCGGCCACGGCGCTCGTGGGCCTTGGCGTCGCAGGGTGCGGTGGTGGAAGTGACGCCCCTGTCGCGGAGTATCTGGTGCGACCCGTTCGTACTGTGCACCTGGTGGTGCCGCTCGGTCTTGCTGGTGGGGATGCCAAGGACATGCGGGCCGCTGTGGAAATGGCCCTCGCTGATGGTGGAGGTGCGATACCGGGCGTGCGGGTTCGCCTTCGCACCAGTAACACGTCTGGGCCCACCGGGGTGGAGTCGGTTGCGCGCGGTGTTGATGCTGCAGAGACGGCAGCCATTGACCCGTACTCGCTCGCGGTCATCGGTTCGATCACATCAAGTGGCATGCGGGAAATGGCTCCGATTCTCAACCGCGCTGGCCTGCTTCATGTGAGCGTGACAGCCACAGCAGTGGACCTCACCCGACGCGACGACGGCCTGCCGACACCACCAGCGGCGGTCGCGCCGACGGGAATCCGCACCATCGTCCGCGTCGTGCCCAATGACCTGGTGCAGTCCAAGGCGCTCGCCACCTACATGCGCGATGAAGGCGTGACCAGTGTCTCTGTGGTCCAGGATCGCACCAGGTACGGGCAGGGGCTTGGGCGCGATGTCGAAAACGCAGCTCGCGGGCTCGGTCTGAAAAGTGACGGCGCTCCCATCACGATCACACCGCAGAATGCCGCTGAGGTGGGGCGCGCCGTGGGAATTCGCCACAAGGATGACAACGACCGATGGGCGCTCATGATCGCCACCAACGATCCGATTACTGCGCTCCGTGTCGCCCGGGCCACCGGTGAGTCTGATGATCAGGTGGTGATCTTTGCGCCCGATGGTCTTGCGCTTCGAGGGTTTCATGGTCGCCTCGGGCGCTTGGAGTCCCGCACCTATATCACCAGCTACCTGCTGCCGATCGCCGCCTATGGACCCCGGGGAAAAGCAGCATACGATCGACTGGTGAAGCGGCTCGGCCATGCTCCCAGCAGCCTTGTTCTCTTTGCCTACGAGGGAATGGCACTCACCCTGGACTCAATCCGCAAGGCCAACGAGACCGCGGGGTTTGTTGATATGCCGATCGACAGCGAACGCAAGCTCGTGCGCGACGCAGCCTTCGCCACGGACATGCGTGACTCTGTCATCGGCACGTACTCCATCGATATCTTCGGAGACACCACCACCACGCTGTTCGGCGGATATCGGGTGGAAGATGGCAAGCTCGTACGCGGGCGCACATTCGCAACTGGATCTGTGTCGTGACGATCCTTGCCGCCGTCCTCATGCTTCTCGCCATTGTGGCGTTTGGTGCGGTCGCGGTTGTCTACACACGGTGGCGCAGCCGCCGGGGTGAGATCGTGCGGTTCCCTGAAGTTGCTGCCGAGCGGCCCAACGACCTTCAATTTCTTTTCGCCATCATCCTCGGTTTCGTGCTGGTTGCCGCGCTTCAGAATTACCAGGGGGCCCAGCAGGCGGCGGTCACCGAGGGGCGGGCGCTCACCACCATGTCGCGGTCAGCGCTGGGCATACCGGCCCAGCTGCGCGATGACCTGTCACACCAGTTGGTCTGTTATGGGCGCGACGTCATCGAGTACGACTGGGCGACCAACGACAGCGGATCAGGAGGTCTGACTGCAGGAGGAAGCCCGTTCGCCGATGCATCTGGCGACCGCATCTCCCAGACGCTCGCACGCATCTCCACCACCGATGGCGTGAAGGATGCCGTTATGGGGTCGCTCATCGACGGGGAGACAGCCCTTCGTGAGGCACGCGCCCAGAGGCTGGATATGGGCACCCATCTGCCCATCCTGTTCTGGGCAATGGTCGTCGTGGGCGCCATGCTGGTCATCGCGCTGAGTGCCGTGCTGATGGCCGAGGAATTCGCATGGCTGCAAACGTTTGTCGTCTGTGGTTCCGCCATCATCATTGCCTTCACCGTCATCCTCATCGGATCGCTCGACCGCCCCTATTCCGGGGAGTGGCCGCTCCCTGTGGTGCAGCCAACCGCGATGACGCGTGCCGTGGCATCGATTTCCCACTTCGCCCTCGATCCAAAGGTGGATGGATCGTGCCCGTGATCCCATTCGCGGGGCACCCCGTATGACCAGAGCCATCCAGCGGGCGGTCATCGCGGGCTTCGTCGGCCTTCTCCTCGTCGGGGTTGCGATGTGGGGTTCCGCCATTGGGGCCGTCCCTGCACCTGTCGCCGTCTCGGGCGCCGATACCAATCACGCCGAGAAGACCATCAAGGTGGGCTATGTCACCTCACCCACGCACCCGTACGGCAAGGCGCTGCAACGCTTTGCCGATCGCGTCGACAAATACTCGTCGGGCCGACTCCGTATTGAGCTGGTTCCCACGTATGCGGGTGGCGATGACATCCAGCTTCTGAACGACATGCGTGATGGCACCAAGGGCAGCATCACGGCGGGGTCGGTCTCCGCGGCGGTGTGGGAACTCGAAGGCGTGGATTCGTTCGAGGCCCTGCAAATGCCGTTCCTCGTCAACAACTACGCCATGGAGAGTGCGGTCCTTTCCAGCCCCATCGCCACGCAGATGCTGAAGGGCACGAAAGCCATCGAGCTCACCGGCATTGCTATTCACGAAGGCGGCATCCGCAAGCCGGCCTCCGCCTCATCGTGCCTGCTCTCACCGTCCGACTTCGCGGGAGTGAAGGTACGCTCGGTGGAATCGCCCCTCCTCACTACCAGCCTGTTTGCGCTGGGTGCCAAGCCGGTGCTCCTTCCCCTGAGCGACGTCTATCTGGGGCTTAAGCAGAAGGTGGTACACGCAATCGAGGCCAATCTGGGGCTGGTGTACACGCAGAAACTGTATGAGGTGCTCACCTGCATGTCGGGCAATGTCAATCTGTGGCCCTTTCCCACCGTGCTCGCAATGAACACGCGAGCATGGAACCGATTGACCGATGAACAGGAGAAGTGGATCCGCGCCGCCGCGAAGGATCTTTCATCCGATTCCCTCGCAATTCTGACCGACCCCGCGAGCACTCTGGTTGGCGACCTGTGCACCGCGGGCCTCAAGTTCGGTGTCGCCTCACCCGCACAGATCGCGGCGCTTCGCGCAGCCGTTCAGCCCGTGTACGACGAGTATTCACGCAAGCAGCCAACCGGCAGCCTCATCACACAGATAGAGGCCCTGAAGGCGTCCATCTCGCCGCCCGCACCCAAGCCATTCCCCGCGGGTTGCACCGCGCCGTAGGAGAGCGGCGCGAGCACACCATCGGGGGAGCGCATCCCGGTCGTGCGGGACTGACGGGCATGGTGCCCCTGCGGCTGCTGAGGAGGGATGCTGCCGCATGCCGCCGCTCCGAGCACCGGGGGAGGGGCGCCGCCATCGGGGCATCCGCAGTGGGCGTGGACTGGCCCCGCACCTCGACTCGGGCGATGATGTCGCCCGCGAGGCGGTGGGGCTGCTGACTACCCGAGGGGGATGTTGATCGCGACGCCGCCGATCATGCCGGTGTAGGCGCGCACGGCGCCCTTGGCGAGATCAAGGTAGCCGTCAAGCGAGCCCGGACCGTCAACGGTCACGCGACCCGCGAAGTGCGACCTCACGGCGTCGATGGCGCCCGAGATCCGCACACCCGCCGTGTCGCTGAAGTTCTGAAACCGGGCGGTCTGACCGAGCATTCCCGACACCCGCATGAATCCACCACGCACGCCGGGGATACCTCCCAGGCCGGCATCGGTGCCGGCGCCCAGAGAGTGCAGTGCATCCTGAATTGAGAAGCGCGCGGCGTGGGCCACCCGGCCGGGGTTGCCCTTCGCACCCATCGGCGACAGCGCACCGACTGTCGCAGCGGGGGCGGGGAAGGGGGCCATGGTGATGGCAACCGTCACGCGCGAGCAGGCACCGGTTTGGATGGTCCTGCCGGCGAGCAGGCGTGCCACCTGGACCGCCGCACACCCGAGGTTGTCGGAGAGATCGTGTCCCCAGCCCGGTGCCACCACGACCGCTGCGGATGGCGATCTGGTGGCGACCGCTCGCGCGCTGGCCGTGGGGGTGCGCAGGTCCTGGCCGCCCGACAAGAGGAGCGTGGGCACGGCAGGGAGCGGCCCAGGCGTGAGGGGGTCGGTGGCCGCGTCAGGCCACGCCAGGCAGGCCGCCGCAGGTGAGTCCGAGCTGACATTGGGGATTGAGAACGGGGCGACCGCTGCATCGCCAAGGTCGGCAAATGCCTGAGCGAGGGATGCTGAGCGCGCGTCGGCGGGGTCGGCTGTCGTCCAGGGGAGTGTTGAGTCTGCGCATTGAGTTGCAAGAAACAGCGCATTCGAGAGCTCGGCGACAGGCGGGGAGTCACCTGCCTGTGCGAGCGCCGCCAAGCGGATGAGCGGGGCCGCATCGCCCGTCGTCGCCGCCCGGATAGCACCCGGATACAAGGCACGCGCCGTCGGGCTGAGATCACCGATCATCAGCAGCCCCGGGAGATCACCCTGCGCTCCCGGTCCGCCGATCTCCGCGTGCACCAGACGGCCCCTGGCGGTGGTTCCCATCCCACGCAGAGGTGCATCTGCTGTGGCGGCAACAACTCGCGCCACGTCGGCGACCGGGTTGGTGGTGATACCCGAGCACGCATTCTTCGCGCACAGCGCGGTGAGCACACCGGGAACGGCCGCCCACGTGTCCGGGTCGAGACCATTCATCGTGGCCGGATCCACCACGGAGTCGAGCACGAGGTGGCTCACGGAATCGGGGAAGGTCTGGGCGTAGTACTGCGCCACGTAGGTGCCGTACGACACACCACCAAGCGCGATCCGCGGCGTGCCGAGCGCCACCCGCAGGTCCTCGATGTCGAGCACGGAATCCCGGGTGGTGTAGAAGGCGCGGTTGGGGCCAACTTGGGACGCACACGTGGCGATCTCGGTATCCGAGAAGCTTGAATGCGGCACATCGAGGGCTGCGCATCGCAGCGCAGAGTTGCCGGTGCCGCGCTGGTCGAGCACCACGTAGTCCCAACCGGGGATCGCCGCCGGGAGGATGCCGTCGGGATCGAGTGGGGTCCCCGCCTGACCGGGTCCACCGGCGAGCATCACCAATACGCCCCTGCGGGTGCCCCTGGCGCGCCGGCGCTCCACGTGCAGGGGAATTTCACCCTTTGACGGGTCGGCGTGGTCCAGTGGTACCGACAGCGTGGCGCAACCCACACGGGATGTACCGGTGCAGGTGGCAAAGCGCACCGACTGCGCGCTGGCTGTCGCGGCCAGGCACAGCGTCGCCAGAAGGGCGGCACACATGCCCACGGCGACCTTTGAGATGCGCGAATGGATCACGGCGCGAGTGTTGCAGATGCCTCTGGCACGGCGGTGCGACCGCGGTGCCGCGTACCCTTCCGGCTCATGGCACGAACTGATCCAGCCCCACCGGCCGAGCAGATCACCGACTCCGATGTGCGCATCGCAGTTGTGGCGGCGGGCTTCCACCGCGCAATCGCTGACAGCCTCCTGGCTGGCGCCCTCATCCGGCTCGCCGAGAGCGGGGTTACTGCTGATCGTGTGGATGTGCACTGGATCCCCGGTGCGTTCGAGGCGCCGTCCGCTGCGCAGGCTCTGGCCGTGACCGGCCGCTACGACGCCATTATGGCGTTGGGTGCGGTTATCCGGGGTGAGACGGCCCACTTCGAGTACGTGTGCGATGCCACGGCGCATGGGCTCATGCGGGTGTCGCTCGATACCGGCGTGCCGTGCGCGTTCGGGATTCTCACGTGCGACACCATGGCGCAGGCACAGGCCCGCGCGGGTGGCGACAAGGGGAACAAGGGCGACGAGGCCGCAGATGCGGCGGTCGCGATGATCAATCTATTGGCGTCCGCTCGGGCGAGTGGCCCGGGAGCGGCAGGCCGGTCCTAGGTTCCGGAGACGGCCTTCTGCACCTTGCCGGCCTTCAGGCAGCGGGTGCAGACGTAGGCGCGGGTCGGCGTCGCGCCGACCATGATCCGCACCTTCTGGAGGTTCGGGTCGAAGCGGCGGGGCGTCGCACGCATGGAGTGGCTCCGGTTGTTCCCGAAGGAGGGACCCTTGCCACAGGAGCTGCAGACCTTCGCCATGTCGACCAACTACCTCGTGTTGAAGAAAGAGCGCGGCGGATGCCGCGACCCGGGCACGATGCCACACCGCGGCCCGGAGTACCAGCGTGATCGTGCCTG
>JBAXJA010000074.1:0-8738 GCA_037138115.1 Thermoleophilia bacterium | reverse complement strand
GCCGCACGGGCCCGCACCAACGGCAAGGTCGCACTGCCGTGAGCGCGCCGGTCGCGGTGGTCGCAGCCCGGCGTATCGCCTGGGTGGAGGGGCCAGATGCCGAGGCGCTGCTGCAAGGCCTGCTCACCGCCGACGTTGCCGTAATCCCAGTGGGCGGCGGCACGCCGTCGCTGGTGCTCGACACCCAGGGCCACCTGGTGGCGCGCATTCACGTGCACCGCGACGCCCCTGACGCCTTCACCCTGCTGCTCGACCCGGCACCGGCGCCCGATGGCATGGCCGTCATCGCCGCCCACCACGTGAGCGAGGACGCCGAGGTGATGGGCCCGGAAGATGTCGAGGTGCTGGTCATCACCGGCCCTGCCCCTGATGCCGACCTCGCGGTGCCGGGGGCGATCCCCGGAACCACGGAGTTGGTCACCGACGACCCGGTGGGTCTGGCGGCCGAGTTGGGTCTTGCCCTTGCGCCCCCGGAGTTTCTCGAGGCCATGCGTGTTGCTGCTGGCATACCCGCCATCGGCGTGGATACCGGCGACACGACCCTGGTGCAGGAGGCCGGACTCGACGACGCGGTGTCGTTTGACAAGGGCTGCTACCTCGGGCAGGAGACCGTCGCCCGCCTCCACTACCGCGGCCATGCCAATCGCAGGCTCGCGCGCATCGCCCTTGATGGCTCCGTGCCGGTGGGTACCGCCTTTTGTGCGGGAGACGCCGCGGGTGGCACCGCAACCAGCGTGAGCCCGCTGCCCGACGCCACCTGGATGGCGCTGGCGATGGTGCGTCGTGAGGTACCCGACGGTGCCGAGGTGGTCTTTGCCAACGGCGTGGCGGGGCGCGTGCTGCCACGCGACGAGTGATGGTCGGCCCCTCCCCGATGGCCGCTGGGATCCCCATGCCCGGTGCTACGTTCGGACCATCATGAGCATGCAGCGCGACGCGCGTGCGAGGGCGGCCCACCAGTCGGCCATCGTGCGCCTTTTCTACGACCGTGAGGGTGACCTGCGCACCGCTCGCGTGCTGGTCATCATCATGGTGATGGTGGCCGTCATCGTCGCCGGCACGGTGGGCGTGTCATTTGCGGGCGCGGCGGCCGGGCCCGAGACGCTGGTCATCGGTGCGCTGGTGGTATTCGTCGCGCTCAAACTGCCATTTCTCGGGCTGGTCTTCTGGATCATCATGCGCCAGGGCAGCGGTTACGCCGATAATGATTGGTCCGACCGCGAGCGGGGCGAGATCCTCACCTACCTCGCCGATCAGGCCCGCGATGCCAAGGGGCGGCCCGACGAGGCAGAGCGTCTGCAGTGGCTCACCCGCGAGGCGTGGCTCATCGCCGACACCGTCCCCGACGAACACCGCGCAGAGGCCGTTGCCCTGGCGGTGGAGATTGCTGCGATGCGCCCGACCCCATCCGGAACGACGGCGCCGGGCTGATTCCCGTCGATCCCCGCGGCCACCGTGGCCGACGGGATCAGGCGAACACGATGCCGTCGTCCAGATCGCCCTTGGCAAGGGATTCGACCACCTTGTCGAAGGCGAGCGAATGCACGGCGGCCGAGATCCCCGCGGCAGGACCGGCGAGCGCATCGGGGTGGCGGGCCTGCATCGAGACGCGGCCCACGAAGCATGTCTTGATGCACACCGGGGTCCCGCCCTTCATCACCTCGATGTTGAATCCCCACAGCGTATGGGCATCGTCGGTGAGCGACGTGCGGGGCGGCTCTGCCCGCATCACGTAGGCCGTGCCCTCTATCTCCACTTCGCGTGTGTTCACAGCTCGATGACCTCTCCATGCTCGTTCACTCCGAATGCCCCTCCCCCGCGCCGCGGATCACCTGCGGCCTCAAGGCCCCTCTTGCCCGAACCCACCGCCGATACCCCGCCGAAGTAGAGATTGGCCTCAGTCCACAGGCGCAGGTCGAAGCCGTCGGCCCGGAGCGCCTGCACGGCGCTGTCCGGAACACCGCCCTCCACATCCACGCCCCCGCCTTCATGGTGGATGCGTGGGCGGGCAACCGCGTCACGTGGGCACGCATCCCCGTCAACCAGACCGGCAACCACGGCGAGGATGGCAGACCGCAGCCGGTTGGAGCCGGCCGAGCCGAGCGATGCCACCGGTCGGTCGCCATCAATGATGAGCGTTGGGGCCATCATCGACGTCATCCGCACCCCTGCCGGCAGCGTTCCGAATCCGCCGGGGTTCAGATCACTCTCACCCAACATGTTGTTGAGCATGATTCCGGTGCCTGGCACCACAACGCCCGACCCCGACCCATTGGACGACGACAGGCTGGCCATGCCGCCCTCGGCATCGATCGCGCTCACGTGGGTGGTGCCGGTGGGCTTTCTCGACGGGGGCAGCCCCGAGGTCTCGTGCCCCGACAGCGCCGCCCAGAAGCGGTCGAGGAAGTCGTCGTCGGACAGGCTCGCGTTGAACTCCGGCCCGCGCATGGCATTGGCGGCGGCTTCGGCCCGGGCGAGCCCCAGGTAGAACCCGTCGTCATCTACTGGTGGAGGGTTGCGCCCCAGGTGATGCAGTGCGGCAGAGATGAGGGTGCCACCACTCGATGGCGGGGGATTGGTGAGCACCGTGACGCCACGAAATGGCACCTCAAGCGGGGTGCGCTCAATCACGCCGTACGCGCGCAGGTCATCGCGCGTAATGAGCCCGCCCTGCACCTCGAGGTACCTGATCAGCTCCTCGCCCAGCATGCCGTCGTACAGGCACGCGGCCCCCTCCCGTCCAAAGCGCTCCAGCGACTCGGCAAGATCGGGCATCCAGATGGTGCCGCCGGGTGGCGTGGGGCGCCCCCCGTGCTGCCCGTACATGGCAGCGCTGGATGGAGTGTGCATGAGCATCTCGGCCAGGATCTCGTGCAGGTAGGCCGCCTGCTCGCCAATCACCACGCCCTCGCGTGCCTGACGCACCGCTGGGGCCGCGAGGTCGGCCAGCGGTATGCGGCCGAACCGGCGCGAGGCCAGGTCGAGACCGGCAAACATCCCCGGCACGGCGCATGACGCGGCGCCGATGTGAAACACCTGCTCCACGGTGCCAAATTTCACAGTGAAGGCATGCAGATCGCTGGGGTCGAGCACCCGGCCGCCGGGCCCGGTTCCCGGCACCGACACGAAGAAATCGAGCAACGTGGCGGGGCCGCCCGGTGGACGCACCAGCAGAAATCCGCCGGCCCCCGGACCGGTGAGCACGCTCTCGGCCACCGCCGACATGAGCGCGCCGGCGATAACGGCATCGGTCGCCGTGCCGCCGGCGGCCAGGGCATCCGCACCGGCCCGCGCGGCCAGTGGACTCCCGGCCGCGACGGCGCCGGTGATCATCGGACCGGCCCCGCTACGAGGCGGTCGGTGGCTCGTCGCCCGAGGGCGGCGAGACGTCGTCACCCACCGAGAAGAGCTTGGGTGCCAGAGGCGCGTCGGACGCCGAAGGGGCTCGATCCTCCTGTGCCTCGGGCTCAGAGACGGGCTCCACGGCACGTGGCGGAGGCGGCGGCGGCACATCTGCCGACAGATCCGGTGCCTCCGGCGGCTCAGAGATCTCGGGAGCGCCCTCCAGCGATGTCGCACGGGTGGAGTCCGTACGGGTGCGACGGCCGCGCTCCACGCGGGTCGCCGACGGGCGCGACAGCGACGACGCGGACGACCCGCGCGACGACTTGCCGGCGAGGTTCGCGGCCACAACCGTGACCCACACCTGGTCTTCAAGGTCCTCGTCGATGGTGGCACCAAAGATGATGTTGGCCTCAGGATCGGCAGCATCAGCCACGACCTGTGCGGCCTCGGTGACCTCGATCAGCGACATGTCGGGCCCACCGGTAATGCCAAGAAGGATCCCCCGGGCGCCGTCCACGGGAGTTTCGAGGAGCGGTGACGAAATGGCGGCCAGTGCCGCATCGGTGGCACGGCTTCCACCACTGGCGTAGCCGATACCCAGCAGTGCAGTGCCTGCGCCCTTCAGGATGGTGCGCACATCTGCGAAGTCCACATTGATCAAGCCCGGCAGGGTGATGAGGTCGCAGATCCCCTGCACGCCCTGGCGCAGCAGATCGTCGGCCACGGCAAATGCCTGCACCACGCTGGTACCGCGCTCGAGCACGTTCATCAGGCGGTCATTCGGGATGACGATGACCGTGTCAGCGGCATCCTGCAGATGGTGAATACCCAGATCGGCGGTGGTGGCGCGCTTGGTGCCCTCAAAGCCGAATGGCCGTGTGACCACCGCCACGGCGAGTGCGCCCATCTCACGGGCCACCTTGGCCACGATCGGCGAGCCGCCGGTACCAGTGCCCCCGCCCTCGCCTGCGGCGATGAACACGAGGTCTGATCCCCGCAGCACGCGACGCAGGTGGTCTTCGCTCTCGCGAAATGCCATCTCACCGGTGGAGGGATCGCCGCCGGTACCCAGGCCACGCGTGACCTCGGCGCCAACGGGGATGACCACATCTGCCCGACTGGCGTCGAGCGCCTGCCGGTCGGTGTTGACGGCCACAAACTCCACACCGCGCAGCCCGGCCTCCACCATGCGGTCGACGGCGTTGCAACCGGCGCCGCCCACACCCACCACACGCACGAGCGCATGGCCGTCGGAGCCCTCGGGCGACGGGGTAAACAGGTCCGCCGGCGCCTCCGACTGCATCCCCTGAGGGGCATTGCCGCCGGTACTGCGGAAGAGATCGGCGAGGGGCCCCTCGCGCATCGACTTCTTCTGGGTCACGACGCCAACCTCAGTTTCGGCTGCGCTTTGGTCGAGTGCGACGACTGCTTCGCGCGCATGCGCTCGAGGTCGTCGGTCCAACGGCCATCCCGCTCCAGAACCTCGCGGGCCACCTGGCGGTACCAACGGGCCGACTGGCCAGCTGAGTCGAACTTGAGTGCGCTCTGTCCCTGCACCGGTGCCTCCGCGAACCGCACGGTCTTGCCGATGCGGGTACGGAACACCGTGTCGCCGAAGCTGGCGGTGAGCACATCCACCGCCTCGCGGCAGTGCATGGTGCGTCCGTCGTACATGGTCGGCAGGATGCCAAAGATGTCGACGTCGGGGTTGAGATGCTCACGCACCTGACCCAGCGTCTGCTGCAACTGGGCGAGGCCACGCAGCGAGAGGTACTCGCACTGCACGGGCACAATCACGCCCTGTGCCGCCACCATCGCATTGATGGTGAGCAGGCCGAGCGATGGCGGCGTATCCATGATGATGTAGTCGTATGCCCCAGCGATCGGCTGCAGTGCGCGCGCAAGTGCGCGCTCGCGGCCGATCATGCTGGAGAGCGCGAGTTCGGCGCCGGCGAGTTCAATACCCGCGGGTGCCACGTCGATCTCACATACCTGGACGATGTCGGTGATTGGCAGCGACCTCACGAGGACGTCGAACATTCCGAGGTCGAGGTTCTCGACGTCAATGCCCTGACTCATCGAGAGGTTGCTCTGGGGATCCAGGTCGACGACCAGCACGCGCATGCCCTTCTCACGAAGTGCGACTGCAACGTTCAAGGACGAGGTGGTCTTTGCCACGCCGCCCTTCTGGTTCGCCATTGCCAATATGCGCGCTGAACGCGCCATCTGCGGGCCTCCCGGAGAGATGTTCTGAGCCGCCCTGCGTTTCTACGCAGGGACTCCGACTCCTCCCGGGATGCGGATCAGCCGGGGCGGGGAACCATTGATCCGGGCGGCACGGGGCCCCCGAGGTACCCCGCCGCGTCTGCCGCGTCCACCATCAATTGCATGGACCCCGGGGCGATGTCGGTGGTAGCCGTCATGTTCGCCAACGCAGCCATGAGCACCTTCCCATCCACAGTCTTGCCCGTGGTCTCGGCGATGAGATCGTTAAAGGCCTTCGCGACAACGGCGGGATTCGCCTGGGCCCGGGCCACCGCCCGTGCATTCGCCGCAACCAACGCGCGCACCGCCGCGGGCTCGGCCGTTGCGAACTCCTCGGTGACCACCAGCACCGTCGCCGGAATGCGCCAGCGCGCAATCTGCCGGTCGGCCGCAGCCACCGGTACGACCACACCCTTGGCGACCAGCTTGGCGGCGTAGGGCTCCGGGGCGAGGGCGGCGTCGACGGCGCCACCGTCAATGGCATCGCCCAGCGCCGAGTTCTTTACCGGCACGATTCCCACGGTCCCCCCCTGGTCGTCGCCCTTCAGCCCGGCGCTCTCCAGCAGCAGACGCAGCGTCAGATCCTGCGTGTTGCCATGGGCGGGTACCGCCACCTTCTTCCCCGCCAGATCAGCGATGGTGCGGATACCCGACGACGGCGTGGCCACCAGGCGCTGTCCACCCGTCACCACACCAGCAAGCAGGCGCAGGCGCCCGGGCGCGCGGCTCTCGGCCATCACGTACGGCCCGGGGCCCACGTAGGCGGCATCGAGTGACCCGCCCATCAGCGCGCTGATCTCCTCGGGCCCGGTCTGAAAGGGATGCTCCTCAACCGACAGGCCAGCGAGTCCGGCGCTGAACTCCTTCGCAAACCCGATGATGGCGGGGCCATGCGTGAGGTTGAGCAGGAATCCCATCTGAACCGAGTCGTACGACCCTGTACCTCCTCCGCATCCCGTGACCAACGCGGTGCCGCCAAGGGCCACGACGAGCGCGGCCAGGAGCACCCCAAGGACGCGCGCCCTAGCGCGCACCCGTGAGCCCCCAGCGACGGTTGACCCACCGCTCCAGACGGGTGAAGAACAGCTGCTCGGTGACGATGCCCACCACCAGGATGACCAGGATGACCGCCATCACTACGTCGATGGCGCCGATCTCGCGCCCGAGCTCGAGCACCCCGCCAAGCCCCTGGGCGCCGGTCACCACGATCTCCGCGGCCATGAGCGCGCGCCAGGCAAACGACCACGACAACTTGAGCCCCGTCACCAGATTGGGGACGATCGCGGGAAACACCAGCGTGCGCTGCATGAAGAACCCACGGGCTCCCATGGCGCGCCCCGCCATCATCAGCGTGGGCGATACCTGATGCATGGCCGAGTAGGTGGAGATGGCCATCGGCTTGAACGTGCCGAATGCGGTGATCACGAGCACGGCAGTGCCGTTGAAGCCAAACCACAGAATGGCCAGCGGCAGGAAGGCGATGGTGGGCACGGCCTGCAGACCGGCGATCACCGGGCGGATGCCGTCCTCAAGAAAGCGCGACCCACCGGTGATCAGACCCAGCAGCACCCCGGCGGTCACACCGATTGCCCAGCCCTCAACCAGACGGAGCAGTGTCGCCCCCAGATCATCGAGCAGGGCACGCTCGGTAAAGAGGTTGCCGAGTGTCGACAACACCTCGCCGGGGCTTGGCAGCTTGTAGGGGTCAACCCATCCGGTGGCCGTCACCAGCCACCAGAGAAACACCAGCAGGGCGATGAACCACCCCTTACGCACAATGGCCCAGCCGATGGCCTTCAGGCGGTCGGTGCTCATACCCCCACCTCGGTCACTTCGGCGAACTCCGCACGACGCAGTGCTGCGTCGTCCACCTCGGCGCGCAGCCGCTCGAGCATGTCGTGGCGGATATCCAGCAGCGCCGGGTCGGCCTCGTCGCGCGGGCGGGGGATCCCGATGTCGTAGGTCTTCACCACGCGGCCAGGTGATGACGACAAGAGATGCACGGTGTCCGACAGGAACGCCGCCTCGATGAGGTTGTGCGTGACAAACACCACGGCCGGCCGGGTCTCAAGCCAGATTCGCTGGAGCTCATCCTGCAGCAGCGTGCGGGTCTGGGCATCAAGGGCGCTGAACGGCTCGTCCATGAGCAGGATCTCGGGCTCCAGCACCAGTGCACGGGCGATGGACGCACGCTGGCGCATGCCACCCGACAACTCGTACGGGTGCTTATCGGCCACGTGATCCAGATGCACCATGCGGAGGGCATGCGCAACCTTCTCGCGCCGCTCCGCCTTGGGCACCCCATGCGCGCGCAGGCCGTATTCCACGTTGCGCTCGAGCGTGAGCCACGGAAACAGCGCGGCATCCTGAAACACGATGGCCCGCCCATTGCCCGGCCCAGTGACCTGCTCGCCAAGCGCCTCGATGGACCCCTCGTCAGGCGTGATGAGCCCGGCGATCATGCCGAGCAACGTGGACTTGCCGCATCCGCTCGGCCCCACCAGGCTCACGAACTGGCCGGGCTCGACGTCGAACGACGTGGGGGTGAGCGCGGGACTCTCGCTCCGCGCGTATGTCTTCGACACGCCAGTGACGCGAAGGGCAGGTGCCATCTGTCTCCTCGGAACACGACTCCGGTGACTGCGGTCGCAACGGTAGGTGAGGGCGGCGTTCATTACAAGCAATTCTTATGACAGTCATTAGCGCAAACCACATCTTGTGGCTGTGCGCAGACCCCGGACCACCGTCCCGCAGTCGGGCCCTGCCTGGATGGGATCTGCAGGCGGGCACTGACACCGTGCTCGTGGCAACCCCATTTGTGACGCATGCGGCACCCATTCGCCAGGGCTCGGTGCCTACGATCAATCGGTGTCCGTCCGCGTCCTCAGCCGGGTTATACTGATTGGTATGACTCACCGTGTGGGACCCAAAGGCCAGGTGGTGATCCCCAAGGGCATGCGCGACCGACTGGGAATCTCCCCCGGCAGCGAGGTGGTCTTTACGCAGACCCCTGATGGTGTGCTGGTACGCCCGGCCACTGGGCTCGCGGCGCTGCGGGGCATGCTCGCCGGATCGGGACTCACCGCCGAACTGCAGCGCACCAGAGATGAAGATGCCGCGATCGATCG
>JBAXJA010000073.1:0-8749 GCA_037138115.1 Thermoleophilia bacterium | reverse complement strand
GACGACGATGATCCGCACCCCGCAAGGAGGGCGGCTGAACAGAGTGTGACGGCCGCGAGGCCGCCGATGCGGGTGATGTTCATGCCCCGAACGCTATCTCCCGCCTCGGCGCGTGACGTACGCTGCGACCGTGGATGACCTTCAACTGCTGCGCCGTCACGAGCCGATCCTTCGCTTCAACAAGGTGGAGCTCTTCCTTCCCGCCGACGTGGGTGCGTACGTCGAGGCCTGCTCGGTGTGGGAGCGCGAGGCCGATGGAAGTGATCGGATACTGGCGGAACCGGGTGAGACCGACCTCGACGGCCTCGCGCAGTTGGGACGTGATCGCGCCAGCCGCACGATGCATCTGCGATACGTGCACACCCCGCTGACGCGGCGCGAGTACCGCGATTGGCACAAGGCCGGCAACGGTCCGAGCATGCGCCAGGCCAGCCGATTCATGCGCGTGGGCGTCATCGCCCGCCTCATCGACGCGCTCTTCCGGATCACTCTGCTGTTCCGCGGCCGGGTGCCGAGGGGAGCCGTCGCCGCTGGCGAGATCACCTACCGCGACCACATCGCCGCGAATGGCACCCCCTACTACGGCCGGGTGGTGCACGAAGCCGGTTGGACAGTCCTGCAGTACTGGTTCTTCTATTGCATGAACGATTGGCGATCGTCGTTTCACGGCATCAACGATCACGAGGCCGACTGGGAGATGATCAACCTGTACCTCTCCCCCGACGCCACGGGTGACCTCACCACCAAGTGGGTGGCCTTCTCGTCGCACGATGCCGAGGGCGATGCCCTTCGGCGTCGTGTTGACGATCCCGATCTCGAGTGGGTGGGCCACCACATCGTGGCGTACCCCGGCGCAGGGTCCCACTCCCACTCGCCCATCCGCACTGATGAGCTGGTGCGGGTTGACCCGCCGATCTTTCGCACGCCCATTCGCTGGGCCCGTCGAGCGCTGCATGCCATCACGCCGTGGACCGATGTGAGTGAGATCGAAGAGGGTCTGGGAATCCCATTCGTGGACTACCACCGTGGCGATGGCGCGGCCATTGGCCCCGGGGGCGACCACGAATGGCAGCCGGTGGTCATTGACGACACCACGCCGTGGGTGCGCGACTTCCGTGGGCGGTGGGGCCTCGACACCCGCGACCCGTTTGGCGGCGAATCAGCGCCCACCGGGCCCAAGCACGATCGCGACGGCATCGACCGCGTTCGTTGGGAGGATCCCCTCGGCTGGGCTGGGATGCAGAAGGTCGACCCGGACCCCGCTGCGGCAGCGCACGCCGTGGATATCCGTGCCCGTGACGTGCGCGGCCGAATGGCCGAGATCGATGCGCTCGTGGACGAGCAACGCGTTGCGGCCCGCCGGGAGGGCATCGAGGCCCACGTGATGATGGGCGACAGCGCCACGGCCGAGATCGCCCAGGCTCGCCGCGCCGCGATCACCGCACACGAAGAGGCCATCAATGCCCTGAGGGTTGAGCGGCGGCACCTCGAGGCCGAGAGCGCGGCGCTGCAGGCTGCGGCCGACCAGGGGCTTCCACCCGAGGGCCCCCGAGCGCATCTGGGGAACGACGCCGATCAGGGCGAGGAGCCCCAGTCGCGTGTGCGCCACCGCGTGCTGCGCATCTGGGCCGCGATCAGCACACCGCTCCTCATCACGGTCATCATCTGGCTGCTCGTTGGCAACTCGAGTTCGTACTACACCGTGGGCGTCATCGCGGGCATCGTGTTGCTGGTGGGCATCGAGGCCCTGGCACGTGGCCGCCTACTTGCCTTCCTCGTCACCGCGCTGGCGGTTGCGGCCGCCATCCTCATCATTGAGGGGCTGCTCCAGGAGTGGCGCCTCACACTGGCGATATTGCTGGCCATCGGTGCCGTGGTGCTGCTGTGGCAGAACCTCCGCGAGCTGCGTTCGGGCTAGATTCTCGCCCGCACGGCGATTTCAGGGCCCCCGTGCCCGCCACGCACCGTGCAGATCCTGCTTCGGTAAGAGGGAGATGAACCACGTGTTGCGAATCTTTGCGACATGCTCCCGTGCGACCCGTTTGCTGCGATGTCCGGTCTAGCCTGACTCTCCTGATGAGTCGTCGCTCAATACTCGGACGTCGCCGTGTCGCCATGTTCGCCGCCATGGCCCTCGTGCCGGTGGGGGTCGCTGGGTCGCTCACGGCGGTTGCGCTCGCGCAACCGGCACCCGGCGACGGGCCGGTTCCGAGCGCAGCCTTCAGGTATGCGCAAGAGGCGGCGCGCGGGCTGACCAAGGCACACCTGTGGGCGGGCGAGGTGGATGCCGTCGCGCTGTCGCGTGATGCCACGCGCCGCGACCTGGTGCGTTTGATGCAGTCGGTACTGCATCTGCCAGGAGGGGCCGTCGGTGCACCGTGGCGGGACATCGCGCCCGATGATGCCGACGGTGCCGCGGCCCGCTACGTCATCGCTCGCAACTGGCTTCAGGCCTCAGCCGGGCAAGCGGTGCTCGATCAGCCCCTCACAGGGATTGAGGCCAACCGCGCCTGGACACTCGGGCTCGGCATGAAGAAGGCCATCAGCACGATGGCGCGCTTCCACGATGACGGGGGTCACACGTTCACCCTGCCCGTGGGATTCGCAACGTCCATCACCGCTCGCGAGGCGGGCCTTCGCCGCAACTACCCGGCCAGCGACGAGGCCCTGGAGCGCACCGATGCCCAGCCCATCCGCCTGGCTGATGTGGTGCTCATGGCGGCGCGCGCGCACGCCATCCGGGGCAACGGCATACCCGCGGCCGTACGCGCACTCGAACGCTTCTCGATCCCCGCAATTGCGCCTGAGGTGCTTCCCCTGGTGCAGCGGGCCGTGTCGCTGGTGGGGTACCCCTATGTGTGGGGCGGCGAAGCACCAGACCTGAACGAGAACGTCGATCCCCAGGCGGCCGCCGGTTTCGACTGTTCGGGTTTCGTCTACTACGTATGGCACACAGGCGATCGCGCGGCCGAGGCATCCATCAACGTGCCCGACGGCCGCACCACCTACACGATGAATGTGGGGAGCCGAGGCGTGAAGGTGCCGTGGAAGAAGGCCCAGGCAGGTGATCTGGTGTTCTTCGGGTCGGCAGGGCCGAAGACGCCCGACGCCGAGGCGTCGCACACCAGCATCGCCCTCGGAAACCGCTGGATCATCCACTCATCCGGCGGGCGGGCGGGGCTCAGCATCACGTTCCTGCCCACCTACTGGCCTGCGGGCATCCAGGATGCGCGCACCTACCGTGCATCGGCCGCGCCTCCCGCCGCCGCTGCGCCGGTGGCCACCACGCCCACAGCCAGCGCCCCTCCTGCAGTGCCCGTGCCAGCTGGCCCTGCTCCCACCACGCCGCAGCCGCCTGCGCCACCGGCAGGGTCGGGTGGCGCGCAGCCACCTCCCCCGGGCTGATCAGCCGCCGGGCGCACCCCGCGGCCGAAACAGGTAGTGCGACACCATGAACTCGCTCCCGCCCCGATAACCCCAGAGCCCTGCGCAGGCCAGGAAGAACATGCGCCAGCGGCGAAACCACCGCTCGCCCTCGCCCGGGTGCGCCGTCTCAAGCACCGCGGTGGCCGCCTGGCGGTGCCGCACAAGATTGTCGTCCCAGGCAAGGGCCGTCTTCTCGTAGTGCACGCCCGATACCCGCCAGTGGTCGACAACGGCGAGGTCGCCGGTGGCGTGCAGCAGAAGGTCGTCCGACGGCATGGTGCCGCCCGTGAAGAAGTGCTGGCCGATCCAGTCGCGCGGGTCGTTCTCAACGAACTCAAAGCCCAGGTCGCGATGGGTGAACACGTGGACGAAGAAGGCCCCGTCGGGGCGCAGCCACCTGGCGATACGGGCGAAGAGGGCCGGGTGGTTCTTCACGTGCTCCAGCATCTCCACGCTCACGATGCGGTCGAAGTCGCGGGCCATCTCCAGCTCGTTGACGTCGGCAGTGATGACCTCCACGTTGGCAAGCCCACGCTCGCGGGCACGGGCCTCGATGAAGTGCCGCTGCCCGGTGGAGTTGGAGACCGCCGTGATGCGACTGGCCGGATAGCGCTCGGCCATCCAGAGCGTGAGCGACCCCCACCCGCACCCCAGCTCCAGCACGTCCTGTCCATCCCGTAGCCCTGCGCGTTCGCATGTGAGCGCCAGCATGTCGTCCTCGGCAGTGGCGAGCGACGTCACCCCGGGCGCGAACAGGCACGACGAGTACTTGAGGCGCGGACCAAGGCACAGCGCGAAGAACTCGGCCGGCACCTCGTAGTGCTGCTCGTTGGCGGCCTCAGTACGGATGGCCACCGGTGACGCCGCGAGGCGGCGGCGGAGATCACGCTGGCGGGCGTCCACCGCATCGGCACCACCGCGGCGCTCCCGGCGAAGCCGTGCGCCCACACGCGCCCGGATGGCGCGAAGCAGCACCGGGCGCGGGATGTCGCGCTCCTCGGCCATGCGGATGTACCACGGATCCATGCGTGCGAGCCTACCCGCGCGACCGCGCGGTTCGGGGCTGTTCCGGCCTGCGGGCCATGCAAGGCTGGGGCAATGGGATACGGCGAAATCATGCTCACAGTGGCCATCGTCATCGCCGCGGTCATGATCATCACATGGGTGGTGAGCCTTGTGCTGCGCGATGCCAGCGTGGTTGATCCAGTGTGGCCGCTGGCGTTCATCGCCGTTGCCATCACCGCACTCATCGCGGGAGGCGGAGACGAGGGGCGGCGCATCCTCCTGGCATGCGTCGTCGCCATCTGGGGCGCGCGGCTCTCAATCCATCTGCTCGTGCGCAACGCGGGCAAGGGAGAGGACTTCCGGTACGCCGCCATGCGCGCCAGGCGTGGGCGCCGGTTTTGGCTCACAAGCCTCGTCACCGTGTTCCTGCTGCAAGGCCTACTCGTGTGGGTGGTCTCACTGCCAGTGCAGTTGTCGGCCATCCCCGACCGCCCGCTCGGCTGGCTGGCCATTGTCGGCGCCATCGTGTGGGCGCTCGGCCTCGCATTTGAGGCTATCGGCGATGCCCAGCTGACGCGCTTCAAGGCCAATCCCGCGAGTCGGGGTCAGGTGCTCAACACAGGTTTGTGGCGCTACACCCGCCACCCCAACTACTTCGGGGACTTCCTGGTGTGGTGGGGGATCTTCCTGATCGCCGCCGAGAGCGGCGCCGGCGCATGGGGTGTGGCCGGGCCGTTGCTCATGACCCTGCTGCTGGTAAAGGTGTCCGGCGCGGGACTTCTTGAGAAGGACATCGCTGTGCGACGCCCGGGCTATGCGGACTACGTGCGACGCACCAGCGGGTTCATCCCACGCCCGCCAAAGCGGGGCTAGTCGTCGCCGAAGGTGACGCCGTGCGGCAGGAGCACCACGGGGCACGGCGCGTGGTGCACCAGGTGGCCGCTGAACGAGCCCATGAACTTGAGTGCGCGGTCGAGTGCGCGGGTGTGTGCCGCGACCACGATTGCCTCAACCTCGTTGTCCTCAGCCCAGCGCACAACGGCGTCGGGGGCCGAGTCGGCGTCGTGCGGGTCGAGCAGCACGGGCACGGCGCCCGGGATGTCTTCGCACACGCTCTCAAGAAGTGCTTCGGCGATCTGACGGTGCGACGCAGTGGAGTCGATGAGCGGCGAGCCTCCGAAGGCGCCGCCAATGGCCGCGATTACCGACTCGCTGAACGGCGGGCCACCCAGCACATGCACGACCGAGATACGGCCACCGGTCTTCACCACCTTCTGGGCCAGGCGGATGACATCAGCCGAGACGGTTGCGTCATCAACGCAGGCGGCCACATGGTGGAAGGATCCGGTGCTCACGGCGGCAAGGCTAACGACCGGCAGGCCCCCCGGCCCGGTCTCCCGAGGCCAGCCGGTAGCATCACCAGCGAATGGGTCGACGACGGGGACGGCGACAGTGGGCCTGAGAAAGCGTTACTTGGTCGCAGTGGTGGGAGTGCAGGGGAGCCCTGCGGATGCCCAGCGCAGTGAAGTCGGCGCCTACCGCACCGAAAGCGCGGCCCGTCAGGCCGGCTCGGACGAGTGGCGACGCATCCTTTTCGTTCACGCTCCGCACATTGACCGCTATCGCGTGGTCATTGAGCATGACGGCGCCGTGATCGGCGACGTGCCCATGCCGGAGGTGCCGGCCGACGCCGCGCCGGGGATCCTTGATGAGACCGTCACCCCGCTGGGGGTGCCGCTCGGTGCGGCCGGTGAGCGCATTGAGGAGCCCGAAGCCGACGAGACAGAGTCCGTCTCCCGTGTCGAGGTGCATGAGCCCAGCGTGCCCAGCGAGGCCATCGAGGTCGCTGGAGCCGTTGAGGTCGCTGAGGCCGTCGAGACCGTCGAGACCGCTGAGGCCGTTGAGGCCGTTGAGGTCGTTGAGGTCGTTGAGGTCGTTGAGGTCGTTGAGGCCGTTGAGGCCGTTGAGGCCGTTGAGGCAGCCGACGAACCGGAAGTGCTTGAGACCACTGGCGAGCTCAAGGTCATTCCGCGCGACGACGAACTGCTGCTGCCTGTCGACACCGCCGTGACAGGCGAGCAGCCCGCCATCGTGCGCGATGACGACCCTGAGGCAGACCCCGGGCCAGTAACACCTGCGGCCCCGGCATACAAAATTGAGGACCCCCCGGAGGGGCCCGTGCCCGACGAGATCATCGCGCGCTTCGCGGAGATGGTTCGTAGCGACGAGGAGCGGGCCGCCGAGCGTGCGGAGCGGGAGCGCGGGCGCGGGGAGTGACCCGGTGACCCCGGGGGACCCAGCGCGGCACGACTCCGACCGGGGCCTCGCCCGTATGGCAGCGCTCGTCGCGGGCGCTGCGTCACCCGACGCCGTCGAAGCCGCGGTGACCGACGAGGCCCGGCAACTGACCGGTGCCGGGCACGTGCGTATCGTCGCAGGTGGGGATGACGGCCCCGACGGGCTTCTGGCACGCGCAGCCGCGCAGACGGGGCGTACGGCGATTGAGGGGCCCGCAAGCACCCCGATCGCCATGGCAGCGTCGCTCAGGCCGGGCGTGACCGAAGGGCCGGCGCTCGTCGTGCGGGCAGCCCCGGGGAGTGCGCTCGACCCCTCCATCGCCGAAGCCCTCGCCCGACTCGCCCTCATCGCCGGTATGGGGATTGCCAGCGCACGGGTGATGGAGCGCACGTCCGCCCTCGTGGAGAGTGGAATGATCATCGGGCGGGGGCTCGATCTGGACGCCGTCCTGCGGCGCGTGGTGGAGTCGGCGCGGCGTGTGGTGGGTGCGCGCTACGCGGCGCTCGGCGTGCTGGCACCCGATCACGAATCCCTCTCACGGTTTATCTGGTCGGGTTTTGACGACGCCACCGCCATGAACATCGGCCAGCTCCCGAGCGGTCGTGGACTGCTCGGCAAGCTCATCACCGACCCGCGGGCCCTTCGGGTGGAGCACATCGGTGGTCACCCGGCATCGTCGGGATTCCCCGCTGGGCACCCACCCATGGAGACCTTCCTGGGCGTTCCGGTATCGCTGGGCAGTCAGATATTCGGCAACCTGTACCTGACTGATCGCGTGGGCGGGCCATTCACCGAGGAGGATGAGCGCATCGCCATCACGCTGGCGGCGCAGGCAGCCGTGGCCATCGCGAATGCACGGGCGGCCGCCGACGAGCGGGCCCGCCTGACCGAGTCGGCCGCGCTGCAGGCGGCCCGCCAGCGCGAGCAGGCTGCTGCCGACGGCCACCGGGGCGCCATCCGTGCCCAGGAGGCGGAGCGGGCCCGCGTGGCCCGTGAGCTGCACGACGAAACCGGGCAGGTGCTCACCGCAGTGGCGCTTGAGCTCCGTGCACTCGATCGCCATCTCGATGCCGAGGGCCGTGACCGGCTGGCCGGGGTGCGCCGCACCCTCGCGTCGGCATCAGAGAGCCTTCGTGACCTCGCCATTGGGCTGCGGCCATCAGGGCTCGCCGAGCATGGGCTCGAGAGCGCGCTTGAGCGCCAAGCCGATCGCCTTCGGGCGGGGGGTGACACCAACGTGGACATCGCCATGGCCGGACTGCCCCCCGATCTGCCCGAAGAAGTTGAGATCGCGGTATTCCGCGTGGTGCAGGAGGCACTCACCAACGTGCAGCGGCATGCGCATGCCCGCAACGCCGGTGTACTGGTGACAGCGAAGGGCGATCGCATCCGCGTGCTCGTCGAGGATGACGGTGTGGGGTTCACACCTGCAGATCCCACTGACCGGTTGGGACTCACCGGGATGCGAGAACGCATTGCGCTCATCGGTGGCGAGGTCACGGTGGAATCCTCGCCGGGCAAGGGCGCAGTTATCGTGGTGGAGATCCCGCTCCGCGGTGGCACCGCGGAGTCGCGCAGCTAGACCGTCGCGGCTCCAGCCGGCGTTGGCTCGGCATCGGCGCGATCACGCAACAACATCATTCGCTCCCACGCCTTCGACTCGGCAGCCGTGTGGGCGTCGTTGTCGGCGTAGAGATGCGACCCGCGCGAGACGGCCAGATAGTCGGCCACTGCACGCTCGAGTTCATCGTGCGCGTTGCGGAAGGAATAGGCGACATCTGCGGTCATGTTCGAACGCTCCCAGATCGGGGATCGGCCACCGTTGGGAATGCAACACAAATGCCCGGCGTGTGCACCGGTAATCGATTCCCTCCGGCAGAAAGCACCATACCCGGGTGGTCGGACGCCTGTCAGGGCATCGGCAGAATGATGCGCTCGCAGGACAGGCCGTCGGGGCCCACCTGCACCATTCCCACCGCTGGCAGGCGCTCGTCGGGCGCGAGCGATTCGCGAAACCGCA
>JBAXJA010000072.1:0-8787 GCA_037138115.1 Thermoleophilia bacterium | reverse complement strand
CATCGCGCGCGCCCATCGGCCCTCCCCTCACCCCCACCTGAGTCCAACTGTGCGCTCGCAGACGGCCCGAAATGTGCTGGCGCCGCAGATAGGCCGGCCACCACGCGGGGGCACCGGCTTCTGCGGCCGGCGCCAGCGCTCCGCTCAGTTTGATGACGAACCCCACCTGCGGCACGGGTGCGGTACTCGGCAGATCGAGAAGCAGTCGTGTGCCCGGGGCCAGAGCCACGGATCCGGAAAGGTGGTTCACCAGCACCTGGGCGCGTGAGCCGTAGGTGGTGACAGCCGGCGGGGCATCAACCACCACCGTGCCACTCGTTCCTCCCGACTGGCGCATCGGCGCCACATCGGTCACCTGAACCCGGGCGGCGCCCCATGCGCTCCCGGCCATCAGGCACGCGCCCACCAGCAGCGCGATGGCTGCACCCGAATGCCGCTCCCGCACCGCGATGGCCGCAGAGCATCCGCACCCGGCCGCCCCCATGGCCGCCCACGCCACGGGCACGCCGTATGGGCCCACCAACAACCCCGCCGCCAGTGCGCACAGCATCACCAGGGGTGCCTGCCGGACCAATGCCGGCGCACCGCCGGCATTGGTCACGGAGTCAAATGCGGCCGCAGGGCCTCGAGCCGTGCTGGGCCGATTCCCGGGACGTCGTCCACCTGGTCCACCGATGAGAACCCACCATGCGCCTGCCGCCATTCCACAATGCGGGCGGCCAATGCCGGTCCCACCCCATCGAGGGTTTCCAGATCAGCCGCAGTGGCCGACGACAGACTCATGGGGCCGCTTCCCGCTCCCCCGCCCGGTGCAGATGACGCCCCTCCCGCCGCTGCGGTGACACGGGCGGGTACGAGAATCTGCTGCCCGTCCGCCACCGGTGCTGCCAGGTTGAGGCCCTGCAGATTCGCCCGTCCGGTTGGTCCACCCGCCAGACGGATGGCCTGGATAACCCGTGAATCCCCCCCGATGCGGTACACGCCCGGATGCCGCACCTCACCAGCGACATGAACGATGGGCATGGAGGTGGTCACCGGTCGGCGCACTACGCCCGCCGTGGATGTGCCACCGGCACCGCCGCCCCCGGTGGACCCGTCGTGCCCCTGTGCGGCCCATCGGAATGCCACCACCGCCAGTACCACGGCGACGAGGGCATACATCCATCCACTCCGGCGAAGCCATGGCAGCAATCGGTCCATGGCCTCACGCTATGAACCGGGGGCGCGCGCGTGGGTGACACCCCGTGCCAACACCCGCGCGGGTTGGTTACTTCCCTCCCACCACCAGGTTCACGAGCTTCCCAGGCACCACGATCTTCCGCTTGATCTCTGCCCCGCCGAGCGCTGCCTCCACCTTGGGCAGCGCGAGCGCCATCTCCAGCAGGGAGTCATCGGCCATGCCGGGGGCCACTTCAATACGGTCGCGCAACTTGCCGTTGACCTGCACCACGATGGTCACTGTGTCGGCAACGAGGAACGCCGGATCGGCCACGGGCCAGGGCTCCTCCCACAGCCGCTCGCCGCCGCCCATGCGCTCCCACAGCTCGCTGGCGATGTGGGGGGCAAAGGGAAAGAGCAGCGACACCGTGGTGCGTGCCGCATGGTGCAGGGCGCGGTGACCCATGGGCGTGTCGAGCGTGCCGTCACCGGCGTCGCGCGTGGCGTGGTTCACCAGTTCCTGAATGGCGCTGATGGCCGTGTGGAATGAGAAGCGCTCGCCAATGTCCTGGCTCACCTTGTCAACGGTTGCCTCGGCCTTCCGAACCAGCGCCAGCGCAGCATCGTCACCGGAGAGATCGTCGGGGGTGGGCCGCTCGCCCGCCCCGCCATCGGGAAGCCCCATCACCAGGCGCCACACGCGGTCGAGAAACCTTCGCTGCCCCTCAACGCCAGAATCGCTCCACTCGGCATCATCGGCCGCAGGTCCCATGAACAGGATGTACAGGCGCAGCGTGTCGGCACCGAACCGGTTGATGATGTCGTCGGGCGGCACCACGTTGCCGCGGCTCTTGCTCATCTTGGCGCCCTGGTGGTGGATCATCCCCTGCGTAAACAGGCGCGCAAATGGCTCGCGGGTTCCCACCAGCCCCAGGTCGTGCAGCACCTTGGTGAAGAAGCGCGCGTAGAGAAGGTGCAGGATCGCGTGCTCCACCCCGCCGATGTACTGGTCAACAGGCAGCCAGTAGTCGGTGATCTCACGCGAGAATGGCGCATCACTCAGGTGCGGGGCGGTGTAGCGCAGGAAGTACCACGACGAATCCACGAACGTGTCCATGGTGTCGGTCTCGCGCGTGGCGGCGCCACCGCAGGCCGGGCACGTGGTGTGCAGCCACTCGGTGGCCGACGCCAGCGGGCTCTGCCCCTTGGGTGCGTAGTCGTCGATGTGCGGCAGGAGCACCGGCAACTGATCATCAGGTACGGGCACCACGCCGCACCCTGGGCAGTTGACCACTGGAATGGGCGCACCCCAGTAGCGCTGACGCGAGATGAGCCAGTCGCGAAGCCTGAAGCCCACGGTGGCGTCGCCAAGATCGCGCTCTGCAAGCCACGCGCACATGGTCGCCTTGGCCTCCTCAACCGCCATGCCATCCAGCACGTCGCTGTTCACCAGACGCCCGGGATCGGTCATTGCCTCGAGCAGCGGCGCGCCCGCTTCCACGCCCTCCTCGGCGATCACACGCCTGATGGGCAGCCCGAACGTGGTGGCGAACTGAAAATCGCGGGCGTCGTGCCCCGGCACGGCCATGATGGCCCCAGTGCCGTAATCCATCAGCACGTAATCGGCCACCCACACCGGAATGGGCTCCCCATTGACCGGGTTGATCACGTGCCGGCCCGTGAACACGCCGGTCTTGGTGCGCTCGGCGGAGCTGCGCTCGGCCAGCGGGGTGCGGGCAGCGGTGCCCACATAGGCGGTCACCTCGGCCTGCTCGGGGCGCCCCTCAATCAGGCGGGGCACCATCGGGTGCTCGGGTGCAACGAGGAAGAACGTGGCCCCATGCAGCGTGTCGGGTCGCGTGGTGAACACCGGGATGGTTGCCGAACCGTCGTCGAGCCCGAACTCGACCCGGGCACCCACCGATCGGCCAATCCAGTTGCGCTGCATGGTGAGCACACGCTCGGGCCAGTCGACCAGCAGATCCATGTCATCAAGCAGTGCCTGCGCGTAGTCGGTGATGCGCAGGAACCACTGCGGAAGCTGTCGTAGCTCCACCGGTGCCTTGCATCGCTCGCACAGACCATCCACCACCTGCTCATTTGCAAGCACCGTCTGGTCCTTGGGGCACCAGTTGACCGCCGCCTCGCGCCGCTCCACCAGCCCCTTCTCAAGGAACCGCAGGAAGATCCACTGGGTCCAGTGGTAGTAGCCGGGGTCGGCCGTGGAGATCTCCACATCCCAGTCGATTGAGAACCCGAGGCGCTTCAGCTGGGTGCGGATGGCGGCAATGTTCCGGGCGGTGACCTCCGCCGGGGGTTCACCCGTGCGGATGGCCGCGTTCTCGGCCGGCAGGCCGAAGGCGTCGTAGCCCATCGGGTGGAACACCACGTGACCAGTGCGGCGACGGTGGTGCGCCACCACATCGCCCATCGTGTAGTTCTTGACGTGCCCCATGTGGATCTCGCCCGACGGGTAGGGAAGCATCTCCAGCACGTAGGCCTTGGGCCGATCGGGGATGACCGCGACCTCGCCGTCGCGGGCCACCGGCTCGGCATGGAAGGCCTTCTCGGCATCCCAGATGCCCTGCCATCGGGCCTCGGCGGCCGCCGGGTCGTACCGTTCCGGAAGTTCGCTCGGTGGTGTCGTCATCGGCGGGTGACGGTACCAACTCCTGGAGGAATCCACCGGTGACAACGATCGGCGCGCCAGCGCAAATACGGCAGGTGGAGGTCGTTGACGACTTCCCCGGCATTCTGGCCGTGTATGCGGCAAATAATTGGAGTCATGCACGCACCCCGGAGCGTCTGCGCACCGCAGTGGAGCGGGCAGACCTCGCACTGGTCGCCGTGCAGGACGACGGCATCGTGGGCTTCGTCCGCACCATGAGCGATGGCGCATTCGCCGTGTACATCGCCGACATTCTTGTGCTGCCCGACAGCCAGGGACAGGGAATCGGTCGCGAACTGCTGCGCACGGTGCTCGATCATTACCCCCTCGAAACCTTTCACCACCAGGTGCTCATCGCCGAGCGTGATGCCGACGGTTTCTACCGCCGAATGGGAATGTCAGCGGTCGGGGCCTTCGGTTTGACCGCATTCATCCGTACTCAGAAGAACTGACGAATCGGCTCTGAGCGGGGAGAACTGCCCGTATCTGTGCCAATCCGGTAACGCTGCAACGCACAATTGGGCCTTCCGCCGGGGGGAGGACTAGCGTTCCACTCGATCACCGATCTGGTGATCTCAGCAATGCGTGGAAAAGCAGCCGTCGGTACAAAGCTCGGCGTGCAGTGGCATTCCTCGCCGAACAAGGTGGATAGCGTGCCGGAAGGCGTCGTGAAGTGGTTCAACGCCGAGAAGGGCTTCGGCTTCATCACCCCCGATGACGGGGGTAAGGATCTGTTTGTGCACTTCTCAGAGATCCAGGGTTCGGGTTACCGTTCCCTCGATGAGGGCCAGCGAGTGAATTTCGTCGCTGGTGAGGGCCCCAAGGGTCCGCAGGCACAGCAGGTCACGGCCGTCTGAGCCGCGGGTGCCGTGAGGCACCCCCATTGATGTGCCGACGGGCTCCTCTTCGAGGAGCCCGTCCTCGTTTTCGGGCATATTCCCTCCATGCCGAGCGCTCCGGACACCACCTACCGCGCGCGCCGTGTGGTGGAGATGCGCTCCCACATGCGGAAGACGATCATCTGGACCGCGGTGGCGATCGTCCTGTTTGGCAGTGGCTTCGCGATTGTCGCCGCCGAGAGCGGCGTCGTCGTCATGCTCGGGGGAACCGCTCTGCTCGTGCTCATCATCATCGCCTGTGCGGCCTACCTCGCGTGGCAGGCGGCGGGTACGCGGGCGTCAAGCACGATGATCAGCGACTGGGCTGCGGCCAACGGCTGGGCCTACTGGGGTCGTGACGCGCCTGATGGCCCGGCCCCGGAGCCGTTCGAGTCGCGGTTCGACGACTACATGCTGGCTCATGAGGCATTTCCCGAGGCCACTCCCCTCCTTCGCAAGGGCACTCGCCGCTACGTCACCGACGTGCTCGCCGGCACCGTTGATGGCGTGGCCGTGCGCATCGCCAACCACTGCTACGAGACCGAGACGTACGACTCCGATGGAACTCCCATCACCTCGTACACCCACCATGTGGTTGCCCTGATGTCACAGCAACCCAAGGTCACCCCGTTGCGTCTTGTCCGCAGGTCACGCATCGGGAAGGCGCTCAAGGGTGCCGATGACCACGTGGCCGGGATCGGACGCATGAAGGCGGTCGATCTGGATAACCGGTCATTCAACCGGGCCTTCTCGGTTCGTGTGGCCGACGACGCCGACATGGTGCTGGTGTACGAGATATTTGATCCGGTGCTACAGGAACGTCTTGGCGACGGCACGGTGGTGCCCGAGATCGACCTGGTTGAGGCCGAGGGTGCATGGCTGATGGTCGCCGACGGAGGAACGGTCACGGGGGGCCATCTCGACAGGATCGAAGTCATGGCGGCCGCCGCCCGATGGGCCATCATCACGTTTGACTGACCGACTAGGGTGCTTGATCGCGCACGCACCCCTGCATGTGCCCACAGCGAACGGGACCTGACCACCTGATGACGAACGCGGCCACGCACGCCGACCCGCACCACAACCGCCGATGGGCAATCCTTGCAGTGCTCGGGCTTGCACAGTTGATGGTCGTTCTGGACGCCACCATCGTGAACATCGCCCTCCCGTCCGCACAGGCGGATCTCGGGTTCAGCGACGCAAACCGCCAGTGGATCATCACGGCATACGCGTTGGCATTCGGTTCGTTGCTGCTGTTCGGCGGCCGCCTGAGCGACCTTTTCGGGCGCAAGCGGGTGTTTATCGGCGGCCTCATCGGTTTCGCCGCGGCATCGGCTCTTGGCGGTCTGGCCCAGGACTTCACCGTGCTGGTCACCGCGCGCGCACTGCAGGGTGTCTTCGGTGCGCTGCTCGCACCCGCAGCCCTGTCGCTTCTCACCACCACCTTCACGGAGCCCGAAGAGCGGGGCAAGGCCTTTGGCATCTATGGCGCTATCGCCGGCGGTGGCGGGGCCCTCGGTCTTCTGCTCGGCGGGGTGCTCACCGAGTACCTGTCATGGCGCTGGTGCCTGTGGGTAAACCTGGTGCTCGCGGTTCCCGCAGCCATCGCCGCAGTTGTGCTGCTCGTACAGTCGCGTCGCGGGTCGGCGCACCTCGACCTGCCCGGCACAATCACATCGGTGCTCGGGCTTCTCTCGCTGGTCTATGGGTTCTCAAAGGCCCAGACCGACGGCTGGACGGCTGGGATCACCATCGCCCTGCTCATCGCGGCGGTCGTACTGCTCGCCATCTTCGTGATCATCGAGACCCGCGTGAAGCACCCGCTGCTGCCCATGCGCGTTGTGCTCAACCGCAACCGAGGTGGCTCGTATCTGGGCCTCACGATGGCATCGATGGCCCTGTTCGGCGTCTTCCTGTTCCTCACGTACTACCTGCAGACCACGCTGGGGTACTCGCCCATCGAGACCGGGCTGGCCTTCCTGCCCATGATCGGGGCAATCATGGTGACCGCCACCACATCCACAGCGCTCCTGCTGCCCCGGATCGGTGCGCGCATTCCCATCACCATCGGGCTGTTCCTCGGGGCCATCGGCATGGTGCTGTTCACCCAGCTGGGGGTCGATACCGCCTACGTCACGCACGTACTGCCGGGCCTGATCGTGACCGGCCTCGGCCTCGGCCTGGTCTTCGCCATCTCCTTCGAGGTGGGCACCATGGGTGTGGACACCAACGACGCCGGTGTGGCCTCGGCCATGGTCAACACCACCCAGCAGATCGGCGGCTCGATCGGCACGGCGCTGCTCAGCACCATCTTCGCAACGGCCGTGGCCTCGTTTCTCGTGGGTGCCAGTGACCCCAGCAGCCCGACTGCGCAGGCTCAGGCCGCCGTGCATGGGTATTCGGTCGCGTTCTGGTGGTCGGCCCTTATCTTCCTCGTGGCGGCCGTCACCTGTGGCGCGCTGCTCACCAGCGAGATTCCCGACCATGACCCAGCCGTACCGAGGGTGGCCGCGTAACGACTGCGCCGGGACCACGAGTACGGTCCCGGCGTGTCCACCACCTCAACCGTGTATCGCGATGGCGTCTGCGTGCAGACCGGGTCCACCGACTGGACTGGGCTCGCTGATGCGGCACATTCCGGCAACTTGGCGTGGATCGATCTGGACGGCGTAGATGGAGCGGCCTTCACTCAGGTCGCGCACGCCTTCGACCTCCACCATCTCGCGGTGGAAGATGCCGTCAACGCACATCAGCGCGCCAAGCTTGATGTCTACGGGGACGTTCTGTTCTGTGTCATGCGCCCTGCCGCCTATGACGATGCCGCCGAGACGGTGGTGTTTGGCGAGCTCCACGTGTTCGCCGGCCCGGGCTTCATCATCACTATCCGCCACGGTCAGGGGCCCCACATCGCTGCCGTGCGCGACGATCTGGAGAACCGGCCCGAGCTTCTCGCGCAAGGATCCGGACCGGCCCTGCATGCGGTCATCGACCGCGTGGTCGATGAGTACGCCCCGGTGGCCGAGGGTATCCAGAACGACATCGACGAGATCGAGGATGCCCTCTTCTCAGAGAGCGCCACGACGGGCGGCGACGGCACCTCTCGCCGCATCTACCAACTCACGCGCGAGGTCATCGGATTCCAGCGGGCGCTCGGACCCCTTGATGGAATGATCGCCGGGATGATGGCCCGGTGCGGGGGCGACACCGACGAGCGGCGCTACCTGCGCGATATCCACGATCACGTGCTGCGCCTCATCGACATGGTGGAGGGCTACCGGCAGTTGCTCGACAACCTGCTGCACGTGAATCTCACCCTTGAGACCAAGGCGCTCAGCGAGCGGTCGCACGCGCAGGATGTGCAGATGAAGAAGGTCTCCTCGTGGGCCGCCATCATCTTCGCTCCCACACTGGTCGGAACGATCTACGGCATGAACTTCGACAACATGCCGGAGCTCCACTGGCAGTACGGCTACCTGTGGGCGCTCTTCCTGATGCTCGTCATCGCCGTGGGTCTCTATTTCATCTTCAAGCGCAGGGACTGGCTCTAGCCGCACGAGCGATGAGATGCAGCGGGCCCGGGGGCTACTGCCGGAGACGTTCCAGTGGTACCACGGCGAACCATCGATGCCCCGTCGCACGTCATCGGCGACAGCCCGGGGGCGGGCTCGGTGTGTCCACGGAAGTGAGCCTGTGCGACGCCGTGGGCACGCCGTGCGAGGCGGGCGAGGTGATGGACGCCATCCGCGACGTCGCCCTCGTGCTGGGCCTCATGCCCGAGGCCCGCGGGGTGCTGTCCATGCAGGCGGCGTTCCTCGCGGCTCATCGGGCCTGACGAGCACTGCGGCCTACCCCGTAACCGGTGCTGCCCCGCCCCTACGCGGCAGCATGAGGCGTACCTGAGCAATCGCAGTGGGCAGACCGTCCTGCGTATAGGTGCTCGTGACGGTGACACGCAGCGGTCGGCTCCGCTGCATCGCCCTGGCGACCGCATTCAGACGGCAAGTGGCGGTGTAGGTACCAGCGACAGCGACAGTGCGCGACGTGGAGCAGATCTTCACGCCACGTGCGGTGGCCGACTGGGCA
>JBAXJA010000071.1:0-9682 GCA_037138115.1 Thermoleophilia bacterium | reverse complement strand
TTGCATTCAGAAACCCCACGTATGTTCCGTTCGGGATCCCCCGCCTGAGGTTGCATCCACGGGCTCTGGCTGAGGTTGCGCCCAGAACGCCCGCGTACGTTGCGTTCGGGATCCCCCGGCTTCAGTGGCGTCCAGTCGCTCCGGTTGAGGTGGTGCTCAGAAGCCCCAGCTGGGGTCGGGTTCAGGGCCCCCGGTAGGTTTCAATCAGGATCCCCGGGTTCGGGATTGCAGCCGTGGCACCGATCGAGTTACCTGATCTGCCGGCTCCGGCGCGATGTACGAAGGCGGTACGGCCACGGATGGTGGTGGGTAGGATTGCCGCGTGATCGAGCACGGTAGGCACGGAGTCAACTGCGTGGTGATCGGTGCCGGCCTGGCTGGCCTTGCGGCCGCGCATCGGCTGACCCGGGATGGCGCGCGGGTGACCGTGGTCGAGGCGTCCGCGCAGGTTGGCGGGCGGGCTCGCACCGTGGACGTGGCTGGGCGGCCGGCAGACCGTGGCTTCCAGTCGGTTTTCACTGCGTACGAGGATACGAGCACCTTTTTGGGTGAAATCGGCTTCCGGCAGCGGGATCTGGTGCCATTTGACCGGGGCGCGGTGGTGCACGACGGCGTCGACTGGCATCGGCTTGGGCTGTCGGCGCGGTTGCTTCGACGATTCCCCTCATTCACCACGGCCGACGTCATTCGACTCGGGCGCCTGGCGGCTGAGGTGCGGGGTACCTCGTGCGCGCACCTGCTTGATGGTGACGAGCAGGACCAGACGACGGCCGACTACCTGCGGCGGCGCGGGTTCTCGGGTGGAGCGATTGAGGGGTTCTTCCGGCCGCTATTCGGGGTGATCACGCTCGATCCCGGACTTGAGTCGGACGCCGGGTACTTCCGGTTCCTCATGCGGATGCTGGTGCGCGGCCGTGCGGCGATACCGGTTGAGGGGCACGGGATGATCGCCGAGTGGGCCGCGGCTTCGGTGGTGCAGGGTGGCGGATGCATTCGCGCTGCGGCCCCCGTCGCCGAAATCGTCGTGGGGGATGGCGGCCGTGCGACCGGGGTGCGACTGGACGATGGGGAGGTGCTGGGTGCCGACGTCGTGGTGGTGGCGGCCCACGCGCCCGCTGCACGGCGGCTTGTCGCCCCCCACGACTCCCGCGCCGCCACGAGCCTCGACGTCGATCCCGCCGGGGTGACGACCCTGATCTACGCGCTTGGCCGGCCGCTGCACTCCGGACAGGTGATCGTGCTGAATAGTGCGCCACGTGCGTCCGGCCGACGGATCGATCTGGTGTGCCAGGAGTCGAATCTCACACGACCGGGGCTTGGACCGCCGTACGTGCTCCTGGCGACCTGCGTCCATGGGGACGCTGGCACGCCACCCGACGTGAATGGGTTGGAGGGGGAGATGGCGCGGATGGTGGGCCGATGGAGCCCTGGGTTCGACTGGGGTCGCCATGCGCGGTTGGCTGACGTGGTGGTGGAGGAGTTCGCCCAGTTCCGGGTACCCCCGGGGGTGCGTCGGGCGCTTCCCGGGGTGCGTACGGCCATTCCAAACCTCCTGTTGGCCGGCGACGTGACCGCCCACCCCTCGATAGAAGGCGCGGTGGCAAGCGGATTCCGGGCCGCTGACGTGGTGTCGGCGATGCAGGCATGAACGCCACTGACAGAGGGTCAGAGGGTGCCGCCGGGGCTCTCTGGCAGGCGTCGGCGCGCGCGGCCCTCCCGTCTCTGGCCACGGAGGCGTATCTGAACACCGGCGGAGCCGGTCCGCTTCCCACCCCCGCGGTCGAGGCCATGCGCGAGATGATTGCGCTTCAGGCGAGCAGGGGGCGCATGAGTGCCGCAGCCGTCGATGCGGGCCGGGAGCGTCAGGCTGCGGTGAGGTCCGCGGTGGGCCGGGTGTTTGGACGTCCGGCGGGCGAGATCGCCATTTCCCAGAGCAGCACACACGCAATGAACGCGGTGATCTGGGGGCTCGACCTTGCGCCGGGCGACGAGCTGGTGACGACGGGGATGGAGCACCCCGGCCTGGTCGTGCCACTCGCCGCCGCAGCGCGGAGATCGGGGGCGGTACTGCGCGTGGCGGATGTGGGAGATGGATCCGGCGATCTCGAGGAGGTCGTGCGCGCGGCGTGCTCGCCCCGAACACGGCTGGTGGCGCTCTCGCATGTGTCATGGCTGACGGGCGCCGTGCTTGATATCCGCGGCGCGGCGACGGCAGCGCATGAGGTGGGCGCGGTTGTGCTTGTGGATGGGGCACAGGCGGCGGGTGCGATCGCGGTGGACCCCGTGGCTCTGGGCGCTGATGCCTATGCGATGCCGGCGCAGAAGTGGCTTCTCGGCCCCGAGGGCCTCGGGGCGCTTTGGGTATCGGATGCAGCGCGTGATCAGCTTTCGGTGGTGTTCTCCGGGTATGAGACCGGTACCGACCATGGGTGGGACGGGTCGCTGACGATGCATGCCGATGCCCGCCGGTTTGAAGCCTCCACGCAGCCTGAGATCCTGCTCGCGGGGTGGGCTGCGTCGATCGGCTGGCTTGAGGGGCTGGGCTGGGACGCGGTCCATGCGGCCACCGCCGCCGCCGCGCGAGCCTGTCGGCAGGCGCTCCACGAGACCGACGGCGTGCAGGTTGATCCGCCCCGGATGAGCGGGTCGGGCCTGGTGGCGTTCTCAGTGCCCGGAGTGGCACCCGGGATGGCCGCAGCTGCCCTGGCTGGTCGGGGTGTGATCGTGCGTCCGCTTCCTGCGCCCGGGCAACTGCGCGCCTCCTGCGCGTTCTTTACCGTTACCGATGACATCAATCAGCTCACGGAGGCGCTCAGCACCCTCGTTGCGTGTTAGCGTGCCCGCCCGTGAGCCAGCAGTTCGTGATCCAGGGCGGGCACGCACTGGCGGGTACGGTTACCCCTACGGGGAACAAGAATGCCGCCCTGCCGATCCTCGCCGCCGTCCTCCTCACTGATGAGGAGGTCATTCTCGAGAATGTCCCCGACATTCTGGACGTTCACGCCATGCTGGCGATCCTTGATGACCTCGGGGTATCGGTGCGCGAAGAGGCCGATGGTGCCCTCGCGTTCAAGGCCGAGACGATCAGGGGAACGGCGCTCGATCCCGATCTGTGCCGTCGAATCCGTGCCTCAGTTCTGTTCGCGGGGCCACTCCTCGCCCGCGAGGCGTCGATCAGGCTGCCGCTCCCGGGCGGCGACTTCATCGGGCGCCGGAGGATTGACACACACCTGATGGCGTTCCGTGCCCTGGGTGCGGAGATTGCCGAGGTTGACCGGGCGTACGAGATGTCCCACAAGGGGCTTCGGGGCGCGGAGATCTTCCTGGACGAAGCGTCTGTGACCGCCACGGAGAACGTGCTTATGGCGGCAGTGCTCGCCGAGGGTCGAACCGTGGTGCTGAATGCGGCCAGCGAGCCGCACGTGCAGGACCTGGCCAACTTTCTGGTGACCTTGGGTGCCCGGATTGACGGCATCGGCACGAATCGTCTGATCATCGATGGAGTGGAGCGACTGGGCGGGGGCCGTTACCGGATCGGGCCCGACTACATCGAGATTGCATCGTTCATCGGATTGGCAGCCATCACTGGTTCCGATCTGGTGATCGACGATGCCAGGCCGGAGGACATGCGCGCCATTCTTCTGGGGTTCGGTCGGCTGGGGATCCACGTTGAGTGGCTTCCCGATGGCTCCCTGCGCGTGCCACCCGATCAGTCGCTCGAGATCGTGGCCGATGAGGGCGGGGCGATCCCGAAGATCGATGATGGCCCATGGCCGGCCTTCCCGGCGGACCTCACGTCGATCGCGACTGCGGTGGCGACGCAGGCCCGCGGTGAAGTGATGATCTTCGAGAAGATGTTCGAGAACCGCCTCTTCTTTGTTGACAAGCTCGTGGCAATGGGTGCTCGAATCATCCTGTGCGATCCCCACCGCGTGGTGGTGAGCGGCCCGGCGCAGCTCTACGGTGAACGCGTGGAAAGCCCGGATATCCGTGCCGGAATGGCAATGCTGATCGCGGGGTTGGCGGCGAAGGGGACAACGACCATCGGCAACATCACCCAGATCGACCGGGGCTATGAGCGAATCGACGAGCGCCTTCGCGCTGTCGGTGCTCGGATTGAGCGCGTTGATGACTGACTTCATGGGCGACCGGGTGCCCTTGCCCGATGGCGTGAGAGATGTGCTGCCTGTTGAGGCAGCGGAGCTCTCGGCGTTGGAAACGACCCTTACGGGCGTGTTCTCGTCGTTCGGGTACCGCGAAGTGCGCACGCCGCTCATTGAGTTCTCGGACGTGGTCGATCGGGGCCAGGACCGCGGCATCGGTCGCGCATACCGCATGTTTGATGACCAGGGGCGCGTGCTCGTGCTCCGACCGGACCTGACGATCCCCATCGCCCGCCTCATCGCCACTCGTATGGCTGACGAGCCCGGCCCCGTTCGCGTGTCGTATGCGGCCAGGGCGGTGCGGCCGCCGTCGGCGGGTACCGGCCAGGGCGCAGAGCGGCGGCAGGTGGGAATCGAGCTTGCGGGCGCTGGGGGAGCGGAAGACGACGCCGAGGTCATTGCCGCGCTGGCCGCTGCGCTGCAGGCCGCTGGCCTCGAGCAGCCGCAGGTCGCCATTGGATCGGTCGCGCTGGTGGATGCGGTTCTGGACGCGGTCGATGCCGATCAGGATGCCCGCGACGCCCTCTGGGGTGCGCTTCAGGGGCGGAGCATGGTGGCGTGGGCCAGTGAGACCCGGCGGGTGCGCCGTGCGCGCGGCCGGCTGGGTACCCTGCTTGCGGAACTACCCAATCTTCGCGGGGGTGGCGAGCTGCTCACCCGGATCGCGAAGATCGCCCCTGCGGCAGCAGATGAGTGCGCGCGCCTGCTGCACACGCTCGATCTTGTCGCCGCCTATGGGGCGCCCGCGCCCATGATCGACCTCGGGGTGGTGCGGGATTGGAACTACTACTCGGGCGTCGTGATCGAGGCCTATGCACCGGGCGCATCGGCGCCCGTTGCCGTCGGGGGGCGCTATGACGCCCTGGGCGCACGATTTGGCCGCCCACGGCCGGCGGTGGGCGTCGCGGTGACGCTGGATCTCCTTCACCACGCCGTCGGCGTGCCGGAGGGGCGTGAGCCGCGCGGAGTTCTGGTTGTGGGTGGATCCGACACGCGGGTGACCGCCGCCGCGATGCTTCGCGCCACAGGGATTCCCGTGGTCGGGGTCTTGGCGGCCTATGCGGGGCCTGAAGAGTTCGCCCGCACGCAGGGGCTGCGCTACGTGGCCCGCCCCATGAAGTCGGGCTGGAAGGTTGTTGACGTGACCGATGGTGTTGCAACCCGGATCGCCTCGCTTGAGGAGGGTCCATGGATCTGACCATCTGCGTGCCGCGTGGAGCGCTGTTTGATGAGTCACTTGAGGCGCTTCAGGCCGCCGGGCTCCCGATTGACCCACTGCTGAATCTCGGGCGCAAGTTGATCGTGAAGTGCCCCGATGGGCCCACGTACATCACCACCCGTCCGACCGACGTGCCGGTATACGTTGAGAGCGGTGCGGCCGACCTCGGGATCGTGGGGCGCGACGTGCTGCTGGAGCGGCAGCCCGATGTGTACGAGCTTCTCGACCTCGGGTTCGGGGCATGCCGGATGGTGTGGGCGACCATGGCCGGCGATGACCCGGCACCCGCCGCCATTGAGCGCTTCGGTGTGGTGCGGGTGGCATCGAAGTATGTGAATGTCGCCGAAGCTTGGTTTGAGAGCACGGGTCGCAAGGCCGAGATCGTGAAGGTGAATGGCTCCGTCGAGCTCGCGCCGCTCGTTGGGCTCGCAGATGGAATCGTGGATCTCGTGGCAACAGGCAAGACACTTCGCGAGAACGGGCTCGTTGAGCGCGAGCAGATCTTCGACTCCTCGGCGCGTCTTATCGCCAACCGGGTGAGTCACAAGCTGGAGGCAGCAGCGGTCGACGATCTCGTGCGGAGGTTTGCGGAGCACGCGCGATGAGTGACGTGCGCCGAATGCGCATGGCGCCCAGCGGTGCGTGCACATTTGCCGCGCAACTGCGTCCCGAACCGGCAGAGGGCCCCGGCCTGATGGTCGCGGAGGCCCTCGCTGATGTACGGGTGCGCGGTGATGCCGCGCTGCTGGATTCGATCCGGCGGTTTGACTGTCCGGCCTTTGCAGGCAGCGACGCCATCGTCGATCCGGCACGCATCGCCGAGGCCCAGACCGCGCTCGATCCGATCCTGCGCGCGGCCATTGATGTCGCTGTGGCGAACGTGCGCGCCGTGGCAGAGGCGAGCTGCCCATCTGCGTCGGAGGCTGTCCTTCGCGAGGGGCAGTCGGTGCGCATCCGCGCGATCCCGGTGGGTGGGGCCGGGGTATATGTACCGGGCGGCCGGGCGGCGTATCCGAGCAGCGTGATCATGGGGGTGGTTCCGGCGCAGGTGGCCGGGGTCGGGCGCATTGTCGTCGCCACACCTGCCGGTCCGTCCGGGCTTCCGAACGCGGTGGTGCTGGCCGTGGCAGGAATTCTGGGAGTGGATGAGGTGGTCTCGGTGGGTGGGGCTGCGGCCATCGGGGCGCTTGCCTTCGGTACGCAGACCATCGAGCGCGTGGATGTCATCACCGGCCCGGGGAATTCATGGGTACAGGAGGCCAAGCGTCAGGTGTTCGGCACTGTCGGGATCGACTCGATCGCCGGGCCAAGTGAGCTTGTGGTGCTGCTTGACGCGACCGCGGACCCCGTGGCGATTGCGGCGGATCTGCTGGCGCAGGCCGAGCACGGTGTCGACAGCCCGTCGATTGCTGCGGCGTGGGATCCACGCGTATTGGACGCGCTTGCAATGGCGCTTTCGGAGGCGAACCCGCCCATTGGTACCATCACACTCGTCGACTGCGCCACGCAGGACGACGCCATCGCCTTGGCGGAGGCCTTTGCTCCGGAGCATCTGCAACTCGCGATCTCCGACGCGGAGGCTGTCGCACCACGTATCACCCGGGCGGGGTGCGTTTTCCTCGGGCCCCTCGGCGCCACTGCCTTCGGCGATTACGTCGCGGGTTCCAACCACATCCTTCCCACCGGGGGCGCAGCACGTCACGCGTCATCGGTCGGGCCGGCAACGTACATGCGCAGGATGGCGATCGTTGATATCCCGCAGGGGGCCGTGGACCGGCTCGCACCGCATCTGGCAGCACTGGCCGACGCGGAGGGGTTCCCCGAGCACCGTCGCTCCGCAGAGGTGAGGTCGTCCTCATGAATCGCACAGCAACTGTCCGTCGAGCGACGGGTGAGACCGACGTCGAGGTCCGCATCGACCTTGACGGGACCGGCGTGGCCGAGGCCCGGACGGGTATCGGCTTCTTCGACCACATGCTGGTCTTGCTGGCACGTCACTCGCTGATTGACATCTCGGCCACCGCGAGCGGTGACCTGGAGACCGGGAGCCACCACACAGTGGAGGATGTGGGGATCACTCTGGGCGAGGCGCTCGACGCCGCGCTGGGTGACCGATCGGGAATCGAGCGCTACGGATCTGCACTCGTGCCGATGGACGAGGTGCTCGTCCAGGTAGCGATGGATCTGTCAGGTCGTCCGTTCCTCGCATTCAATGCCCCGCTGCCTCCAATGGTGATTGGCGGATTCGAGACAGACCTCGTTCAGGAGTTTCTGCGCGGGATGTCGAACGCGTCGCGGATGACCCTGCACGTCGACGTCCTTTCGGGTGGGGGTCCGCACCACGTCATTGAGGGGTGCTTCAAGGGCGTTGCACGCGCACTTCGCGCGGCCGTGGCCGACAATCCCCGCGTGAGCGGGGTGCCGTCCAGCAAGGGCAGTCTGTGACGCAGGTTCCGTCGGGGGCCGATGTGGTCCTCCTCGATTATGAGATGAGCAATCTGCGCAGCGCCGGAAAGGCGCTGGAGCGCCTCGGTGCCCGCGTGAGGGTGGCCACCCGCCCGGCTGAGGCCAGCGGCGCCGAGGCGATTGTTCTTCCGGGCGTTGGGCGGTTCGGCGCGGCCATGGAGCGTCTCGAGGCGCATGGGTTCTCGCAGATGCTGCGCGACGCTGCCGACCGCGGCACGCCGATTCTCGGCATCTGCCTTGGTCTTCAGCTGCTGTTCGATGGCAGCGAGGAGAGTCCCGGGGTTCCCGGGCTCGGTCTGCTCAGCGGCAACGTGGAACGCCTTCGCACTGACCTCAAGGTTCCACACATCGGCTGGAGCGAGGTCACGTGGACGGATGGTGCGGGCATCGCGCCATCTGATCCCGGCGCCAGTCACGCGGACTCCACCTATTACTTTGTGCACTCCTACGCGTGCCACCCGTCAGATGCATCAGATGTGCTCGGGTTCGCAGAGCACGGCACCCGGTTTGTCGCGGCTGCCGGGCGTGGGTCGGTGACGGGGGTGCAGTTCCACCCCGAGAAGTCGAGTGGTGCCGGCCTCGCCCTGCTTGGGCGCTGGCTCGAGAACACGAGCGCCGCGGTGCCCGCATGATCGAGCTGTATCCGGCAATTGACCTCCGTGATGGCGCCGCGGTGCGCCTGGTGCAGGGCGACTTCGCCCGGTCCACCACGTTCAACGAGGACCCGGTGTCGCAGGCACGGGAATTCGCCCGCGAGGGGGCGACCAATCTTCACGTCGTCGATCTTGACGGGGCGCTTGGCGGCCAGCCGGTGCACGCACCGATCGTCGCGCAGCTCGCGGCAGCCTTCCCTGGCGCCGTGCAACTGGGCGGTGGCCTCAGGGACCGGGCATCGGTCGAGACCGCGATGGCCACCGGAGTGGCGCGCGTGGTGGTGGGAACTGCCGTTGTGGAGGATGACGAGTTCATCCGCTGGGCGGCGGCGAGACTCGGGGACAGGCTCGTGGTGTCGCTCGACGCGCGCGATGGCATGTTGGCGACCCATGGCTGGACCCAGGTGTCCGACCGTGCCGCCGTCGACGTTGCTGCCGACCTCGCGCGCACCGGCGTGCGGCATCTGCTCTACACCGATATCAGCCGGGATGGCACGCTCGGTGGACCGAATCTCGGCGCCCTGCGCAAGGTGGCGCAAGCCGCCCCGCCGCTCTCAATCCTGGCGTCCGGCGGTATCTCATCCCTCGATGACCTCACTGCGCTCGCGCAGTTGCGGGTGCCCAACATCCGGGGCGTCATTGTTGGCCGGGCGCTCTACGAGGGTCGTTTCAGCGTGGCCGAGGCCATCGCGACCCTCGAGGCTGCGTCCAAATGATCCGGGTGATCCCCTGCCTCGACGTGGATCGGGGCCGGGTTGTGAAGGGCGTGAACTTCGTGGGGCTGCGAGATGCAGGCGACCCCGTGGAACTGGCATCCCGGTACGACCGGGAGGGCGCTGATGAGCTCGTGTTCCTCGATATCACTGCCACGCACGAAGAGCGCGACACCATCATCCATTTGGTTGAGCGCACTGCCGAGGAGGTGTTCATCCCCTTCACGATCGGCGGCGGGCTCCGCACCGAGGACGACATCCGCGCGGTCTTGGCTGCTGGTGCAGACAAGGTCTCCCTGAACTCGGCTGCGGTACGGGATCCCGACCTCATCGCAAACGCCGCCGGTCGCTTTGGTGATCAGTGCATCGTGGTGGCGATTGACGCACGTCGCAGGGACGACGGCAGCGGCTGGGAGGTGTTCCTGGCGGGGGGGCGGGTGGCGACTGGCCTCGACGCAGTGGAGTGGG
>JBAXJA010000070.1:0-10065 GCA_037138115.1 Thermoleophilia bacterium | reverse complement strand
GTGGTGGTGCTGCCGTCCACCACCCGGGAGGAGGCCTTTGGCGTAGTGCTGGCCGAGGGCATGGCATCGGGCTGCCCGTGCATCGCCAGCGACTTCCCCGGCGTTGACGCGGTGGTGAAGAGCGGCGACGGCATCCTTGTGCCACCGGGTGATGTGCCGGCGCTGGCTGACGCCATTGCCTCAGTCATCGGTGATCCAACGCGGCAGGCACAGATGTCGAGGGCGGCGCTTGCCGGTGTGGTCCGCTACTCCCCGGAGGCGGAGCGGGAGCGGCTCGCGGCCGCCTTCGCAGGAATCCCGGCGAGGTCGCACCGCTGATGGCCACCGCCATGCCGCCACCTCCACCCGCCACGCACCGTGGGCGACGCATCAGCATCGAGGTGCTGGTGGTACTGGCCGCGGCCGGTCTCATCGCCGTCATCCTCACGTGGCCGCTCGCGGCCAACTTCGACACGATCATCGCGGGCGGTGGCAGCGCGGGCGACAACACCGGCTACATCTGGGATCTGTGGAGCAACTCGCACTACGGGATAGACCTGTGGGGTGCTGGGCTGCAGGATCACGTGGGGCTCCCGTTTGGTCGCACCGTCATCGGCGGCGGCAACCTGCTGCTCTTCTTCTACAACGTGCCTGGCGCAATCCTCGGCACGTTCCTTCCCACCATCGCCGCCTACAACGTGATGGTGCTGGCGGGCATGGCGCTCACCGGGGCCAGCATGTACCTGCTGGTCAGGTGGCTGGGGCTGGGTATTGGGCCCGCAGCATGGGCGGGGATGGCGTTCGAGATCTTCCCGTACGAAGCCTTGCGCACCGCCGCGCATCCGCCACTTGCATGGCTCATGTTTGCCCCGCTGCTCCTGATGGCGTGCATCTGGTGGCTGCAAAAGCCCTCATGGCGGCGGGCCACCGTCATGGCGGCGGCCACGCTCTTCGCCTGGCTCAGCGATCCGTACTTCGGCGCCATGGCCCTGGTGGCCGTTGGTGTCACGCTGCTGGTGGCCATCCCACTCTTCGCACACTGCTTCGGTGGCAGGGCCGTTCTCGCCCGCGTGGGGGAGGCCATCGGCGCGCTGGTTGTGATCGTGCTGGTGCCGCTGGCGGTCATCATCGCGTCCACGCGTGGGGTTGCAGACCAGATCGTCACGCGACAGCGCGTAGAGCTCGAGCTGTACGGCGCGCATATCGGTGACTACCTCAAACCGGTGTCCGGTCAGTACCTGTGGACCGGAATATTCGGCACGGACGCCGCCCAGTGGCCCCTGTCGAGCCCGGGCGGTGAACGCATGGCATTTCTGGGATGGACCGTCATGGCGCTCGCCGTCATCGGCCTGGCCCTTGGCTGGCGCCATCGGGGCAACATTGGGCTGCGCCTGCGCGGGGCCCTGTTCCTCACCATTCCCATCGCCATCGCGATGGCCATCTTCAGCCTGGCGAGCCCGTACTCGATCTTTGGGCACAGGATCCCCATGGCGTCGTCCTTCGTATTTGACTACCTGCCATTTCTTCGGGTGTACGCACGATTCTCGCTCTTCGTCATGGCGTGCGTGCTGGTAATGGGTGCGGTGGGGCTGGCCCTGCTCATCCGGGGACGCAGCGTCACCTGGCGCACCAGCATCATGGGGATCGCCATCATCCTCACCGCCATGGAGTTGCCCATCGCGGTGCCCATCGGTACGGGCGTGCCGATCCTCCTGAACGGGACGGCACCGGAGAACGTGCCGACCTGGCGCTGGCTTGCAAACCACGACCCTGGTGCGGTGGTATTCGAGACCCCGGCCTTTCCCAACGAGACCACCGACCGCGAGTTCCTCTACGGCCAACTCGTGCATGGACACCCACTGGCCAATGGAGGGCTCACCGAGCCGGGAGCCGTCAGCGACTTCGGACGCGAATATGGCAACCCACTCTTTCCGGCGTCACCTGCCACCTACGCGACGGCGGGTATCCGGTATGTGGTGATCAACCCGTGGGCATGGCAGCAGGCAGGGCTCGCGACGCCAGATGTGGCGACGCCGCCGGCCGGGTATTCCGTGGCCGCCACGTTCCCCGACGGCAGCGGTATCTGGCGGGTTACCGCTGCCCCCGACGTGGCATTCGCGTTCCCCGCCGCCGGATGGACCAACCCCCAGACAATCCGGGGGGTGCGCTGGCGATACATGGGCGGCACCGCCACCTACACCGCATGGGCGCCGCGCGCGGCCGCGGTGACCATCGGGTTTCGGGCAGCGGGCTTCATCGCCGGCAGCACGTACAACCTCACAGTGACCGCACCCGATGGCACCACGTCATCGTTCCCGGTCGTCGGGCGCTCCTCAATCAGACTTCGTACCGCGCTCCCCCAAGGTGCAAGCACATTCCATCTGGTGGTATCGGGCACACAGGCCGTGCCACTCAGTACCGCTGACACGACGCCAGTGGCAGTGCGGGTGTCACAGTGGGTGATCTCGTGACGCGCGCGATCATCACCGGGCGCCGCGGATCCGTGGGTTCGCCCACGGGGTCGAAGTTCCTCGTGAAGGAGATGCGGGTCCGATACACATTCACCATCGTTTCCGTGCTCCCTGAACTGCTGGTCACCCGTGAGGGCCACCGCGGATGAACGATGAACTGGTGACGACAGGTCCCGCGTGGGTGTGTATTCCCACGTACAACGAACGTGAGAACGTCCAGCCGCTGGTGACCGCCGTTCTGGCGTCCCTCAACTCTGCTGGCATTGATGGGGATGTACTGGTGATCGACGACAGCTCCCCGGACGGAACCGGGGAGCTCGCAGACGTCATGGCCAACTCACATGCCCGCGTGCACGTGCTCCACCGCGCAGGGAAGGGCGGCATCGGCCCGGCCTACATCGCCGGGTTCCGCCACGCACTGGCGCAGGGCGCCGAACTCATCCTCGAGATGGACTGCGACTTCTCCCACGACCCTGCTGCCCTTCCCCGCCTCATCGAGGCTGCTGGCGATGCCGATCTGGCGATCGGATCGCGCTACACCACCGGAGGGGGCGTGACGGACTGGGGACTGGTGCGACGGGGCATCAGTCGCGGCGGATGCCTGTACGCGCAGGCGATTCTCGGCACGTCGGTACGAGATCTGACCGGCGGCTTCAAGTGCTTCCACCGGCGAGTGCTTGAGGCCATTCCCCTTGATGAAGTGTCAGGCCAGGGCTATGGGTTTCAGATCGAGATGACCTACCGCACGCTGCTCGCGGGCTTCCGCGTTGTCGAGGTGCCCATCACGTTCACCGATCGCACGGCGGGTGAGAGCAAGATGAGCCGCGACATCGTGATGGAGGCAGCCACTCTCGTTCCACGACTTCGAAGGCATCTCGGGCCGATCCCCCGGCGCTGAACCCACCAACCGGGGCCTCCCCTCCCGGTATGCTCGCCCACGTGCCGACCGAGACATCCCCGCAGGACGACGCCGCAGGCGCGATCCGAGCCCAGATCCTTGACCTCGTGCGTGAGTACCACGCGGCCGCATACCCCGATGCACCCTTTGTCGCAGGGTCGTCCCCCATACCCGTCTCGGGTCGGGTATTCGACGACGACGACATCGTCAAACTCGTCGATAGCTCCCTTGACTTCTGGCTCACGACTGGGCGGTTCGCCGCAGAGTTCGAGCGCGAGTTCGCCAAGCGCATGGGGCTCCGCCACTGCCTGCTGGTCAACTCAGGATCATCCGCCAACCTGGTTGCATTCTCGGCCCTCACCTCGCCCAAGCTCGGCGACCGCCAGATCCTCCCCGGCGACGAGGTCATCACCACTGCCACCGGATTCCCCACAACGGTGAACCCGGCCATTCAGTACGGCGCGGTTCCCGTGTTCCTGGATGTCGACGTGCCCACGTACAACATCGATGTGTCCCTCCTCGAGGAGGCGCTGTCCCCCAAGACCAAGGCCGTAATGGTGGCCCACACCTTGGGCAACCCCTTCGACCTGGCGACGATCACCGACTTCTGCCGACGTAACGGGCTGTGGCTCATTGAGGACTGCTGTGACGCCGTGGGTGCCAGGTACGACGGCAAGCCTGTCGGCACCTTCGGCGACCTCGCCACCGTCAGCTTCTACCCGGCCCATCACATCACCATGGGCGAGGGCGGCGCGGTGCTGTGCAATCAGGGCGCCATCAAGGTGCTGGCAGAGAGCTTTCGCGACTGGGGTCGCGACTGCTGGTGTGAGCCGGGTAAAGACAACACCTGCGGCAAGCGGTTTGACCAGCAGTTCGGCACGCTGCCGGCCGGCTACGACCACAAGTACGTGTACTCACACATCGGGTACAACCTGAAGGTGACCGACATGCAGGCCGCGGTTGGCGTGGCGCAGCTCGCCAAGCTTGACGGCTTTATTGAGGCCCGCACGCGCAACTTCGACCACCTGTACGAGGGGCTGTCCGACCTGCAGGATTGCCTGCTGCTGCCAGAGGCCACGCCCAACAGCGAACCCAGCTGGTTTGGATTTCCGGTTGCCATGCGGCCCGATGCGCCGATAAGCCGCAACGATCTGGTGCGTGCGCTGAACGACCGGGGAATCGGCACGCGCCTTGTGTTCGCGGGCAACCTGCTTCGCCAGCCCGCATACCTCGACATCACGCATCGCGTGGTGGGCGACCTCACCAATGCCGACTTTGTGATGGAGAACGCGCTGTGGCTCGGCGTATTCCCAGGCCTCACACCCGACCACATCGATCACGTCATCGACGTGGTGCACACCCTCATCAAGGGCTAGCGCCCGGCGTTGTCCTCGTCGTTGTCGAACCCGACCTCGGTTCGCACCACGAAGTTCGGCCGCTGCTTTACCTCTTCGTAGATGAGACCGATGTATTCGGCCATCAGGCCGAGCAGCGTGAAGAGGATCCCGAAGAGCAGCACAATGACCGACACGATCGTGCCGAAGCCTGCAAATGGCACGCCGAAGGCGATGAACCAGATCGCCATCACCATCAGGGCGATGAACGAGAGCCCCGACATCACCAGCCCGAAGGCGAAGATGAACTTCAGGGGCATGTACGAGTGCGCGAAGATGCCCTTCATCGCAAGATCGAGCACCTTGAGGGTGTGTGCCCCGGACACCCCGGCCTCGCGCGGCGCCCGTGGCGCTTCAACGCCAATCGACTTGAACCCCACCCATGCGAAGAGCCCACGCACGAAGCGGTTGCGCTCCTCCATGGTGTTGACCGTCTCATAGACCTTGCGGTCCACCAGGCGGAAGTCGCTCACGTTCTTGGGGATAGTTCCTGCCGTGAGCTTGTCGGCGAAGATGTAGAACAGCTGTGAGTTCATGCGCCTGATCGGTCCGGTGCCCTGGCGCTCGGTGACGATCTGGTAGACGACCTCGTATCCCTCCTCCCACTTGCGGATGAACTGTGGGATCACCTCAGGAGGGTCCTGCAGATCGCCCGCCATCACCACGGCGGCATCGCCAGTCGCATGATTGAGACCGGCCGTCAGGCCACCGTCCATGCGGAAGTTGCGCGAGAGCTGCACGACCTTGAACCGCGGGTCGCGGTCGTGAAGCGCCATTGCCATCTCGAACGTGTCGTCGCCCGACCCGTTCTCCACCAGGATGGCCTCGAAGTCGTATGCGGACTCGGCGTCGAACACGAGGCCCAGTCGGCGTCCCAGCTCATCAATGTTGTCCCGCTCGTTATATGCGGGGATGACGACTGAGATCAGTGGCTTGCTCACGGTGCACAGGGTTCGCCGCGGCTGCGGCAAACCCTGTCCACCCGGAGCGGACTAGTTCGAAGTGCCCTTCAGCACGCCCCAGCGGGCGTCGAGCATCTGAATGCGCTTGTCATCCTCGGTGTGGATGGCGCCGTAGTAATCGCGCTTGTTCTTCAGCCACAGCAACTCGAAGTGCACGGCGTTCAGCAGGCCGTCCGCAACGTCGGACTGGTCGAGGGCATCTGCGCCAAACAGCACCTTGCGGGTCTCAAACCGCGTGAGATGGACGGCGCGGATCTCCTTGAGACAGGCCAGTGAGTCGGCTGATACCCCGCCGCCCACGACGATGTCGAGGCCCTTCGCCTTGCACAGCTCGGCGGTCTTCAGCACGTAGTCGGTGATGTCAGCATCGTTGATGCTGTCGCGGTCCTTGCCCAGCGAACCGACGAAGTCGACCCGGCCGAACACGATTCCGGCGATACCGCCCCGTGCGGACTCATCGGCGATGGCCTCACGGTTCTCGAACCCGGTGATCGTCTCCATGTTGAAGAGGAACTCCGTGTCCGCGGCCTCATCGGCGTTGTACGACTTGTCCTTGGCCAGGACGTACTTGGAGAGCGAGTACTCGGTCTCGACCATGGGAGCGATGATGTACTGCACACCCACCTGCTTCGACTCCAGCAGGTCGCGCACGGCCTCGCAGCCACCGATCTTCACGGCCAGCTTCATGTCTGCGCGATGGGCGATCTCAACCAGACGCAGCAACTCATCCATGCGAGTGCCTTCGGCCTCAAACTCGGCCTTGACGCCCACGTATCCGTAGTCGTTGCGGCCCCGCTTGAGGATCTCGATCATCTCGCGCTCAGTCTTGTTCAAGCCTGCTCTCCCTCAGGGCGGTCCGCGCCCGCTAGATGAATGAAGACCATTTCCGCGATCTCGGGCGGGAGATCGGGGTTCATCACGTGCAACGGATTCGACTCCATGCCGCCATCCGCGCGAACGCGACTGCTGATCTTCGGGAAGTACGTCTGCTCAGGGTCCACTGGCACGATGAACGCGGCAGGGCCGTTACTATTCCACAACTCCTGGAAGCGTGGGTTGTCCTCCCACCCCTCCGTCACCTCGAGGCATGGGATGCCGAAGGCAGGAAAGAGCAGCGGCCATTCAGGCTGGCCGAGGCCCGTGGTGGGATCGCAGCCCAGGTAGCCGCCGTCAAAGTAGTTTCGCTGGGTCATGCGGATTGACGCGTACCCGTCGTTGGCGAAGATGAAGATCTTCAGCGGAAGGTTGTTCACCCGCACGGTCGCGAGCTCCTGAAGGTTCTGGGCAAATCCGCCATCCCCTTCCACGAGGATGGTTCGGCAGCCGGGGTTCGCCAGCGCAGCACCAATGGAGCCGGACAGGCCATATCCCATGCTGGCCAGTGCTTTGTCGGTGACCACGACCTGGCCCTCCTTCTGCGGGAACACCTGCATCATCACCGTAAACGCCCCGCCGCTGGAGCACGGGATAACCACATCGTCAGCCGTGCACTGGCGTCCGAGGTCCTGAACGAAGCGGAAGGGCGACAGGTATCCATCGGCCGTCTCATTCGCAGGATCATCAAGCGGGATCGCATCGCGCACCCGGCGGCAGAAACCGACCCAATCCGACAGGTCGCGTGGTGGCGATATGGCGAGCAGCGGAAGCACGGCATTGGCGTCTGCCTGGAGGGGTACCTCCACGCGGGGATGCCCCTTGGAGAGCTCCGCCGGATCGATCTCCACCTGCACCACGCGCCCAGATGGCGCGAACGCCTGCCAGTTGAAGCCTGTCTGCTGCAAGCCCAGCCGGCTGCCGAGGGCGATGACGAGGTCGGCCTGCGCCAGCAGGATGTTGGACGACCGCTGACCCCAGGTATTGGGACGGCCGAAGTAGAGCGGCTCATCGGTACCCAGGCGGTCCATGGCATTCCAGCTGGTCATGAGCGGGACGCCGAGTGCCCGAAGCGCCGGAAGCGCCGCAGCAACGGCGGCACGCGACACGCCGCCGCCCAGAAGGATGACGGGTCGCTGCGCCTGCTTAAGCTCCTGCACCAGCACCGCTGCGGCGGCGGCGGGGTCGCCCGGATCCGCGATCACCCGGCTCGGGGTGATCGCCACACCAGACCCCTCGAGGTCGGCCGGATCAACGGGGGCACCCTGCGTGTCGAGGCATATCTCAAGAAACACCGGCCCAGGCCTGCCGCGCTGGCCACTCAGCACCAGATCCTCAAACTGCTCGCGGGAGATCGGTGTGTTCACCTGCGTTGCGGTGGCGCAGATGGGGGCAACCACGGCCAGGCCATCAACCTCCTGGATGCCGCGCTGGCGAATGCCGTCAGTGGCGAGGTCGCTCGTCTTCACCTGTCCGCCAAGCACCAGCAGCTCGCGGCTCTCGAGGTAGGCACCGGCAACTGCCGTGACGATGTTGGTGAGGCCCGGGCCGGCGGTGACCACCACGAAGGCCTTTTCGTCGTCCGACGCCTCGTTGAAGTACTCGGCCGCGATGCCCGCTGCCACCTCGTGCACGAAGGGCACGCAGGTCATCTGCGAGCGAACGGCTTCCAGCAGGTGCATGCAGTTTCCGCCCGCGACAAAAAAGCAGTGGGTATACCCCATGCCCTTCAACCAGCCCACCATCACCTCTGCGTACTTCACGCACTCACCTCGTCGATCGCGGCCTGCAGCGCACTGCAGACCATTTCCATGGTGTCGTCGCCGGACGGCAGCACGCGTTCCTCAGTCGCGCCACCCTCGGCGGGGATGATGACGTGGATGCCATCCGCCCCGTGCTTCTTGTCGCTGAGGAAGGCGCGCCGGTACTGCGCATCGTCCACCTCGCGCAGCCGGGGTGCCAGATCGGGTACCCCAGCCAGCAACCCGAGGGCATGCTCGCGTAGCTCCGGGGCACCGCTGCCCCCAAGTGCCACCGCGAGGTGGTCGGCTGCGACCACGCCAATCCCCACTCCGGCGCCATGGCTCACGCCAAATGCGGTGGCGGCCTCCAGCGCATGCCCGAAGGTATGTCCGAAGTTGAGCTGTCGTCGCTCCAACTTGTCGAACTCATCGATCTCAATGAACCAGCGCTTGCACCCGAGCACATGCGTGAGCAGCGCCGTGGCCCCGTCGGGGTCGTCAACACCACCGACAAGCCGCAGGTACTCCTCAAATGCCCCGGGGCCGCGGCAGAAGGTGATCTTCATCGCCTCGCACAGGCCACCGATGCGGTCCTCAGGCGACAGCGTGTCGATGAAGGTCGGGTCAATGACGATGGAGGAGGGTGGATGGAAGTTGCCCGCAAGGTTCTTGTACGGCCCCACGTTGATCGAGCTCTTGCCACCGATGCACGAGTCGGCCATGCCGAGCAGGGTCGTGGGGACGTACGTCCACGCGAGACCCCGCATGTACAGCGATGCGGCGAGGGTGGAGACGTCCTGCACGATGCCTCCGCCGACGGCGATGATCTGATCGCCTCTCCCCACGCCCAGATCGCGAAGTGCGCTGATTACCACCTCACCCTGGCCGAGAGTCTTGTTGCCCTCCACCGCCTCGAGCGTGATCAGGCGCTCCCCCCGGCTGGCGAGGGCGTCCGCGAAGTAGGCATCGGCGATGATCACGTCATCAGGCTGCGCGCTGAGCAGACCCGGGAATGATCCGGGTGCGATGTGTACGTCATACGCCCCGGTGGACGACGCGATGCGGATGTCAGATGACGCGGGCATGACTGAATCCCAGATCCACAGCCACCGACTGTCCGGTGACCCCGGTGTTGTCGGTACTTCCGAGCGACACCACCATGTTCGCCACATCAGCAGTGGTGTTGAGGCGGTTGAACCCGGTCTGGGCGGCCACGAAACCGATCTGCTCCTCGCTGAGCATCGCCCGGGTCATCGCAGTGTCGATGACCGATGGCAGCACCGCGTTGATGAGGATGCCCCGTGGTGCAAGATCAACAGACGCCGCGCGCACCAGGCCGCCCACGGCCGCCTTGGACACCGTGTACGAGAACTTGTTGCCGCGTGCGAGCGTCTGCCAGATGGAACTGATGACCACCATGCGGGCATTGCTGTTGATGGCGTCGGCATCGCACAGCGCTGTGAGCGACGCCACCACAAAGGTGACATTGGCATCCATGGTCTCGCGGAATTCGTCGAGTGCCACCGTATGCGCGGCGTCGTTGCGGTTGGCCCCCTGGGCCCACACCACCGAGTCGAATGGCCCAGCGGCAATCACCCCGCTCGCCGACTCCGGCGCTTCGAGGGGGTCGAAGGCGAGACAGCCGGCGTCGCCATGCCTGCTGGTGCGCACCACCTCGTACCCGCGGGATGCGAAGGCATCTGCGATGGCGTCGCCGATCGCGCCGGAGCCACCGATGATGAGTGC
>JBAXJA010000069.1:0-10198 GCA_037138115.1 Thermoleophilia bacterium | reverse complement strand
CGTGATACTTTGATGCGATGGAGCGCGTGACCATCAGGGACCTGAGGAACCACGGTGGCGATGTGGTTGATCGCGTGACGGCGGGGGAGACCGTGATGGTCACCCGGGCGGGCACGCCCGTGGCCGAACTGCGGCCGCTCCGGCGCGATGCACTTGATGCCGCCACGCTCCTTGGGCGGTGGCGCAATCTGGCCCCTGTCGATCCCCAGCGGTTTCGTGCGGATGTCGACGCAGTCGTGGATCAATCGCTGTGACGCCTGGTGAGGCGGGGCTGCTCGACACCAGCGTGGTCATCGCACTCCCCTCACTCGCCGACCCGACCGTACTTCCCGATGAGCCGGTCATCAGCGCGGTGACCCTTGCCGAGCTCACCATCGGCCCGCTCGTGGCACGGACCCCTGCCGAACGCGCTCGCAGGCAGGCGGTGCTGCAGCAGGCTGAAGCCGACTTCGAACCCCTGCCCTTCGACGCCGCCGCAGCACGTGCGTTTGGGACTGTCGCGGCAGCGCTCCAGTCGCGTGGTCGAAAGCCCACAGCTCGGGCATTCGATGCACTCATCGCGTCGGTCGCTCTGGCAAATGGGCTTCCGCTGTATACGGCGAACGTCGCAGACTTCGCTGGGATCCCGGGTCTGCGGGTTGAGGGCGTGGCGATTCCGTCGGGGGCTTTGTAGACCGCATGTCGCGCAGTGCCTGGTTCGGACGGGCACTACATATGGCCTAGGCCACTCGCAACAGCCAATCGCGCAGGGCGCCAAAGGTGGCGTCGTGGTCGCCGAAGTCGTGGCCCACGCCGTCCAGCATTCGCACCTCCACATCCGCGTGGCCATCGGCCCGCGCCCGGTCGGCAAGCCTGTGGGCATCCACGGGCGCCACAATCACGTCGTCGGTCCCCTGCACCAACAGCACCGGTGCGGGTATCCGGCCCACGTGCAGATATGCCTTCGCAGCCTCGGAGTCGGGCCCGCGGCTGTGCCACCACGTGCGCGCGGTATAGACGCCAGCGGCATGGGGACTGTCGTCGGCGAGGTACATGCGGTGGATCACCAGACTGATGTCGTCCTCAGGGTCGGCATCGGCGTACGGCCGGCAGATCTCCACGAGTTCCTCGTACGACGGCGAGGCCCCGCATCTGTCCATGCGGGCTCGACTCGACTCCGGAAGGCTCCAGGCGGTGCCGAGACCCACCGCGCCCACGATCGGAAGACCCAGGTCGTGAGCAGCGCAGTAGAGCGCAGCCGTGGCACCGAGCGAGTAGCCCGACACCAGCACGTGGTCGTAACCCTCGCCCGCGAGCCACGCGGTGGCCGCCCGCACGTCATCGAGAACGTCTTCCAGCACGGCGGTGCCGAAGAGCTGCGACACGTTGCCGATGCGGGTGTCCATGGTGAGGATCGGCACTCCAAGCCCCGCCACCGGGCCGCGCAGAAAGCGCAGCGCACCCACGCTGAGGTTGCCCTGGTTGCCGTGCAGGTGCACCACCGCCGTGCGCCGCCCCGTCTCCTGCAACCGGGCATCGGTGGGGGCTGCGTGGCGCTCGAGGATGCCGTCATGCAGGCTGCCATCGGGGCCGCGCACCGTCACCAATCGCACGTTGCCGGTCGCCGCCCTGCGCGGCGGCACCGTTGCGCCGCGCTCCTCGGGCAGGGAGCCGATCCACGCCGCGGCCCGCTCGGCCACCTCGGGCACCATCCCCCAGAACGTGTGGTCGGCACCGGGCACGTATTCCAGATGCACCGGAAGCCCGGCGGCCCGCGCGGCCTCGGCCAGATTCTCGCCGTCGTCTCCCGGCAGCACCGTGTCATCCCCCGCCTGGATGAGCGCGACGGGCACGCCGATGTCGCGGATGCGGTCCACCGACACTGGGTTGCGCGACTCCGGACCACGGCACTGCCACCAGCAGCGCAGCGACCACGCCTCGGCGTCGTACGGGGAGTCGGTGGGTCCCGCCCCCCGATGGACGACGACCACATCATCCCCGCCGTCGCGATCGACCCCGGCGCGTAGCGCCATACGCGTCACCTCGGTGTACGAGGGCTGCGCGCGAAGGTGGGTCCATCGCGCGCGCATCGACTCAGGAAGGCTCCACGGGTGGGCCAGCGTGCACAGGCCCACCACCTCTGGTGGCCGGCGCAGGGCCTGGTAGTTGGTGACGATGCTGGCGCCGAGGCTGTAGCCCATCAGCACGACCCGCTCGAAGCCGATCTCCCTGGCCAGGTCCATTGCGCCCGCGAGATCGTCGGGCGTGTTGTCGAACAGGCCTCCGCCGTACACCACTCCAAAGTTTGCCATGCGCGTATTGATCGACAGCGCCGCGTACCCGTGGTGAGCGAGTTCGAAGGCCAGACGTCGGGGAACCCCGCCCATGTAGTTGCCGAGCGATCCGTGCACCACGATCACCAGCGTGCCTGCCTGGGGCAGGGTGTCATCACGCGGTCTCATGAGCAGGCCATCCCAGTGCTTATGGTCCGCTGTACGGATGACCACCAGCTCGGCATCTGCGTCCAGATCGTCGTGCCCGAACTCCGTGTGGGGGCGCGCGCCAGAGCGCATGGAGACGGGGTCGGGGCGCATGTCGTCGGACGGCGGGCGGGCGTCGGTCACAGGGCCATTATCTCCTCGGCGCGGGCCCCGCGCCCATGCCTTTGGGGCCACCACCAACGGCCGCAGCCGAACACGCTCGGCATCAACAGGCGGAGCGTGAGGCAGGTGATCGCCGCGGCACCATCAGGGTGGCGGCCCGGCCAGACCCACCCAGCGCCTCGTCATGACCGCGTCGTTCACGTGCGCGGGGGCCGAGTTGCCGATCGCCCACCAGTCGGTACGCCACTGGCCCGGCCCGGGCCGCAGGGGGCCTCGCGAAGGCTGCCCGCAGGCCCTCGCGCGCTGCATTCGCATGGGCGTGCGATACGGGGGTCCGCCCGGGCACTGGCATGCGCAGCACGCAATGGGCAACCGACAAGCAGATGGAAGGATCGGAGCCATTCCAACGCGCGCCGCGTGCGCCGATGGAATCCCTTTCGGTATGCACCGGGCGTGCATCCCGCCAATCGGAGCGGGGTGAGTCCCAAGTGGGCTCATGGGCGAGGTGGGGGTACAGTCGCGCCCATGACCCATCCCCACGAGTCTGGCCTGCAGGGAGCAGCACCCCCGCCAACCTTCGGTGATCTCACCAAGATGCAGCGGTACCGGGCGCTCACGCGAATGATGGTGCGCACGCTGCTCACCGTCGCCCTCCTCATCACCGTCTACGCGGTGATGTCGCCCAGCGACCTCGCCGCCGGCAACGTCGGCATGCGGCTTGTGGGAGCGTTGCTGCTGTTCACGGGGGTACTTGCCTTGCAGATCTTTGCGATCATCCGCGACCCGCTGCCCGAGTTGCGGGCCGGGTCGTCCATGATCACCGCCGTCACCCTGCTCGTCCTGATGTTCTCAATGACCTACGCCACGCTGGCCAGCGCGCACCCCGAGTGGTTCTCGGAGCCCTTGGACAAGTCGTCGGCCATCTACTTCACGGTCACCATTCTGGGGACGGTGGGATTTGGCGACATCACCGCCATCGGCCATACGGCCCGGTGGGTGGTCACCACCCAGATGATCGTTGACCTCATTCTGGTGGTGGCACTGGGCCGGGTGCTGCTCACCGCGGCCCGGGCCGGACGAATGCGCCAGGCGCGCCGGGCGTCAGACACCGCAGAGACCCCGCTCGATGACGACGCTACGCGCTGACCGTGTTGGAGAGCGCCGAGGTACTGGTGGGCGTGATGGCCCGCACCTGCACCTTGGCGCCGCGTCGCACCGATGCCCGGATGACGCCATTCGTGTGGGCCATGCGACCGATCAGGCGTCCATTGGCGAATACCTGGTAGCCGGTGGCACCCTCGCTTGCCGTCATTCGAATGGTGAGGGTATGGGGGGTGCGCCGCACTGAGCGAAGGCGCGGGGTGGCAAGAATGTCGCGCGAGTGGATGCCGCCCGGGCGTCCACTCGCCGGCGGCGTGGATGGGTTCCCGGGAGCGGGGATTCCTGGGCCGCCACCACGCGGGCTGGGAGTGGGTGGGCTTGGCGTTCCCGGGGTATCAGGGGCACTCGGGGTACTGGGGGGGCTCGGCGCCGGAACGACTCCGGAGTTGATGTCGAGCAGGACGTTGGCCGACTGCGGGCCGATTCCTGAGATGGCGTCGGTCGTGGCCCCTTCCCGGATGGCGGCGGCCACGGTGGCCGGGGTGGCACCGGTGCTGCCCGAGAGCAGTAGCGCCGCGGCACCGGCCACGTGCGGCGATGCCATGGACGTCCCCGACAACGAGCGTGATCCGGTCGTGGAGGCGTTGGAGGCCGACACGATTCCTGAGCCCGGCGCAAACACGTCGACGCACGACCCCCAGTTCGAGTAGTAGGCCATCGCATCATTCGACTCCGTGGCGCCCACCGTGATGGCAGAGGGCTCCGACGCGGGGGAGGCGCCGCAGGCGTCGGCGCTGCTGTTACCTGCCGCGACGGCGAACGTGATGCCATCGGCGACCGCCGACCGCACCGCGGCATTCAGCGCCTGGGAGTAGCCGCCGCCCAGGCTCATATTGGCGACAGCGGGCACGCCGGTCTGATGGTTGCTGGTTGCCCAGTCGATGCCGGCGATCACACCTGATGCGCTGCCGCTGCCAGCGCACGAGAGCACCCGTACCGGAACGATGGAGACTGCAGGCGCGACGCCGAAGGTGGCTCCGCCCACGGTGCCGGCCACGTGTGTTCCGTGGCCGTTGCAGTCGGTCGTGGGATCAACAGCCGGGTCGGCGGGGTTGGACGCGTGCACAGCATCGAACCCGGACTGCACCCGGCCGCCGAAGTCGACGTGATCGGCTTGCACGCCGGTGTCGATGATGTAGGCGGTCACCCCTCCGCCGTCAAGCGGTGCGGTGATGCGGCCGTCCAGCGGAAGCGCGCGCTGGTCAATGCGGTCCTGGCCCCACGAAGTGACGGCGCGATCCTGTGCGGCCCCCGATCCTGGCGCCGACGGCGGTGCCGCTGGCGGCGTGGGTACGGGTGGTGCCACTGGTGCCGCCGCCGCGGTGCTCCATGTAAGGGTCGAGTCGCCCGAATGGCCACCGTATCCGTCGACGACGATGCGGTAGGTCGTGCCCGCAGTCACGCTGACGCCGATGGAGCTGCTGAGGAGCCCCCCACCGGCATCATCGTTGGCGCCGTTTGGCAGCACGCTGAGTGCTTCGACAGCCGACCCGGTGTAGACCGCCAGCATCGTGTCGTAGTTGCTTCCCGCGGTGGACACCGACAGCATGCCCGTATCGGTGGCGGTCCACGAGTACCAGATGGATGACCCGCTGTTCCCCCACACCGGCAACGGCGTGGGCTCGCCGACCTCGCGCGTCGCGTTGGCGGTTGAGCCGGTGATGGTGCCCGAGTCGCCCGAAAGTGCGGCTGCACCCACGAAGGAGTCGTTGGCCGGAGCTGGCGGGGGCGCCGGGGCCACAGGCATCGCGGTGAGATCCCAGTTCAGGGTGGCCGCGCCGGACTGTCCACCCCATCCATCAATGGCGATGCGGTACGTGGTTCCCGCGGTGACCGCGAAGGCGATGGCGCTTGTGGTCCCGGCCGCGTCGTCGTTCGCGGCCAACTGGGTGAGAGAGCCGAGGGCATCGCCGGAGTACGCGGCCAGCAGCGTGTCGAATGCACTGTTCAGGGTGTCCATGTGGACCGTCCCTGATGACGGCGCAGTCCACGTGAACCACACGGACATATGGCCGGATGAGGAGAAATGGACGGGCTCGGCGGTCTGGCGCGTGGCCCCCGCAGTGGTGGCGGTGACGGTGCCGCTGGTGCCGCTGATCGCCTGGCTGTTGGCGAAGGCGTCATTCGGCGGCGCGGCGGCGGTGCTCACGGGCGGAACGGGTGTGCCGGGCGATTCATCAATGCTCATGGGGCGGTCGGGCTCCACCAGCAGCACATCTGGATCACGGTTGAGGCGGGCGATGTCGGCTTTGTCAAGCTCGGCCACAAAACCCTTGCCGATGGCCCGGAACGTGTCGCCCACGTCGTTGCCCCGACGCTCTTCGGTGCGCACCTTGGCGGTCAGGCTCGCAGCTGGATCGATCATCACGATCTGCGGCGTCGCGGTGTCGGCTGCTGATGCCGTCGCGATACCCAGCGCTCCCGCGATCGCCATGCCGCCGAGAAGGGCGACGAGTGCGCGGGGAGTGCGAAGTGTTGGGAGGGAGGACACGCCTTGAGGCTACGCCCGGATATGGCGATTTCGGCGATTTACGCAGAAATCAACGCAACCCTTCACGGATTTCTCACAAACCGGGAGACCGGGGCTTCATCAGGCTGGCGCGCGCACCATGTTGGAAGCCTTTGATGTATTCGCGGCGCTCACCGCCTTCACCGTGATTCGCGCGCCCTTCGGTGCCTTTCGCCGGATCGTGGGCGTGTGCGACCCCGTGGTCAGTACCAGCTTGCCGTTCACGAATACCTGGATCTTCTGGCCCTTGGGAGCGGTCACCACAAGTCGCAGGCCCTTCGGCGTACGCCGTACGGACTTGATGTGCGGCGCCTGCAGCGCGGTGACCGCGTTGCTCGACTGGCTGTTCTTCCTCGCTGACGGCATGGGCACCGACGAGGCCCCGGCAAATAGGACCAGATTGGGCGATCCGCCGCCGGGATTGCTGATCATGCCCGGAGTGGCGGCGTCGATGATCCCCTGACGCACCTGTGCAGGAGTCGCGCCGGGCGTACCCGACAGCAGCAGCGCCGCTACGCCAGCCACGTGCGGTGTTGCCATCGATGTGCCCGACAGCACCTCGGTCGCTTTGGGATCGCTGCTCCAGGCCGACTCGATTTCCACGCCCGGGGCGAACACGGTCACGCACGGGCCGTAGTCAGAGAACTGGGCACGGGCATCGGCATCGTCTGTCGCACCCACGGAGACGGCGGTGGCAGCAGACGCGGGAGACATTGTGCATGCGTCGGTATTGCTGTTGCCAGCGGCCACAGCCATGGTGATGCCATCTGCGGTGGCGGTGTCAACGGCGCGGTTGAGCGCCGCCGACGACGGTGTACCCATGCTCATGTTGGCCACGGCTGGCGTGCCGGCCACGTGGTTGCCCACCATCCAGTTGATGCCCGCGATTACATCGGATACCGATCCGTCGCCGGTGCACCCGAGTACCCGTACGGGTACGACGCGGGCCATAGGGGCCACGCCATAGTGGGTGCCAGCGATGGTGCCGGCCACGTGCGTGCCGTGCCCGTTGCAGTCCTCCGTGCCGCCCCCGTCGCCAACGCCATCCAGACCGCTGAGCACACGCCCACCGAACTCCTCATGGCTTGCCAGTACGCCGGTATCGATGACGTACGCGGTCACCCCAGTGCCGTCGAGTGGCACCACGTACCGATTGTCGGGAGTGTTTGCGCGCTGGTCCAGGCGGTCAATCCCCCAGTCGAATGCCTCGCGGTTCTGCGGCAGGCCGGGTCCGGTGACAGGCGCCGGAGTGGATGGATCGGTGGTCCCCGGTTCGGCAGGTGCCGGGCCGGGTGCAGGGTCGGTGGGCAGCGGGGCGATGGGCATGGCGGGCGTCACCGGGGCGCTGGCGGCGGATGCGCTGCCCTGGCCCACTGCATTGGTGGCGCGCAGGGTGAATGTGTAGGCGACCCCATTGGTGAGGCCGGTGATGCCGCAGGTGGTGAGCGCGGTGGTGCAGGTGGTGTGAGGGTTGCCGCCCGATGCCACTGCGGTGTAGTCGGTGATGTCGGACCCACCGCTCGAGGCGGGTGCGACCCACGACACCGTGGCGGCACCGTCGCGGGCGACCGCGGTGACGCCCTTCGGGGCGCCAGGAGCAGTGGGCATCACAAATTCGGATGACCATTCGGACCACTGCGAGGCGCCGTGGTCATTGGTTGCCTTGGAGCGACAGGTGTACGCGGCACCGGGGGTGAGGCTGACGATTGGGACCGACGTATCCGGCGACGTCCCGACGCGAGTGATGCCGCCGGTCCTCGACGCGCACGAGACCATGTACGACACGATCGCCGATCCGCCGTCAGATGCCGGGGGCGTCACCGAGACGGTGACGGATGTGCCGTTGGGGGCTCCGGCACTGACGCCGAGGGGCGGATCCGGCCGGGTGATGGGGGCGACGGCTGTGAAGTTCCAGCCCAGCGCCACCGACCCGGTTGCCCCATTCGCCCCATCGACCGCGATGCGGTAGGTGGTGTTGGGCGTGACGGTGAACGACATGCCTCTGCGGGTGCTGCCGAGCGGTGTGGTGTCGGTGGCCACCACTGGGGTGAGCGCACTTACGGCGGTGCCGGTGTACGCGCCCAGCAGGGTGGCGAACGAACTGCCGGTGGTGAACAGCGACACCACACCGTGATCGGGTGCGGTCCACGAGTACCACACCGATGCGGCGCCACTGCCGCCGTGGGTCGGCTCTCTGGACTCGCGGCTGGCGAAGGCGGTGGATCCCGTCACGCTGCCCTGAGACCCGCTAATCGCCGTGGCCTGGGCGAAGGCATCGTTCACGGGCGCGCCGGGCGTGAACAGCCAGTTGAGTTTCGTGTTACCGCTGGTTCGCCCGTATCCGTCAATCACGATGCGGTACGTCGTGCCTTCGGTCACGTTGACGCCCACGGAACTGGTGAGGAGCCCGGCACCGAAGTCGTCGTTGGCACCATTGGGCAGCACGGTGAGCGCTCCCACGGCCGACCCGGTGTAGATGGCGAGCATCGTGTCGTAGTTACTGCCCACGGTGGACAGCGACAACGTGCCCGTGTCGGTGGCGGTCCACGAGTACCAGATGGATGACCCGCTGGTGCCCCATACCGACAGCGGCCTGGGCTCACCGGATTCGCGCGTGGCACTGCGCGTCGTGCCGGTGATGTTGCCGCTTGCCCCGGCAACGCCAGTGGCCGAGGCGAACGTATCGTTGCCCGGCGCGGCGTTGATGCTCACGCGCTGGTCGGGCTCCACGCTGATGACCGACGGGTCGTTGCGGAGCCGGGCGATGTCGGCTGGATCCAGACTGGCCGCGAAGCCATCGATGGCGGCGGTGTAGACGTCTGTGACGTCGTTGCCGCGCATGATCTCAGTCACGGCCTTCGCGTTGGCGTTCGCCGTGGGGCTGAGCACCACGATCTGCGGCGTGGGATCGGTGGTGGCACCCGATGCCACGCCCGCCGCCAGACCCATCGCAGCGATCGCCACTCCACCCATACGAAGGGCACGGGACAATCCGTGAGATGAGGGGATACCTATACGCATGGTGCGTACAGGCTAGGCGGGTTCCCCTCCCGAAAGGGCGATCGTGGGTGCTTCGACGCCACAGTTCACGGTTTTCTCACACTTCGGGGGCCGGTAGCCTCATTCCGTGCCTCCAGCGCCTCCCGTCATCCTGCTTCCGCCATCCGAGGGCAAGGCTCCCGGTGGCAACGGGCCGATGGCCGCCATCGATACCGGCGCCTTTCCGCAATTTGCCGATGATCGTGCCCGCGTGCGTGACGCCGTGCGAGCCGTGCTTCGCAGCAGGGTGGCAGCAGAGAAGTTGCTCGGGGTGCGGGGTGCTCATCTCGATCGCGCCCTCGAACAGTGGATGGACCTGGACGCCGCTCCCACGCTGCCGGCGGCGTACCGGTACTCGGGTGTGGTGTGGGGTGCCGTGGGGGTGGATGACATGCCCGCCGCCGCACGGCGCCGCTTGATGGCACGGGTGCTGGTTCCATCGGGGCTCTGGGGCGTGGTGTCGGCTGCTGATCCCATTCCCGCCTATCGGCTCAAAATGGGTGCGCGTGTGGCACCCATCGGGCTTCTCTCAGCCTTCTGGAAGCCGCGGGTGAGCCCGGTCATTGCGGCCCGGGCACGCCGGGGCGCGGTCATCGACCTGCTGCCCGTGGAGCACCGGGCCGCATTCGACTTCGCCAAACTCCGGCCCGGCGCGAGGGTGCGGGTGGACATCGTGGACGACACCCCCGGCGGCCAAAGGTCGGTGGGTCACGCGGGCAAGGCGCTGAAGGGCGCGCTGGCCCGGGCAATTGTGATCGAGGACGCCCGTACGGCAGCCGATGTGGCCGACCTTCGGGTGGAAGGCCTCGGACCCGGACGCCTGAAAGACGACGGCAGCACCGTCGTCTTCAGGCGTCGGGCCCACGGCTGACTACTTCTTCTTCGGCGCGGCCTTTGCAGCGGGCTT
>JBAXJA010000068.1:0-10238 GCA_037138115.1 Thermoleophilia bacterium | reverse complement strand
CCGCTGAAGTTGCGGTCGCCGGCGCCGGTGAGCACCACGGCGCGGGCATCGCCGAGCGCCTCGGGGTCGAGTGCCTCGGCGAGTGCCTTCAGCATGGGGTCGTCCAGGCTGTTGGCCCGGGCCTCATTGGCGATGGTCACCACCACCACGTCGCCATCGCGGTCGGTATCAATGCGTCCTGCCGGGGAGTCAGCCATGCGGGCACTCTAGGCGGTGCCCGGGTTGCCGGGGGTTGCTACGCGACGCGGGCGAGATGAGCGAGCAGGGCGTCGGTGACCAACTCGGGTGCCTCCTGCTGGGCCCAGTGGCTCACGCCCGGAAGCATCACCACCTCAAGTGGGCCGGTGACTTTGGTGATTGACCGCTCAAGCAGCAGGTCGCTCATGTAAGCGTCGTTGTCGGCCCATGCGATGGTGGTGGGCACGGTGACGGGCGGCATCTGCGGTGGTGGCTTCAGCCAGTTCTCGGGCGGGATGTTCGCGCGGTAGTACTCGAGCGCAGCCGTCATGGCGCCCGGACGCATCAGCGCGTCCTTAAAGACACGGCGCTCGGCGGGCGGGAATGTGCCGGGCGCGGCGGTGTCGAACACGAACGCCTCGAGGTTGGCGGCGTCGTTGTTGAGCAGCCACTCCTCGGCGACTCCGGGGAACTGAAACAGCAGCATGTACCAGCTCTTCTGCTGCTGCTCGGGTACCTGGCGGCACTCGGCGCTTGCCACCGGGTGAGGCGAGTTGAGGATGAACAGTGAGCGCACGACCTGTGGCGCGAGCGCTGCGGTGGCCCAGGTGAGGCTGCCACCCCAGTCGTGGCCCACGAGGTGCGCTGATTTGAGATCGAGCGCACTGATGAGCCCCGTGACATCACCCACCAGATTGGGGAAGGCATATTCGGCGGTGCCCTGTGGGCGGTCGCTCTCGCCGTAGCCGCGCAGGTCGGGGACGATGGCCCGGTAGCCGGCGGTGGCCAGTGCGGCGGCCTGAGCTCGCCATGAGTACCCGAGTTCGGGAAAGCCGTGCCACAGGATGACCGGCAGGCCATCGGGTGGCCCCATCTGCTGCACCGACAACGTCACCCCACCAACGTGCACCCGCGAGCGTGTGGCTCCGGGGATATCGCCGATGGTGCCCACCTCAGACGTCGAGCGCGGCCAGGTCGAGCATGTCGGCCACCACGCGGTCAAACCCGATGCCGGCGACCTCGGCGGCCTTGGGCAGCAGGCTGGTGTCGGTCATGCCCGGGATGGTGTTGACCTCGAGCACCCAGAAGTGGCCCTCAGCATCAAGCATGAGATCGACGCGGGGGATGCCGCGGCACTCAAGCGCACGGGCGGCGGCGATGCTGATGGCGGCGGCCTCTTGCACCAGGGCGTCGTCGAGGTCGCCCGGGGCCCGCAGTTCGCACTCGCCCGGGGTGTAGCGGGCTTCGAAGTCGTAGAAGTCGCGCCCGAGCGGGACGGCCTCAATCACCGGAAGGGCCCAGGGCTCGTCGGTCATGACCACCGACACGGCGAGTTCGCGCCCGGGGATGAGGCGCTCAACCAGCACCCGGTCGTCGTAGGCCATGGCGTTGAGAATGGCGCCTCCGAGGTCGCCGGGCTCGCGCACCATGGAGATGCCGAGTGCCGATCCCTGACGTGCCGGCTTGACGCACAGCGGAAGGCCAAGGCGCTGCTGGATCTCGGGCAGGGTGTCGGCGGCGCCCATCTTGCTGAAGGCCTCCTTGCCAAATGCGTAGCCATCCGGCACAGGCACGTTGGCCTTGCGGAAGAGGGCTTTGCTCACCACTTTGTCCATGGCGCGCTCGCTGGCCAGCACGCCCGAGCCCGTGTACGGGATCCGGAGGATCTCGAGGATCTCCTGCACCGTGCCGTCCTCGCCGCCACGGCCGTGGAGTGCGATGAACGCCACGTCGGGGCGCTCGTCCCGCAGCACGCGCACCAGGTGCTGGTCGGCGTCAATCGGGATGACGTGGTGGCCCAGACGGGCAAGCGCCAGCTCAACGTTGGTGCCCGACCGGAGCGAGACCTCCCGCTCCAGCGATGAGCCGCCCTTGAGGACTGCGACCCGGCTCACGACCGGCCGGGGTTCAGGGCGTCGTGCAGCGAGCAGAACTCGCTGACCACCTCACCGAGGCGACCGATGCCCTCGGTGATGAGGCTCTCGGAAACGCCCGAGAAGTTGAGGCGCATCGATGAGCGGCCGCGGCCGTCGAGGAACGCCGCCTCGCCGGGCACGAAGGCCACGTGGCGCTCAAGGGCGCGGGCCTGCAGGTGCTTGGTGTCGATGTAGTCGGGCAGCGTTGCCCATACGAACAAGCCGCCGCGCGGGCGGGTCCACGTGGCGGTGCTGGGGAACCTGGCCTCGAGCGCCTGCAGCATGGTGTCGCGGCGACCGCGGTAGATGCCGTTGAGGCGGGCGACGTGGTCGCGGTAGTCGTTGCGCTTGAGGTACTCGGTGACGAACCGCTGGGTGAAGGTGGACGAGCACAGGTCAGCCGCCTGCTTGCCCAGGTTCATCTTGCGCAGCACGGCGGGCGGGGCCACGACCCAGCCCACACGGATACCCGGGGCAAGGATCTTGGAGAACGTGGAGAGGTAGACCACCCAGCCGGCGCCGTCATCCAGCTCGTACAGCGTGGGGAGCGGGTCGCCCTCGAAGCGGATCTGGCCGTACGGGTTGTCCTCGATGATGAGCAGCCCATTGGCGTGGGCGAACTCGATGAGCCGCTGGCGGCGCTCGAGCGACATGGTGACGCCGGCCGGATTCTGGAAGTTGGGGATGGTGTAGAGGATCTTGGGCGGGCGGCCATCCGCCACAAGGCGCGCGTGGGCCTCTTCCATCAAATCGATGCGCATACCGTCGTCATCAAGCGGGATGTGTGTCACGTCGGCGCCGTATGCCGTGAAACACGGCACGGCCCCCGGATATGTGGGGCCCTCGGCAAGAACCGTGTCGCCGCGATCCACGAACGTGCGGATGCTCAGGTCGATGGCCTGCTGGCCGCCCGAGGTGATCATGACGTCCTCAACGCGGGCGCGTGCACCCTCCTCGGCCATGATGTTGACGACGTGCTCGCGGAGTTCGAGCATGCCATCGGTGGGCCCGTACTGAAGGGCCGATGCCAGGTAGTCGCGACCAAGGTCTGCGGCGATGTCGTCGTAGATCTCGCGCGGGAATGCCTCGGTGTCGGGAAGCCCACCGGCCAGCGAGATGATGTCGGCCCGCTCGGTGATGGCCATGAGGTCGCGCATGGCCGACGACATGGTGCCGGAGGCGAGTGCCGAGAACCGCGAGTCGTAGCGCGCGGCATCGGCAGGGCCGACCAGCGGCGTCTGTGGAGGGAGCGGGGTCCCGGTGCCTGGATTGTCGGTCACGTCATTTGTGCTCATAAGAACGGGTCGAACGACCTCGGTTGATGATACGCCGCAAAGCGCCCTGCCCCTGCCGCGACGGCCCAGGAGACCAAGACCGACCCCCGGGGTCAGACCCCGGGTGGGGTCAGTCCCCCAACGGGGTCAGTCCCCCGGTGGGGTCAGACCCCGGGTGGGGTCAGTCGCTGTATCAAAACGGTGACAGAGGAAGTGTTGGCACTTTCGTGCGGGTTTTCGGGGCCGCTGATGCGTTATCCCAGTACGACATTCAGCCCGCAAACGAGGTGGCAAATGGCACGACCAATTCGAGAGGTCCACCCGGGCGAGGCGTACCACCTGACCGCCCGGGGCTCCAACCGCCAGTCAATCTTTTTGGATGGCGAGGACTGCCAGCGGTTCCTCATGCGGCTCGGCAGAACGAGCCAGCGGCGGGAATGGTCGTGCCTTGGGTATTGCCTTATGGGGAATCACATCCACCTGGTGGTGAGGGGTGATCACGGCGCCATCAGCGACGGGATGCGGGACCTCCTTGGTGGGCACGCAAGCTCCTTCAACCACCGACATGGCCGCAGCGGGCACGTATTTGGCGATCGCTTTCACGACGTCCACGTCGGCACCACTCATCAGATGCACGCCGTTCTGAGGTACGTGGCGCTCAATCCTGTGAGGGCCGGGCTCGTGTCACACCCCGATGATTGGACATGGAGTAGTTACGCGGCGATGGTGGCTGGTGTCCTTCACCCGGGAACCATTGACCTCCCCTCGCTGCGCGGAATATTTGGAGTAGACGATGGCGGAGCGTGGATCGCCCGGGAGCGGATCATCGAGCTCGTGCGAAGAGGAATCCCCGAGGCCGCTGCTGCTGCTCGGACGAGGCGTGAACCGGCGGCGGCGGGGGTCAGTCCCCACCTGGGGTCAGACCCCGGGTGGGGTCAGTCGCTGTGACAGGGGGCGCGCGGAAGGTGGCAAAGGTACCCGGGGCGTGCCTTACCGCCACAGTCGGACCGGGGGGCTTTGCTAGCCTCGACCCTCGTGTCGGCAAAGGACGAAACTGCGGGTGGTCGCTCCCCGTTCACGCTTCTTCGTATTCCGGATCCGCGGCGCGTCAACCGCTCCGACTGGATGCAGCTCGGGCGGTTCCTCGTGGTCGGTGCGTCCGGCTACGTGGTCAACCTCGCCATCTTCAGCATCGCGCTGCTCCTGGGCCTGCATTACATCCCCGCAGCCATCGTCGCGTTCGTCGTCGCGTGGATGAACAACTTCATGCTCAACCGGCACTGGACGTTCCGTGCGCATGCCGAGGCCATGGTGGGTCAGGGCGCCCGGTATCTGGCCGTGTCGGTGGTTGCGCTCATCGCCAATCTCATCATTCTGCAGCTGCTTGTGGATGCAGGACTGGGCGAGACGCTCTCGCAGGCCATCGCGATCGTGCTCGTGACGCCGCTCAGCTACCTGCTGAGCCGTCGCTGGTCTTTCCGGTAGGCAGTCGGAGAAGGCCGTGAGGCTGCGGGGGCTGGTGATCACGCTCGTTGCCGCGCTGGCGCTGGTCGCTGCACCATCGCTCAACGCCGCTGGCCTGACCATCACCACCCCCGCCGAGGCGCTGGCCGCGGTGAGCGGCGAGCTCAACGGTATTGCCGCGGGTGCAGCCGCCCTTCAGGCCCAGGCGAGTGCACGTGCCGCCGGCAAGACGCCGTACAGCGCAACGCTGAGCAGTGAGGAGGCGACCACCCTCGCGAAGGCCGACCAGCGCCTGAAGGATTGGATCGCCGACCACCCCATCCACCGCACGGCGTCGGAGCTTCAGGACAAGGACCACCGCTGGAAGGTCTCGTTTATCAGCGGCCCGAAGACGGCGGAGGTGGTGGAGGCCGAGGTCTACGTGCGCGACGAGGACGGGTCGATCGCCGAGGTGCGGGTGGGCCCGCAGGTGGCGTGGATGATGGCCCGTGGATACGACGGTGCGTTCGGCCGCGGTGTCAACAACCTTCGCGTGTGGATCCCGCTGTGCCTGGTGTTTCTTCTGGTGCTGCTTCCCATCACCCGTCCGCGCAGCATGCGTTCGTGGCGCACCCTCGACCTGCTTGCCCTTCTGTCGTTCAGCATCTCGTGGTGGTACTTCAACAACGGCGACATCTTCACGTCGGTGCCCTTGCAGTACCTCCCCCTCATCTACTTGCTGGCCCGCATGGTGTTCATCACCGTCCAGCGGGCGCGCGCCGCCAAGGGCAGAGGGAGGGAGGCCGAGCCGGCCGATGCCAGATCCACGCGCACCTCCCGCAGGCCGGGTCTGCCCGGATGGATGCCCACATGGCTGCTGGTGACGGTGCTGGTCGTGCTCCTCGCCCTGCGCTGGGGCCTCAACGCCTTTGACAGCAACGTGATTGACGTGGGGTACGCAGGCGTGATCGGCGCAGATCTCATCCAGCACGGGACGACCCCATACGGCAACTTCCCCAAGGACTGCGGGCAGTGCGACACCTACGGCCCGCTCAACTATCTGGTCTACGTGCCATTTGAGGTCGCCGAGCCCTTTCATGGCAAATGGGATGACCTGCCCGCCGCGCACGGCGCCGCCACGCTCTTTGACGCCCTGGCGCTGCTGGGGCTCATGGTGGCCGGGTGGCGACTTGGTGGACGACGCCTGGGGCTCACCCTGGCCATCGCATGGGCGGCATTCCCGTTCACCGCGTTCACGCTGTCGAGCAACTCCAACGACGCCCTGATCGCCGCGGCCATGGCCTGGGGCCTGGTGCTGGCCGCCCGGCCCATGGGCCGTGGGCTCACGCTGGGCCTCGGTATCGCCGCCAAGATCGTGCCCGTGGTACTTGTGCCGCTGTGGGCGCGCCATCCATTTCCCAGAGCCGACCCGCAGGGTGGCAGGCGCAGGCTCATGGCCTACATCGGCGGGCTCGTCATCGCGGCCCTGCTCACCGGGTGGGTGCTGTTTCTCGACGGGCTGTCGGGGGTGACGGCGTTCTGGTCACGCACCGTCGGATACCAGGCAGGCCGCGACTCGCCCTTCTCGATCTGGGGCCAGCACCCTGATCTTGGATACGTGCACATCGCGCTGATGGGGCTGGTCATCGTCGCCGGGCTCGCGGTACTGCGGTGGCCACGGCGCATCGACCTGGTGCAGTGGGCCGCAATCGGCGCGGCGTTACTCATCGGCTTTGAGCTCACGCTCACGCACTGGTTCTATCTGTACATCCCTTGGTTTCTGCCGCTCATCCTTGTGGTGGTGGTGCCAGAGTGGCCTCGGCGCGAGCGGGACCCCATTCCCCCGCGCACGCCGCCGAACCCCGACCCCGACACACAGCGAGAGGCCGCCACCGCATGAACCCACGGTTGGAGAAGTGGCTGCCGCTGTGGCTCTCGGTGCTCGCGCTGCTCGTGTGGATTGGCCCCCTGCAGTGGATGGCCGCGCACGTCTCGCAGATCTCCGACGTGCCCGTGTATCAGGCCGTGTACGACCACATGAGCGCCGGGGAGATGCCCTACCGCGACTTCCCGCTTGAGTACCCACCGGGAGCCGCAGTGCTCTTCTGGATCACCGGCGTGTTGCCGGGCGCGTTCGGGACCACCTTCGCCACCCTCATGCTGTTCTCGCTCGTCGCCACCGTGATCGCGGTGACCCTCACGGCGAAGGCGCTCGGCATGTCGCCCTGGCGGCAGGTGGCGGCTGGCGCCGTGGTGGCACTGTCGCCGCTCTTGCTGGGTGACCTGCTCACCACGCGGTTCGACCTGCTGCTCGCCGCACTCATCGCCTGGATGATGTGGGCTGTGGTGACCGACCGAATGACCATGGCGTGGGTGATCCTTGCCGTGGCCATCCTGGTGAAGTTGGTGCCACTGGCGTTCATCCCGGTGCTGCTCATCGTGCACTGGCGACGTCATGGCTGGCCCTCGGTGGCCCGTGCTGCGGGATGGTGCGCAGCGATCGTGGCTGTGGTCGTGGTGCCGCTCATCATCACCGCACCGCACGGGATGTGGGGAACCATCTCGTACCATCTCGACCGGCCCCTGCAACTTGAGTCGACCGGCGCGGCATACCTCATGAGCCTGAGGATTCTCGCGGGTGCACCGCTGGCGGTGGAGAGTTCGTTTGGCTCACAGGGCCTTCCCGGGGATGGACCCCAGTTCGTGGCGCTCATCTCCACCGTGGTGCTGGTGGTGCTCATCGCGGCCATCGCCTACACGCTGTGGCGCCTGCTGCTCACGAGCCCGGCAATGGCCGACTCGGCGCTGTTCGTCGCCGCCATCGCCACCACATGCATTGCGCTGCTGGTGGCGGGCAAGGTGCTGTCGCCGCAGTTTCTCGTGTGGATCATCCCGGGGGCGGTGCTCGTAACCGGACGCATGGGACGATGGGCCGTGGGCATCAGCGTGGCAGCACTGCTTGTGACGCAGGCGTACTTCCCGGCCGGCTACTGGCAACTGGTGGCACTGCAGACCCCACAGATGGGCATTCTCATACTGCGTGATGGGCTGCTCATTGTGCTCATGGCACTGTGCTGGCCCAGGCGCGCGGTGGCCACGGCCGCCGAGGAGCTGTCGTCCGCCTGAGACAGGCGTTGCGGATGTCGTGACGGAGCAGGGGTGGGCCATGCCCCGGGGAAATCCCCATATCGTGCCCCAGCCCATGAAGATTGCTCTCGCACTCACCACCGTATGCGCCCTCGTCGCGTGCACCGTGGCCACAGCACAGCCTGCGGTCAACGCGGCGGTGTCCCCAATCAGCATTACGGTGCCCACCTCGCTGCTGCAGGCGACCACCGTGCGGGTGACCCGTGCCGACGGCACCGTGGAAGCCACCCTCCCCCCCATCCCAATCGCCACCGCCCCGGGCACGGCGACTGTCGTGTGGAATGGCGGTCGTGGCACCGGCGGTACGGGTCAACTTCTGCCCGATGGCGACTACCGGCTCGACGCCACGCTCACCGACGGCACCGTGGTGGCGGTCACCCCGCCCTCGGTCACGCTGGACGCCACCAACCCCGCGCCGGTGCTCATCCCAGCGGTGCCCACCGTGCCCAATCGGCAGACCCTGGGAATCCCGCTCCGCCCTGGCGGCGCCTCGCAGGTGCGCGCAATCGTCAAGCGGCCGGGTGCGGATGGAGTCACCCTTGCCACCGGCGCGTGGAAGACGGCGGGCGAGGTGCTCGAGCTTCCACTCGCACTTCGGGCCAACCGCATCGTGGGGTTGGTGTCGGTTGCCGCAGAGGGCAGGGACGACGCGGGAAATGTCGGCCTGAGCGCGCCCGTGTTGTGGTCGGTGCAGCCCCCAGGGCTCGGCACGGTCATCGTGCACCGCATCCAAACCCAGAAGCCGCTGGTGGCGGTGACTGTTGACGACGGGTACGGCCCCTCCGAGGCCATGCGCATGATCGCCAGCGCGCGCGCTGCCAAGGTCACCATCACCTTCTGCTTCAACGCCATCAATCAGGGTCTGTGGAACCAGAGCTTTCGCGACACGCTGCGCGCCGCCATCACTGACGGGGTGCTTGAGGTGTGCAGCCACGGCTATTCGCACACCACCGGCGTGGGTACCACGGAGGCATTCGGCAAGTCGGACCTCAGGCGCAATGCACCCTGGGATGCCCTGGCCGGGTACAGCACCGCACCGTTCTACCGGCCGCCCTTCGGTGCATACGGGTCGGGCCTGCGCGCGGCGGCGGGCGCCATGGGCTACCGCTACGTGCTGCTGTGGGACGTTGACACCAACGACTGGCGGGGGCCGCCGGCGGCGTCGGTCATCACGCAGCGCGCAGTGAGTGCGGCCCGTCGCGGGTCAATCATCCTCATGCACACCAAGCCCAATACGGCAGCCGCATTCCCCGGAATTCTGCAGGGGCTCAAGGCGAAGGGCCTGCGACCGGTCGGGCTCTCCGAGCTGTTCGCCGCCGGTCGTCCCGGCTGAGCCGACTCAGCCCGGGGGTTGCTTCACCCGGCCCCACAGGGGCGCCAGACGGGCAAGTTGATGCGTGGGGGGCTCATCGTCGGTGAGCGGCGGATGGCCCTGCACCATGCCCGCCAGCGCGCGACCGGTACGTGCCTCCCACTGGGATGCGTCACGGGCCAGCGACCTGCCCAGAGCCTCGGGTGGCAGCGGCCGATCACTCGCCACCAGCAGCACGTTGCCCGAGGTGCGGTGCTCCAGCACGGCGGGGTCAGCGATGAGCGCCACCTCGGGAAAGTGCTGCAGCATGCCGGCGGCCATGGCCCGCGCGAGTTCCAGCGGCTCAACGTCGATGAGGTTCATTGCGTACAGGCCCCCGGGGCGCAGCACTCTGCGTGCTTGGGCCACGAACTCACGGGTTGAGAGGGCGTGGGGAGCCACAAGCCCCACGAAGGCGTCGACAACCAGCAGGTCGAGCGCAGCATCGTCGGTTGCCAGCACGGCGGCGCGGCCATCACCCACCGTCACCTCGAGGCGGGGCACGTCATCAAGTGCCAGATGGTCGCGCGACACCTGCACGATTCCCCCATCGCGCTCCACCACGCGCACACGTGCCCGCCGACGCGTCGCCACGAGATACCGGGCCAGGGTGCACGGGCCACCACCGATCTGCAGGGCATCGAGCGCATCACGCTGAGGGAACATGGCGTCAACAACCCCCACGAGGTGCCGGAGATACTCAAACACGATGCGCGTGGGGTCGTCCAGATCCACATGCGAGGCCTCTACGCCATCCATCAGCAGCAGCCGACCGCCGGGGTGATCACGATCGGCCCGGATCTCCACCGTTACGAAGTCGGTGGCAATGGGATACGGAGGTGCCGGAGGAATGCTCACCCCCGCATAATGCCCGGCCACCGGGGTCAGTCCCCCATGGGTGTCAGTCCCCGGGTGGGGTCAGTCCCCGGG
>JBAXJA010000067.1:0-10271 GCA_037138115.1 Thermoleophilia bacterium | reverse complement strand
CGGGATGGTTTGCCGAATACCGCAGCATTCCGCCCTGCCCCCGGGCGAAGCCCGTGGAATGCGGCATCGCGCCTTTTCGGCAAGCCATCCCGGACCTGACGGCGCGCCCCCGGAAACACACCGGGACACGGGGTCCCCTCTGGTACCCTCCGCCGGCTTCCGAACGATCAAGGAATCAGCCTGTGACGACGAACGTCAAGCATCATGTTGCTGACCTGGGGCTTGCTGAGCTCGGGCGGCAGAAGATCGAATGGGCAGACCGGGACATGCCCGTGCTTGCCAACATCCGTGCGCGGTTCGAGAAGGAGCGCCCTCTTGAGGGGCTTCGCATCTCGGCCTGTCTTCACGTGACCACCGAGACGGCCAACCTGGCTCGCACGCTCAAGGCCGGCGGCGCCGACCTCATGCTTGTGGCGTCCAACCCGCTCTCGACGCAGGACGACACCGCAGCCGCGCTGGTGCAGGAGTACGGCATCTCGACCTACGCCATCAAGGGCGAGGACGACGAGACGTACTACTCGCACCTCACGGCCGCGATTGACCACGCCCCGCACATCACCATGGATGACGGTGCTGACGTGATCGGCGTGCTCCACGGCGACCGCAGGGAGATGCTTGACGGCATCATCGGCGGTACCGAGGAGACCACCACGGGCGTTATCCGCCTGAAGGCCCTTGAGGCCGAGGGCAAGCTGTCCTTCCCGGTGGTGGCTGTGAATGACGCCAACACCAAGCACATGTTCGACAACCGCTACGGCACCGGGCAGTCAACGCTCGACGGCCTGATGCGCGCGACGAACGTGCTCATCGCCGGCCGCAAGTGCGTGGTTGGTGGGTATGGCTGGTGTGGTCGCGGTCTTGCATCGCGCCTCAAGGGCATGGGTGCCCACGTCATCGTTATTGAGGTGGACCCGCTGGCTGCTCTTGAAGCCGTGATGGATGGCTTTGAGGTGCTCCCGGTCGCTGATGCGGCCAAGGAGGGCGACATCTTCATCACCGCCACCGGCAACATCCACGTTCTCCGTCGTGAGCACTTTGAGCACATGAAGGACGGGGCGATCATCGCCAACACGGGCCACTTCAACGTGGAGATCGACATCCCGGGCCTCGAAGAGCTGTCTGACGGCTCACGCGAGGTGCGTCCGTTCGTGCAGGAGTACATGCTGCGCAACGGCCGCAAGGTGTACCTGCTCGCCGAGGGACGTCTGCTCAACCTGTCGGCAGCCGAGGGTCACCCGGCCGCAGTCATGGACATGAGCTTTGCCAACCAGGCCCTGGCCGCCGAGTACATGGCGCAGAACGCTGCCACCCTGGAGAACAAGGTCTACTCAGTCCCCGCCGATATCGACGCGGAGATTGCACGGCTGAAGCTGTACTCGATGGGCGTTGAGATCGACGCCCTCACCGAGGAGCAGCAGAAGTACCTGGCGTCCTGGGACCAGGGCACCTGAGCAGTACGCAGTCCGGAGCGGCCGCCGGGCGGGGGGATACCCCGCCCGGCCTGGCCCCGGAAGACATCCTCGCGCTGCGGGATGGCGCGGTGGTCATGCTTGATCAGACCCTCCTCCCCGGAGAGGTCACGCAGGTCACCTACACCGAGTGGCCGCAGGTGGTCGATGCCATCAGGACGATGGTTGTGCGCGGCGCCCCCGCCATTGGTGTGGCTGGCGCAATGGGCGTGGCCCTGGCGGCCAACCGCGCCGCTGCCGCAGAGGGATCACGCGCAGAGTTTGATGCCGAGATGGCCCGGGCGATCCCGGCCCTGCGCGAGGCCCGCCCAACCGCGGTGAATCTGGCGTGGGCGGTGGACCGCCTGGCAGGAATGGTGGCCGACCACGAGGGCACTCCGGCGCAGATCGCGAGCGAACTCGCAGTCGCCGCCCGCGGCATCCATGCCGACGAGGTTGACCGGTGCGTGGCGATGGGGCAGCACGCGCTGTCGCTCATGACCCGCGGGGCCCGCATTCTCACGCACTGCAATGCAGGGGCGCTCGCCACCGGGGGCTACGGCACGGCGCTCGGGGTCATCCGCGCCGCCTACGCAGCCGATCCAACAGTCACCGTGATCGTGGACGAGACCCGCCCCTTGCTGCAGGGATCACGGCTCACGGCATGGGAGATGCAGCAGGAGCGCATCCCGTACACGCTCATCAGCGACAACATGACGGCGGCGCTCATGGCAGAGGGTCGTGTCACTCATGTGGTGGTGGGAGCCGATCGCATTGCCGCCAATGGCGACGTGGTGAACAAGATCGGCACCTACGGCGTGGCCATCCTCGCCCGCGAACACGGGATCCCGTTCATCGTGGCGGCACCCACCTCCACCCTCGATCTCTCAATGCCGAGTGCGGCGCAGATCCCGGTGGAGGAGCGCGACGCAGACGAGGTGCGCGGCCTTTCGTTGTTTGGTCGACATGCCTCGCCGGATGGTGCCCCCGTGGCCAACCCGGCATTTGACCGCACCCCCGCGCGGCTCGTGACTGCCATCGTCACTGAGCAGGGTGTACACCGCCAGCCCTACGAGCGCTCGCTCGCGGCAGCATGGACGGCCGCGGCCTCCTAGGCCTGTGGGCGTTCGGTGTCGCTGCGCGCCCGCTTGCCGAGCGCGTCGGTCAGGCGCGTGAGCACGGGGCTCACGTCGTGCCGGGGGATTATCGCCTCGATCAACCTGAGCTGTGATGTGTCCGCAAGGGCATCGCGAAGGGCCATGTCGAAGGCATCCTCCGTTTCTGCGCGCACGCCCACGCCAAAGCCCAGGTACTGCGGAAGGGCGGCGTATCGCAATGCCGGGATGTCGTTGAACCCGCCGTCCAGCATGGGGCGCTCGGTGCCGTAGCCGTCGTTGTTCAGCACGATGACCACTGGGTGGACCCCCCAGCGGGCGGTGGCGGCGATCTCCATACCGGTCATCTGAAATGCACCGTCGCCCACGATGACCACCGGGCGGCGATCGGGGCGTGCAAGGCCGGCACCGAGGGCTCCCGGCACCGCGAAGCCCAGCGAGGCGTAGAAGCCGCTGGCGATAAAGCCCGACTCCTCGGTATCGAGCATGGTTGACCCGAACAGGGCGTCGCCGGGATCGGCGAGTACCGTCTGGCCAACTCCCAGGTAATGGCGCATTGACGAGAAGGCCGATGCGATTCCGAGCGGTGCGCCGGGAGTGGGAGTGAAGGTGGCCTTCGGCTGGGGCGCCGGGTGATCAACCGGCGATGACGACTCGGGGAACTCGGCCGTGAGCGCGTGCATGAGTTCACGAAGCCCCACACCGGGGTATGAGCGCCGGTGCACGGTGAGTGCCTCCGGGTGGGCAAGAATCGACTGCGACTGCGACACGTTGACGGTGAACATGCCCGTGTTCAGGTCGGTGAGCCTGGCGCCCAGCACCAGCACACAGTCGCTCGACTCCACCCGCTCACGAACGGCGTCGGTGCTGAGGGCGCCGGCATACACACCGATGCACCAGTCGTCGTACGAGCCCACTGCCGACTTGCCGAGAAGGCTCTCGGCCACGGGAAACCCGGTGGCGCGTGCCAGGGCATCCAGTTCGGCCTGCAGGCCCAGCCGGGCCACCTGGATGCCCGCGATGATCACCGGTCGGCTGGCAGCGCGAATGACCGAGATGGCATCGGCCACTGCATCGGCCACAAGGGCCGGGTCGGCGGGGCGCTCGGGCGGAATGACGGGGAGCGGGGGAGCGGGCATGCCCACGACGTCGCGCGGAATCTCGATGTACACGGGCTTCTGGCGGCGTATCGCCGTGGCAATGGCCAGCGCGATGCGCTCTGGTGCCGACGCCGGGTCGTCGAGTTCCACCGTGAGGGCAGTGACCTGCTCCATCACCCGGCGCTGGGTGTCGAAGCCCTTTACGCGGTGGTGCAGCAGCGGGTCGTCAGCACGCTCGGCAATGCCGGGTGCCCCGCTCACCACGACGACCGGCGAACTCTCGGCCCAGGCCTGCGCCGTGCTGTTCACCAGTTTGAGGCCGCCCACTCCCCACGTGACCATCACACAGCCCAGGCCGCGCAGGCGGGCGTAGGCGTCGGCTGCGAAGCCGGCGCCCTGCTCGTCGAGTGTGCCGACGAACTGCATGCGTTCCTCAACCCGCTTATTCAGCTGCAGCGTGTAGTCCCCGGGGATGCCGAAGACATGGTCCACGCCTGCGTCGAGGAGCGCATCAATCAGGCGGTCCCCGACCGTCGCGGGATGCGGGTCCACCATGGGTGCTACTTGAGGCGGTAGGTGATGCGTCCGCGCGTGAGGTCGTATGGGGAGACCTCAACCTTCACACGATCGCCCGGGTTCACGCGGATGTAATTGCGCCGCATGCGACCGGCCAACTTCGCGAGCACCATGTGCCCGCCGTCCAGTTCGACGCGGAAGAACGTGTTGGGGAGGGCCTCGGTGATCTCTCCCTCAAACTCAATCGCCTGTTCCTTCTCGGTTGAAACGGTGGTGCTCCTGTGGGTCGACATCCGGGACCGCAAGTCCCGCTTTCCCCCCAACGGTAGCGCGGCGGAGGGGTATCGGCGCATGCGGGCTGTTGTCACGGGTATGCGCATGAGATGGCGCGAACGATGCGGGGGGCATGCGGGGTACCACCGTCATGCTGCGAGCGTGTCTATTTCGCGACCTCTGGCCGCCTTGATCGAGCTCATTACGCCCGGTGCGTGCGCCATGTGCGGCATACCCGGACCCGTCGCCTGTGCCCCATGCCTCAGTGCACTGCCGCGGCTCAGGGGGGCAGGGTGCCGGTGCTGTGGCCACCCGTGGCCGCAGGATGTGGCGACGTGCCCACAGTGCCCTCCCGCGGTTGGCTGGGCGCGTCAGGCGCTGGAATATGACCACTCGGTCGCCCGGCTGATGTCGGCGCTCAAGGACTCGCGCCGGCGGGCTCTGGTGGTACCCATCGTTGCGCTGATGGATGAGGTGCTTGACCGCCCGCCCGATGGTGCGGTGCTCGTGCCCGTGCCACTCACACACGCGCGCCGTGCGGAGAGAGGGTTCAACCAGGCCTCGCTGCTGGCGGTGGCGCTGGGCAGCGCCTGGGATACCCCGGTTGCCCATGCGCTGGTGCGCGCCGATGACGGTATGCATCAGCGTGGCGCGTCGCGCTCGGCACGGGCAGGCCAGGTGGCGGGCGCCTTCGCGGCCGTGGGCATGGCCCCGCACCATGCAGTGATCGTTGACGACGTTCTCACCACCGGCGCCACCCTCACGGCTGCCGCCCGGGCCCTGCGGGTTGCGGGATGCGCGCGGGTGGGTGCGGTTACAACCGCTCGGGTCGTGGCCGGCGGGTGGGGGACTAGAGTCGGTTGACGGAGATCGACGTCCAGGAGAGTGCGGCATGGACCTTCATGTCAGGGGAAGGAACGTCCCGGTCACCGACGCGCTTGAGGCGCATGCGGAGAAGCGCATGCACAAGCTTGAGCGCGTCCTCGGGTCGGCGGCAGATTCCGTCGAAGTTGAGCTGGAGCTCTCGGTTGAGCACAACCCGAGTATCGAGCGCAGTCAGATTGCCGAGGTGACCGTGCGCGGAAAAGGCCCGGTCATGCGGGTGCGCGAAGCCGATTCCGACATGTACGCGGCCATCGACCTGGCGGCGCATCGCATTGAGCGTCAGGTTCAGCGCCTGCGCGAGCGGCGCAAGGATCATCACGGTCCGGGCATTGAGGCCATTGCGTCCACACCCGCCGAGCTGGCGGCTCTGGACCGTGCCGGGCTGGAGGCCACCGGGGCGATTGAGAAGCCGCCGCCCATTCGCATCGTGCGCAGCAAGCGGTTTGACATGCCGTCGCTCACGCCCGAAGAAGCCGCCGTGCGGCTTGAGTTGATCGACCACGCCTTCTTTGTGTTTCGCAATGAGACCAGCGGTGACGTGGGCGTGATCTACCGCCGCCGTGACGGCGACTTCGGCCTTATCGAAGGGGCCTGACTCGACCCCCCGCGTACTCAGGTGGGCCATCGGGGTGCTCGTCGCGACATTGGTCGTGGCGGGCACTGCCGTGGCCGCCGATCCGGCACTGGTGAGCGAACTCACCGGGCTGGTTCCCAACCCGTCGGTGGCCACTGTGGGGCAGCCCGCCACGGCATCGTCCGACGGCGGCGACGAGGTGGCCAATACCTCGCTGCCCACTGACGCCCCGGGGCTCCCCGGGCTGAAGGCCGCGCTTGCTGCACAGGGTGCTCAGGCCACCGTGGCCGTGCGGCGGGGTGTGAACGACGGCGGGGTAACAACCTCATTTGCGACGGCATTTCCATCCGCCGCTGCCGCACGTGCGTCAGAGCGCCGAGTGGTGGATGCGGTGCTGGCGTCTCCTGGTGTCACCACGGGTCTGAATTCCGAGCTTGAGGGGTCGCCGGGCGGCCGAATGGTCATTACCGTGCAGCCCGACGGCGTGTTGCGGATCGTCGCCATCGCCGCCCAGGGGCCGCGACTGGTGGGCACGGTCACGACCAAGCCCGGTTCTCCCGCCCCTGATCTCGCTCCATACGTGGCGGCCATTGATGACGCGGTGGCACTCATTCCCCCGGTTGAGGGTGCCACCACGGTGGAACTCGGCGTGAGCGACACCATGCGGCTGGCAATCCGCGCCTCGTGGGCGGCGGCCGGCCGTACCGGCGAGGAGATCGCCGGCAGCATGCTCGCCGCCGATGTCGATGGCGTCACGTGGGTGATGGCCGACATGGGTACCGCGGGGGCGCCCGATGTGCGTCTGTTCCGTGCGCTGTCCGACACCACGTACCAGCTGATGGGGCAGGTGGCGTTTACCGGTACATGCCCCGCCATTCCCATCGCGCTTCGTGAGACGTGGGGCTACGCCGGTGACTGTGCCCCCGACGATGCAGGGCAGCCGCTCCCCGGAACGGAGCCGCTCACCCCGGGCGTGCTGCCCGAGCCGGTGCAGGGAAATGGTCAGTGGATCTGGATGATGAGCAGGTCGGGCAGCATCGCGTCAATCATCGCCCGCGCGCAGAAGAGCGGCATCCGCACGCTGTACATCAAGTCGGGTGACGGCCGCTCGTACTGGACGCAGTTCGATCGTGCCGTGGGGCCGCTGAAGGTCGCTGGCCTGCGGGTGTGTGCGTGGCAGTACATCGTGCTGCGGCGCCCGGAGGCCGAGGCCGCCATTGCCGCACGCGCCGTGCGGGCCGGTGCCGACTGCTTCGTGATCGACGCAGAGACCGAACTCGAGCACTACCGGGACCGCTACCGCCGCGTGCAGCGGTACATGCACGCGCTGCGTGTTCAGGTGGGCCCCACATATCCCATCGGTATGACGTCGTTCCCGTATGTGGACCTGCACGGGGCCTTCCCGTACACGGCGTTCTTCACTGGCCCCGACGCGGCGAACTTCAACATGCCGCAGGTGTACTGGAAGGCATTCCGCGCTCCGGCCGCAAAGGCCGTGGATCGCACCGTGCGCTGGAACCGCATCTTCGGGGTACCCATCGCGCTGCTTGGCAGTACGTACATGCGTGAGACGCAGGCGCAGATCAGGTCATTCCGTTGCGCCGCACAGACCGCCGGGCTGCAGGGTGTGAGCTGGTGGGACTGGCAGGAAACCGCCTCGTGGCAGTGGCCTGCGCTCGGTAGCACCCTGGCGTGCCGCACGGTGGCATCGCTGCCCACCACGCCGAAGTACCCGGTGCTTGGCATGCGAAACAGGGGCGACGCCGTGCGGCGGTTCCAGCAGTTGCTGCTCGCCGCGGGAGTTCCCGTTCCGGTTGATGGGACGTTCGGCACACTCACGGCAGTGGCACTCAGCACCTACCGCACGGCACGTGGCCTGGCGCAGTCGTCAGCGACCGACGACGGCACGTGGGCCGACCTACTGGCACGCACGGGGGCGCAGGCGACCGCCATGCACCGGTAGGTGCAGGTGCGGTTGGTACCATCGGGGCCGATTCGGGGTATGGGCACACCGCCTGCACTCCCAGCACACGGCCCATCGGACACGCCTGCATGAGTACCGAGATCCTGAACAAGGTCCTTCGCTTCGGCGAGGGGCGCAGCATGAAGCAGCGAGTGGCGCGCGTGGAGCGCATCAACGCGCTCGAGCCCGCGATGCAGGATCTCTCCGACGACGCCATTCGTGAGCGTGCCGTCGATATCCGTGCGCGCCTGGCCGATGGCGCCGAGATCGACGAGGTGCTCGACGAGACCTTCGCGCTCGTGCGCGAGGCCTCGTGGCGCAGCCTGGGCATGCGCCCGTACGACGTGCAGCTGATCGGCGCCATGGTGCTGAACGAGGGCCAGATCGCGGAGATGCGCACCGGTGAGGGCAAGACCCTTGCCGCCGTGCCGGCCGTGGTGCTCAACGCCCTCACCGGCGATGGCGTGCACCTGGTGACGGTCAACGATTACCTGGCATCGCGCGACGCCAACTGGATGCGGCCCGTCTATGAGGCCCTGGGCCTGACGGTGGGTGTGATCGGTTCGATGATGCCCGAGGACGACCGCCGCACCGCGTACGCCGCGGACATCACCTACGGCACCAACTCTGAGTTCGGGTTCGACTATCTGCGCGACAACATGGCCGTGCGCCTCGACGACTGCGTGCAGCGTGGCCACACGTTCTGCATCGTGGATGAGGTCGACTCCATCCTGATCGACGAGGCCCGCACGCCGCTCATCATCTCGGGTGTCCCCGAGGCCGCGGCAGACACCTACTACCGCTTCGCCCGCATCGTGCCCACGCTCAAGCGCGAGACCGACTACGAGGTGGACGAGAAGAGCAAGACCGTCGCCCCGCTCGAGACGGGCGTGGAGAAGGTGGAGCGCGCTCTGGGCATCGACCACCTGTACCTCGACGTGCACGGGCAGTTGGTGAACCACTTCATCCAAGCGCTCAAGGCCGAGTCGCTCTTTCGCAAGGACAAGGAGTACATCGTGCGCGACGGCGAGGTGCTCATCGTTGATGAGTTCACCGGTCGCGTGCTGGAGGGCCGCCGGTACTCGGAGGGGCTGCATCAGGCCATCGAGGCCAAGGAGGGGCTCAAGATCCGCGAGGAGAACCAGACACTCGCGACGATCACCCTTCAGAACTACTTCCGCATGTACGACAAGCTCTCGGGCATGACCGGAACGGCCTCCACCGAGGCCAACGAGTTCAACAAGATCTACGAGACCGAGGTCGTGAGCATCCCCACGCACCGCCCCATGGTGCGTAACGACGAGAACGACTTCATCTTCAAGACCAAGGACTCCAAGTTCCGCGCGGTGATCGAGGACATCGCCGATGCCCACGACCGCGGCCAGCCCGTGCTGGTGGGAACAATCAGCGTGGCGATCTCCGAGATGCTGTCGGGGATGATGGAACGCCGCGGTATCCCGCACAGCGTGCTGAACGCCAAGCAGCACGATAAGGAGGCCGAGGTCATCGCGCGCGCCGGTGAGCGCGGCGCCGTGACCATCGCCACCAACATGGCCGGGCGTGGCGTGGACATCAAGCTGGGCGATGGGGTGGAGGAGCTCGGTGGGTTGTACGTCATCGGTACTGAGCGCCACGAGAGCCGCCGTATCGACAACCAGTTGCGCGGACGCTCAGGGCGTCAGGGCGACCCGGGGATGACCCGCTTCTTCCTGTCGGCCGAGGATGACCTCATCCGCATCTTCTCGGGCGACCGCATGTACAAGATCCTCGATCGCCTGGGCCCCGGCGACGACATGCCGCTCGACTCCAAGATGCTCACCAGGACGGTCGAAGGCGCCCAGAAGAAGGTGGAGGAATACAACTTCAACATCCGCAAGCGGGTGCTGGAGTACGACGACGTGCTCAACAAGCAGCGCGAGGTTGTGTACGCCGAGCGCCGCCAGGTGCTGGAGGGGCATGACCTCTCCGATCAGGCGCGCGACTGGATTGCCGAGACGCTCGTGGAGACCGTCGATCGCTTTGACGACGACGACGCCTCGCCTGCCGACTGGGATCTGGACGGTCTGGTCAGTGAGCTGGGTCAGCTGTACCCGGTGTCATTTACCGCGGACGACATCCGCCACGACGAGCTGTCGCGCGAAGAGATTCTCGATCGCTTCGAGGACGACGCGATGGAGCAGTACGACAAGCGCGAGACCGAGCTCGGGGCAGAGCTGGTGCGCGATCTGGAGCGCTGGGTGCTGCTGCAGCTGGTCGACGTGGACTGGCGCGAGCATCTGCTCAACATGGACTACCTGCGCGAGGGCATCCACCTGCGCGCGCTGGGCCAGAAGGACCCGCTCTCGGAGTACCGCCTCGAGGGCCACCAGATGTTCGACGAGATGATGGAGAACGTCA
>JBAXJA010000066.1:0-10387 GCA_037138115.1 Thermoleophilia bacterium | reverse complement strand
CGAAGCCACCGGGTGGCCCGCCGCGAGGCCGAGCTGGTGTGGTGGCACGAGCAGGGAGTGCGCACCATCGTGAGTGGCATGCGCTCGCGCCATGCGCTGGTGGAGTACGCGCAGGCGGGGTTCGGCGTGCGGTGGCATCCCCTCATGGATGTGGTGCAGGCCCGGGCCGAGATACCCCGGCTGGCGGCCGATGTGGCCGAAGTGATGGCCCGCGAGCCGGGGGCCGTTCTGGTGCACTGCGATCGCATCAGCGAGTGGCTGGCGGCCATTGACGCCACCATCCGGCTGCGCCTCGGGCTGGCTCCCGACGTGGCGGTGGCACTTACTCAGGCCGGGGCTGATGGCCTGCCGGTTGGTGATCTGGCCCGCGACCTGATGGACGTGGGAATGCCGCCGGCCGCGTAATCGGGGTACTGCTGAGGTGGGGCGGGGCAGGGATGCCCGCGTGGAAGCCGTAAGGATCCCGTGAACATGGGGTTCGGGCATCGCCCGCCCCCTTGTCCGGTGGCGTCCGATGTCCCTAGCCTGCGGGACGTTCCCGGGTCATCCCGTCGCGCTGCAATCCCGCACCGCTGGCCCAGCACAGAAGCACGCGCCCCGAGGAGGCATCCCACCGCATGCGCCGACTGTCCAACACCATCGTCACCCGCTCGAGCCTGGCCCTGCTGGCCATCGGCATCCTCGCTGGCTGTGGAGGTGGGTCGGCAGCCGAGCCGACGGTCCTCAAGGGCACCGTCGCAGGGGTTCCCACCACATCGCCGATGGCGGGTATTCAGGATGATCGCGTGTGGCAGGTGCCGGCCAAAGAGGCCGACTCCCGGGTCAACACGATGACCAAAATGGGCGCGTCGATCATCCGGGTGGACATGCGCTGGGATCAGGTGGCACCCACGCGCCCCAAGCGCCCGAAAGATCAGTTCGACCCCGCCTACAAGTGGGATGCCTTTGACGCGGTGGTCGATGCGGCCGCGCAGCGCGGTGTGAAGGTGCTGTTTACGGTGTGGGGAACGCCCGGATGGGCCGCCGACCCCGCAGTGAAGAAGAGCACCGCATTCCCCGACTGGGCACGTCGACCGCTTAAGCCCGGCCCATTCGGCGACTTCGCCTATGCCGCGGCCTCTCGGTACACGCCCCGCGGCGTGCGCTCGTGGGAGGCGTGGAACGAGCCCAACATCCCCATCTTCCTGCGTCCGCAGTTCAAGAAGAGCGGCCGGACATGGATTCCGGTGTCACCCGCCGTGTACACCGGCCTGGCCAAGGCGTTCTACGCAGGCATCAAGCAGGTGGATGCCAATGCGCAGATTGCCGGCCTGGTAACCGCGCCCGCCGGCGACCAGTGCCCGTCGTCGTGCCCGAAGAGCGCCAATGCGCGCATGACCCCGTCGGCGTTCCTCACCGCCGTATCGCAGCCGGGGCTCCGCCCACCCATGACCGTGGTGAGCCACCACCCATATCCCATCACCACTCCGCGTGATGTCAGCTTTCCGGGGGCGTCGTACATCGACCTGTACAACATCAACCGGTACCAGAACGAGATCGACAAGACCTACCTGCGTGGCAAGAAGATCTGGCTCACCGAGTTTGGGTTCTCCACCCAGAAGGTGGCCGAGTACAGCCTGAACGTGACCGAGGCCGAGCAGGCCCAGTACTTGCAGGATGCCTACCGCCGGGTGCGCGCCAATCGCCGTATCGGCATGTTTGTGTGGTACTTCCTGCAGGACAACTCCGCCTGGGGGTCAGGCCTGCTGAGGCAGAACGGCGACGCCAAGCCGGCTGCGAGCGTATTCCCGTTGCCCATGGGTCCGCTGTCCACAAAGGTCGTGAGCAAGACCGGCACCACCACGCTGGTGGGTCAGGTTCGCGATCTGCGGTCGCCGGGTGAGATCACCATCCAGCGTCAGAGCGGCGAGGACTGGGTGGCGGTGGCCACCGTGCAGACCGGCAAGGACGGCTCATTTGCCGCCAAGCTGGTGCCGGGAGCCACCAGCACCTACCGCGCCACCTGGACCGGCGACGTGCCGAGCGGGGACAGGGCCACGCGCACCAGCTGGCCAGTCACCGTTCGGGTGAAGTAGTGCGGGGTACCCTCTGCCGGTGAGCTCGCCACCGCCACCACCACCGCCAACCCGGGTGGTCCCCGCAGAGGGCACCGAGCGCCGTGCCGGTCGCGACGTGCGATTTGTGCCGATTCTTCGCGGCAGGCAGTACCGCGACTACCTGCGCCGTGGCGCATCGGTGGCCGCGCTACTGGCCATCGACGTGGCGTCGGCCTTCCTGGGCCTCTACGCCGTGCTGGCGTTCAAGCTGTGGGTCACGGATCAGCCGGTCGACAGTGGCGCCATCTGGTCGGTCGAGCAGAAGGCGCTGCCCATCGTCACCGTGACGTTGGTGCTGGTGTTCGCCAAGAACCACCTGTACCGCGAGCGTGGCGAGCGCGGGGGCTCGGCGCGCGTGTTGTCGTCGGTCACCGTCGCAACGGTCATCGTGCTGGCGCTCACCCTGGCCAGCGGCTGGCGGTTTCAGACCTTCTACGTCTTCTACTCGTCGTGGTTCGCCATCTCGTTGCTGGTGATCGTGCTCAGGGCATCGTGGGACAGCGTCACCGCGCTGCTACTCGACTACCTGCGGTTTGAGCGCCGGGCTCTGTTGGTGGGATCGCCCGACATGACGGGCCCCATCTCCGAGAGCCTCGAGCGCTCGGGGCACGACCGCCACGGCGTGGCCTACCGGGTGATTGGCGCGCACGTGCTCATCCCCGGGGTGGGAACCGAGGGCGAGAGCACCGCTGCCGCGGAACTCGACCTCATGCTCGACCCCGAGCTGGTTGATGAGGTCATCCTGGCGGGCGCGGCCGGTCGTGACCGACCCATTCTCGATCTGCTTGAGGTGTGCCGTCGCCGGGGTATCCCGGTGCGCCTGGCACCCACCACGGCGCAGTTGCTGTCGCACTCAATTCGCGCGGTTCCGGCCCCCGGGCTGCCGCTGTTTGAGTTGCGCCCGCCGGTGCTCGGTGGCGTTGCGTTTCTCGCCAAGCGGGGCTTCGACATCATCGTCAGCTCGTTGCTCATCGTCGCCCTCTCGCCCCTGCTGCTCATCACGGCACTTGCGGTATGGCTGACCGATCGCGGCCCGGTCGTGTTCCGAAGCCGTCGGATGGGCGTTGAAGAGCACCCATTTGACTGCTTCAAGTTCCGCACCATGCACGTGGATGCCGCGCAGATGCAGCAGGCGCTTGAGGCCAGCAATGAAGCCGACGGCGCGCTCTTCAAGATGAGCGACGATCCGCGCATCACAGGGGTCGGCCGGTTTCTGCGCCGCTTCTCAATTGACGAGCTGCCGCAGTTGTTCAACGTGCTGCGTGGCGAGATGTCGTTGGTGGGTCCGCGCCCGCTCCCCGAGCGCGACTACCTGCTGCTGGATGACCTGCACCGCAAGCGTTATCTGGTGCTGCCGGGAATGACCGGCCTGTGGCAGGTCAGCGGGCGGTCCGATCTCTCGTTCGACGAACTCGTGCGGCTCGACTTCTATTACATCGAGACGTGGTCGATCTGGCTCGATCTGGTCATCCTTGTCCGTACCATTCCGGCCGTGCTGTTCAAGCGTGGGGCGTACTGATGGCAGGCGAGCCCGACCCCGACAAGCTGCTGGCCGACTTGCGCGACGCCGCTGGCGAGCCACCGCTGCCACCGCTCCACATCAGCGACCCGGCCCCGTCGGCACGTGAGGGCATTGCCGGCAAGGCGGTGGGCGAGAGTCGCCGCGCGGTGATGCGCCTCATCACCCCGGCACTCGCCGACCTGCTGGCGCAACTCGAACGCGACCGTCACCGCACACAGGCCGAGATCGCCCGCCTCGAGGCCCGCATCGCGGAGCTCGAATCATCATCGGGCCCGGAGTCCCAGAATTGATCGCACGTCGTGCCCGAGCTACTGCGCTCGCAGCTGTCGTGGGTCTTCCGGTGCTGATCGCCGGGTGTGGTGACAGCACCTCGCAGGGGCCATCGACGGCCCCGACCGCCCAGGCCGCCGCGATTCCGCTCGTCAGCACGATCAATGGCAAGCGGGTTCCGGGTGTACCGAGCAAGTCGATTTCGTCACGGGCGATGGTGGATGCCGCCAATGAACTGGGGATGCACATCTACGTGTTCCGGAGTGTCCGCGCGCCCGGCACCAGAGCGCCGATTCACGTGCATCCCTATGGCGGCTGGACCTGTGTGGCTGCAGGACAGATGACGCTGTATATGGATGGCTCCGCCCCACAGACCGCGAAGAACGGGCAGTGCTATTACATGCCCCCCAACATGGCGATGACCGGGGTGAACTCTGGCACCACGGCAGCTGTGCTCGTGGACAACTTCGAGGTTCCCAAGGGCCAGCCGTACTGGCGTGTGGTTGAGAAGGGCCAATTGCATCTCCAGACAAACATCGCCTCCGGGAACTAGGCAGGCGAGAGCGATGTCCATCGCCTTCGTCGTGCAGCGCTACGGCACCGAGGTCGCCGGTGGTGCCGAGGCGCTGTGCCGCGACACTGCCCGTGCGCTCGTGCGTGCCGGTGAAGACGTGACCGTCTACACCACCACGGCGCGCGACTACCTGACCTGGGCGCCGTACTACCCGGAGGGCACCACCGACGATGACGGCGTGGAGGTACGCCGCTTCGCCGTGAACCGACCAGACCCCGACCGTTCGGCGGCACTGGTGCGCCACCTCGCCCTGAACCCAGGCGACCCAGCTCAGGAAGCGGAATGGGCAAAAGCACAAGGCCCTGTGTCACCGGCCCTACTAGCCGCACTGAGCGAATCGCCCGCAAAACCCCCTGACAGGCAGCCTGTCCACAGGCAGTGCCGTTACGAAGCCGTGGCATGTTGGACATACCTCTATGCCACCAGTCAGATGGCCATGCCGCTCATCCGCGATCGGTCCATCCTTGTGCCGCTCGCACATGAGGAGCCCATGTTGCGGTTCACGCTCACGCGGGGGGTCATCCGGTCGGCGCAGGCACATGCATTCATGGTTCCCGAGGAGCAGGCGTTGGTGCGGCAGATGGTGGGCACCGATGACATCCCGGGCGTGGTGGTTGGTGCAGGGCTCGACCCGTCACCCGACGGCGACGCCGACCGGGCATGGCGTGCCCGTCCGCTGCCCAGGCGGTTTGCGCTGTACATCGGGCGCGTTGACGCGTCAAAGGGGGTGGATGCGCTGATCCGCGCGCACACCGCCTACCGCGATGCCGGCGGAGATCTGGGACTGGTGCTTGCCGGGCGGGAGGCTGCAGGCCTCGACATTCCTGGATGGGTCGCCACCACGGGTTTCATCAGTAACGAGGCTCGCGCTGACTTGCTGGCGGCCGCTGACGTGGTGGTGTTGCCCTCGCCGTACGAGAGCCTGTCGCTGGTGGCGCTGGAGGCCTGGCGCGCGGGACGGCCGACCCTTGGATACGCCCGCAGCGCGGTGGTCGCCGGCCAGACCGCACGGTCGGGGGGAGGCCTGCTGTACACCGGCCCGGAGACCTACTGCACGCAGTTGACCCGGCTGGCGAACAACCCCGAGGAGCGGCAGGCGATGGGTGACGCGGGGCGTGCCTTCGCCGCAGGGTGGACTTGGGATGCCTGCGTGGACCGCTGGCGCGAGGTAATTGACCTCGCCGCACGCCCAGCCGCTTAGGAGTCCGCCGCCTCGCGCAGCATCTGCCGGTAGGCGCCCAGCACCTCGCGGTCGGTATCCCCCACGATGGGGTCCCCCTTCAGCGCGTCGCCGCACCGTGCCCTGATCACATCCACCAGGAGACCCGACACCATCCACTCAAACCCTGGTGCCACGTCGGCCCGCACCCGCACCCAGAACAGACCGTCCCCCATGTCATCGGTTCGGGTGATGACCGGAGCCGACCCAAACCGCACCCCCCCCGGCCCCACAAGATCGGCGGCATCGGCCACAGCGCGCGCCACCGGGGCGACGTCGCTCACCAGCACTCCCACCTCGAGGTCACGGTCGGTATGCGAGAACCGTTGCGCGGCCTTCACCTGGCTGTTGGGCACGTAGATCACATCGCCGTTCAGCCCTCGCAGGGTGGTTACCCGCAGGCTTGCGCGCTCCACGATTCCCATGGGGATTGTGGAGTCGACCTGGATGAGGTCACCCACCGCATACTGGCTCTCAAACAGGATGAAGAACCCGGCCACCACATCTGCCAGCAGGCGTTGCACGGCGAAGCCCAGCACCAGGATGACGAAGGCCGACCCGCTGAGCGCAGCCACGCTGCTGGCGCCAAAGACCATGGAAATAATGGCGATGACCGCCGCCAGCACGACCACGTATGAGATACCCGCGGCCAGCGCCGACACCGCCGTGCCCCGCTGACGCGCCGCCACGGTCTCGCCGTTGCGCAGCACCCGTGCCACCGAACTGCGTTCCACCGCATGCACGATCCACAGGCAGATGGCCGCCAGCAGCACGATGACGCCGATCCACACAAGCGTCTCGGCCCAGCCGCTCAGCCACGGCACATCGACGGCCACCGACGCGCTCACGGTTAGAGGATGGGGAGGTATCGCTCTGTCTCGAACGGCGTGATCTGCACGCGGTACTCATCCCACTCCGCGCGCTTGATCTCCACAAAGCGGTCGTGCGTGTGCTCACCGAAGGCCCGCAGCAATAGCTCGCTGGACGCGCCGATCTCAATGGCCTCGCCAAGGGTCTCGGGCAGGGCCTCAATGCCGGCTCGCGAGCGATCCTCCGGCCCCAGCTCGTACAGGTTGGTGTCCATCGGCGGCGGCAGCTCGTAGCCCTTCTCAATGCCGTCGAGCCCGGCGTGCAGCAGCGCGGCGAAGGTGAGGTACGGGTTGCAGGCCGGGTCGGGGCACCGAAGCTCGGCGCGAGTGGACTGCTCCTTGCCCGGGCGCCCGGCCGGCACCCGGATAAGTGCGCTGCGATTGCGCCGGCTCCAGGCGATGTACACCGGCGCCTCGTACCCCGGAACCAGTCGCTTGTACGAGTTGACCCACTGCGCGAATACGCATGACAGCTCGCGTGCATGGCGCAGTTGCCCTGCGATGAATGCCTTGCCCACGGCGCTCAGCAGGTACTCGTCGTCGGGATCATGAAAGGCATTCTCGCCACCGCGGAACAGGCTCTGGTGGGTGTGCATTCCCGAGCCGTTCTCTCCCATGAGGGGCTTGGGCATGAAGGTGGCGTAGATGCCATTTCTGTGCGCGACTTCCTTCACCACCGTGCGGTAGGTCATCACGTTGTCGGCCATGCGCAGGGCGTCATCAAATCGCATGTCGATCTCGTGCTGCGACGGCCCCACCTCGTGGTGGGAGTACTCCACGGCGATACCCATGGCCTCGAGCGACAGCACGGTCTCGCGCCGCAGGTCGCTCGCCGCATCGAGGGCGGTCAGATCGAAATACCCGCCACGGTCGAGGGGCTCGGGGTTGTCGGACGCCTTGAAGTAGAAGTACTCAAGCTCCGGGCCGATGAAGTAATGGTCAAAGCCCATGGTCTTCGCCCGGTCAAGCGCGCGGCGCAGGATCTGGCGGGGGTCGCCCTCGTACGGCTGGCCATCCGGCACGCGGATGTCGCAGAACATGCGCGCAACGCCCTGCACCTCAGGGCGGTAGGGCAGCACAGTGAACGTTGATGGGTCGGGCATGGCGATCATGTCCGATTCCTCCACCGCGTTAAACCCGGTGATGGACGAGCCATCAAAGCTCATGCCCTGGTCCATGGCATCGGCCAGCCCTTCGCGCGTGATGGCGAAGCTCTTCAGCTGCCCGAGGATGTCCGTAAACCACAGGCGGATGAACTTGATGTCGCGCTCCTGAACAAGCGCCAGGATCTCATCGCGATCCACTTTCGTCCCTTCACGAGGTTTGCCGCTGAATGACGCTAACACGGCGACCGCTCCCTCCCGCTGGCCGTCGCCCGGTGTACCCCCATAAACACGCAGGGCGCCCGGAGGCGCCCTGCGGTACTGCCGGAGGGGTGGTGCCCTGCTACTTCACAAACAGCATCTCCTGATACTTGGGCAGCGGCCACATGTCGTCGGCCACGATGCCCTCCAGGGCGTCGGCGATCTCGCGCACGGCGATCATCGCGGTCAGCACCGTGTCCCGCATGTAGGCGGCGTGCTTGATGGCGGTGCCGCTGTGCGGGTGGTTGGCATTGGCCTTCTCCAGCGCCACGATGGCTGCGATCAGCGCCTCGGTGGTCGAGGTGATGTCGTCGATCAGCACTTCGATACCCGCCGCCTGGCACAGGGCGATCTGCCTGAGCGCGGCCGGAAGGATGACGGTGCGTGCCATGTTGGCGGTGGTCTCCGCCTCAATGTTCACCTTGGTGATGTACTGCTCCACGTACACGTCGTACCGGGCGGTGATCTCCCGCTTGTCGAGCACCTTGTACTTGCTGAATACCTGCACGGCTGCCGGTGTGACGAACTGCGGCAGGGCATCGGGCGTGGTGCTCAGGTTGAGCAGTCCGCGCTTCGCAGCCTCTGCGTGCCAGGCCTCCGAGTAGCCATCGCCGTCAAACACCACGCGGCCATGCTCGCGGTACACCGCGCGCACAACCTCAATGACGGCGGTCTCCAGCTTGGTGCCGCGCTTGCCCAGCTTGCGCTTCAGCTCGGCCGACATGTGGTCCACGCTCTCGGCCACGATCGTGTTGAGCACCGTGTTGGGCAGGCCCAGCTCCTGGTTGGAGCCCAGCGCCCGGAACTCGAACTTGTTGCCGGTGAAGGCAAATGGGCTGGTGCGGTTGCGGTCGCCCGCGTGCAGCGGCATGGACGGCAGCACCGGAGTGCCCAGGCCCAGGAATGACTTGGGCGTGGAGCGCATGGTCTTGCTGGATGCACAGGCCTCCATCACCTTCTGGATCTCGCCGCCGAGGTACACCGAGATGATGGCCGGCGGGGCCTCGTTGGCACCCAGACGGTGGTCCTGACCAGCGGTGGCCACTGTGGCGCGCAGAAGGCCTGCGTACTTGTCCACCGCGCGGATGACGGCCGCGGCGAAGAAGAGAAACTGCAGGTTGTCGTGCGGGGTGTCACCGGGCTCCAGCAGGTTGCGGCCGGTGTCGGTCCCCATCGACCAGTTGTTGTGCTTGCCCGACCCGTTGACGCCCGCGAAGGGCTTCTCGTGCAGCAGGCACACCAGGCCGTAGCGGCGGGCCACCTTCTGCAGGGTCTGCATCACCAGGTGCTGGTGATCGGCCCCCACGTTGGAGCTCTCAAAGATGGGAGCAACCTCGTACTGGCCCGGTGCCACCTCGTTGTGGCGGGTCTTGATGGGCACGCCCAGACGGGCGAGCTCACGCTCAACCTCCATCATGTACGCCAGCACGCGCTCCGGAATGCTGCCGAAGTAGTGGTCGTCAAGCTCATGACCCTTGGGTGGCTTGGCACCGAACAGCGTGCGACCGGTGTTGATGATGTCGGGGCGGTCGAAGTAGTACTGCTCGTCGATCAGGAAGTACTCCTGCTCGGCACCCACGGTGGTGAACACACGCTGGCTCTCGTCGTCGCCAAACAGCACGAGGGCCTTCAGCGCCGAGGTGGATAGCGCCTCCATCGAGCGCAGCAAGGGGATCTTGTTATCAAGCGCCTCGCCGGTCCACGACATAAACGCCGTGGGAATACACAGCGTGGCGCCGTTCGGGTTCTCCAGGAGAAACGCCGGGCTCGTCGGGTCCCATGCGGTGTAGCCACGGGCCTCAAACGTGGCGCGAATGCCGCCGGTGGGAAATGACGATGCATCGGGCTCGGCCTGGATCAGTTCCTTGCCCGAGAATTCGGCCAGGCTCGTGCCCTCGCCGGTGGGCCCGAAGAACGAATCGTGCTTCTCGGCAGTTGACCCGGTGAGTGGCTGAAACCAGTGCGTGTAATGGGTGGCGCCCTTGGCAAGCGCCCAGTCCTTCATCGCAGATGCCACGGTGTCGGCGATCGACGGGTCGAGTTCCGCGCCGCGATCGATGGTGGCCTGAAGCTTGCGGTACACGGCCTTGGGCAGGCGGGCGCGCTGTGCGGCTGGCCCGAATACGTTCTCCCCGAAGATGTTGTTCTCGGGCAGCGTGAGGTCAACAATCTCCACGGCGGAGACCGCATCGGGGAACCACTGCGCAGCTCCGACGTTCTTCTCGCGGGTCGGCATCTGTCGGTCCATCCTCCTGGCCGGACACGGGAGCCCCCGCAATCCGGCATCGAAACGGTACGTGCGCGACGCGTGGGAGAGCTCGTCCCCCGGGAACACCGCGCACGCCGGGCGTCCACCCGGCCCCGGCAGAATACGGAGATCGTCCGTTCGATGGGTCATGTGATGGGCCAGAACGCACCATCGCCCATTTGTGCATGGGGACAAAGGCACGCCGGCCCGGGTTGCCGCGGCCTC
>JBAXJA010000065.1:0-10818 GCA_037138115.1 Thermoleophilia bacterium | reverse complement strand
GATAGTCTCGGCTCGTGCTGATTCGAGCGATGACCCCCGACGACATGTCGCTGGTGCTGGGCTGGGCAGCCGCCGAGGGCTGGAACCCAGGGGCCGGTGATGGACGGTACCTGCTCGCAACTGACCCCCGGGGATTCTTCGTGGCGGAGGACGCAGGCGAGGTGGTGGGCAGCATCGCGATGCCCCGGTTCGGCCCCGGCTACGCGTTCTGCGGCATGTACATCGTGCGGCCCGACCACCGGGGCGGCACGGTAGGGATGCGCCTGGCGCGCGCGGCCAGCGACTACGCCGAGGGGCGCATCGTCGGTACCGACGGGGTGCTCGAGAACGTGCACGCGTATGAGCGCCTGGGGTTCGAGGTCGCGCACTCGCACCACCGGCACTCAGGTATCCCCACCGCCGCCGAGACCGACCACATCAGGCCCGGCGGCATGGTGGACATCGAGGCGCTGCTCGCCATCGACGATGCCTGCTTCCCCGGCGAGCGGCGGGACTTCATGCGCGCCTGGCTCGGTGCCCCGCACATCGTGCGTGCATCGGTTGATACGGATGGCGTGCCCGATGGCTTCGGTGTGGCCCGCGAGGCCACCGACGGCTGGCGGATAGGCCCGCTCTACGCACCCGATGCCGGGCGAGCGTCCGAGATCATCGGGTCTCTGGCCGCGGCGCTGCCCGGCGTGATGCTGCACGTTGACGTGAACACCGAAAACCCTGATGCAGCAGCGATGGCCCAGGACCTCGGCATGGTGCCGGGGTTCGAGTGCGTGCGTATGTACCGCGGCGGAATTCCCGAGTTGCCCACGCAGCGCATGTTCGCCGTCTGCACACTTGAAGCAGGCTGATCACGTAGGGTTTTCCGGATGGAATCCCCCGATGGTGATATTGAGATCCTCAGTCTTCTCGCCGAGAGCGCGAACGACGTCATCTGGAAGATGGCGGTGACCGGCGAGATCACCTACGTGAGCCCGTCAGTGGAACGTATGCGCGGCATCACTCCCGAAGAGGCGATGGCCCAGCCGCTCGACGAGATCATGACGCCCGAGTCAACGGCCCTGACGCTTCAGTACTTCACCGATCTCTATACCGCGCTTGCCGAGGGCCGCGAACTCCCGCCCACCTACTGGGGCGAGCGCGAGTACTACTGCAAGGACGGGTCCACCGTGTGGACCGAGGTGTACGTCATCCCCCGGTATGACGATGCAGGTGCGCTCGTGGAGATCCTGGGCGTGACACGTGATGCCAGTGACCGCAAGGAGCAGGAGCGGCTGCTGCAAGAGGCGCGCGACGAGGCTGAAGCCGTGCGCGTGGCCGCCGAGCGCGAGCGTGCCGCCCAGGCGGAACGTGAGCGCATGGCACGCGACCTGCACGATGATCTGCTGCAGACGCTGTCGGCGGTACGCGCTGATATCGCAACGGTGGGGCTCTCCGCTGACGACCCTGAACGCGCCAAGGCAAGCCTGGAGCGATCGCAGGATGATCTGGCGAGCGCGATCGACTCGGCGCGCCGATTGGTTACTGGCCTGCGCCCGCGCGCGCTTGATGGCCGTGGACTCATTGAGGCGCTTGATGCCCTTGCCGCTGACTTCACCAACCGCAGCGGAGTTGCCTGCGAAGTCGAGTGCACCGAAACTCTGGACACACCTGCCACAGTCACCGAAGCCCTGTACCGGGTGGCACAGGAGGCGCTGGCCAACGTGAGTAAGCATGCCGAGGCATCATTGGTGCGCATCACCGTGTCGCGCCCAAGTGCTGATCGTCTGATGCTCCAGGTACATGACAATGGCCGCGGCATCACACTCGGTGATGACGACAAGGACGGTTCGTTCGGGCTCATCGGCATGCGCGAGTCCATGCAACTGGCGGGGGGCACGCTGAACGTGAACAGCACCCCGGGCGACGGCACCGTCGTGCAGGCAGAGGTACCCGCGCCCGCCTGAGTTCTCCGGATTTCCGGAGTACCTGAGGCGCCGTGAAGTTGAGGTACGAAGATAGGGTCCAACCATGTTGCCTCAGGCCATCTCGATCGTCGTCGCCGACGACAACGCGATCTTCGTACACGGCCTCACCGACCTGCTCCGTGCCATGCCCGAGGTGGCGCTCCTTGATGTTGCCAACGACCGCGACACGGCAGTGGTCTCGGTGCAGCGCCATTCCCCCGATGTGCTGATCACCGATCTGCGCATGCCCCCCACCCACACCAACGAGGGCCTGCAAGTGGCCCACCGGGTGCGCGCACTCAGTAAGCGCACCGGGGTGATTCTGTTCAGCCAATTCGCCGAGGCGTCGGTTGCCGCAGCACTTCTGTCCGGTGGCGAGGAGCGGTGCGGGTACCTGCTGAAGGACAACGTTGGTGCCCCTGCCGAGCTGCTGGACGCCATCACGCGCGTCCACGCCGGTGGCACCGTGATTGATCCCGCAATTCTGAAGGCGCTTGAGTTGCATGGCACCGGACACGACGACCCGCTGGCACCGCTCACCCCGGCCGAGCGCGACGTGATGCGGCTCATCGCACAGGGCTATGGCAACGACGGCATTGCGAAGCAACTGAGCGTGGGTCGGTCGGCGGTGGAGAAGCATGTGACCGCGATCTTCCGCAAGCTGCCACTTGATGGTGGCCCAGACGGCAACCGTCGGGTGCAGGCCACGCTGTACTACCTGGCGAGCAGCGCCGGGAAGACGCCCTAGCCGCCGCACGGGGTACGATCGCCGCATGACGACCGATCCCGGCATGCCAATCGTGCGCCGACCAGGAGAGGGCACGGCCATTCAGGGGCCAGCGGGCGGGCCACTGGTGTTCAAGGTGCGCGGTGACGAGACGGGCGGATCCCTCACCGCCGTTGAGAACGTCATCGCGCCAGGCGATGGGCCGCCGCTGCACGTCCATGCCAATGAGGACGAATCGTGGTTCATCATCGATGGCAGCGTGCGGTTTCGGCTGGGCGACGACCTGGCAGATGCGCCCGCGGGGTCATTCGTATTCGTGCCGCGCGGGGTTGCCCACTGCTTCGCCAACTTCGCTGATACCCCCGCGCGCATGCTGGTGATGTTCACGCCATCCGGCATGGAGCAGTTCTTCGATGCGTTCGCCGCAACGCCCGACGGCGTCGAGGTACCAGAGGCCTTCGCCCGTGCTGCAGCCACCGCCGGAATGACGGTGCTGGGGCCGCCGCTCTGGGCCGAGACGCCCTAGGCGTCGTCGAGGGCCGAGACGCCCTCCAGGCGGGCCTTCACGCCGGCGTCGAGCGCATTGGCGCGCCACAGGGCAAGCGCCTCGGCTGATGCTCCGCTGATGTGTGCACCCGGCGGGGGGCCGTGGTGCCAACCGATCACGTGCAGCAGGGCCAGGCGCCGGTCCTCAGCAAGCCCCACTTGGCGTGACACCCCGTCCACCATCTGCTGGCCGATGACCACATGACCCAGCATGCGGCCCTCCTCGGTCTGCTCAACGGTGGCCTCGCCCACCACAAAGCACCGCACATAGCCGATGTCGTGCAGAAGGGCCGCGGCCACCAGCAGGTCGCTGTCCACCCGCGGATGCCAGGTGCACAGGCTCTGGCACAGCATGGCCACGCCAACGCTGTGCTCGATCAACCCACCCAGGTACGCGTGATGCCCATTGCGGGTACACGGAACCGTGCGCCACATCTGGGCCAGTTCGGCGTCCCCCGCCACGGCCTGCAGCACATCCCGCAGGCCGGGGTCGATCACCTCGTCTGAAAGGCCCAGCACAAACCCGAACATGTCCTCGGGGTCTCGGTGACTCCTCGGCAGGAGGTCAACATCCTGATCAGCAGCCTCGGCCGGGCGAAGCGAGCGCACGCGAAGCACGCTCTTGCCGCCGCGGGCGGTCACCTCGCCGGTCACCCGAACCCGGTCGCCCTCTTCAAACTGCCCCGCAAACCAGTCGGCTTCATCGAAGATGACTGCGGAGATGGTGCCGGTGGCGTCGCCAAGGGTAAGCGCCAGATACGGCGAGCCCTTGCGCGACATGCGGCGCTCCTTGCGCCTCACAGCGAACACTCCCTCGATGGGGCGGCCTGGTTCCAGAGTGGTCATCGCCCTGACCCTAACGATCCTGTGCGGGGCAGATGAGGTTGAAGTCGCACGTACGGCATGCCCAGCCCGGGTTGGCCTCGAACTCGCCGGCCGAGATGCTGTCGGCCACATCGCGGATGCGTTCCATGGCCTCCGCGCGATCCTGCCCATCGGGGTGCACCGGCGTGTACCCGCCATCGAGGATGTACTCGAGCACCGCACCCCGGGGTTCGATGGCCCATGCCGCCTTGGCTCCCTCGATGTAGGTCACCAGCACCAGGTGGCCGGCGTCGGTCTCCTTCATCGGCTTGCGACCGCTCTTGTAGTCCACCAACTGGTGCCCCCCTTGCGGGTGGCTGTCAATACGGTCGATGCGGCCATGGATCACATGCGGGCCCACCTTGAGCGTGAAGGCCCGCTCCACCCCCACCGGTCGCACGCCCGATTTGATGACGCGCTCCACATACCCGGGGATGAACTTGCGCGCGCGTTCCATCGCCTGAATGCCCACGGCCGTACGCGACGCCCCGCGCCGGTCCATCTCCACCGCAAACCGGGCGATGACCTTGTCGGGACCGCCCGGAGTGGAGTCGATGCGGTACTGCGCCTCGAGTGCCGCGTGAAGGGCGTTGCCCACCGCGCGGTTCGGGTCCCACTTCGGCGGCACATGGTCGACGCTGGCGTACCTGTAGGCAAGCGGGCAGTTGATGTAACGAGCGATGTCGGTGGGGCTCAGCGTGACGCCCGGGCGCGGGACTCGCGCGGCCACCGTGGGTGCCTCCACCGACGCCGGACCGGCCAGCACGTCTGCGCGAGCCAGCACCAGCGCGCGGGCGGCCTCGGCAGCCGCGTCGGCCAGCGCATCGGCCTGGGCGTTGCCCTCCGCCTTGGCCTCGGCGGCGCGCAGCACGGCGTCTTCCAGCTGCGCGCGGGTCTGCCCCACCGCCTCCAGCACCGCACGGTCGGGCGCCTCGCCCACCTCAATAAACGGCGGATCGCCCAGCGCGGTGCGGGCCTCGCGCATGAACTCCGACGGCTTCTGCGGGTAGCCGGCGTCGGATGTGCGAAAGCCGCTCAGGTACAGGTGCGTGCGTGCGCGGGTCATGGCCACATATGCGAGGCGGCGCTGCTCGGCCAGGTGCGCGTCGCGGCCGCGGGGCAGGGCCTCGGGCAGCAGGGCATCGGGGATGTCGCTGCGGGTGCGCTCGCGACCGGGGAAGTTGAACTGAGTCATGCCCAGCACAAACACGACGTCAAACTCCAGGCCTTTGCTCTGATGGATGGTCATCACCTGCACACCCAGGCGATCGGGCAGGCCGCCGCTGGCCCGGTAACCAACAGCCGCAAGGCCGTCCAGGCGCTTCACCAGATCTGGTGCCTCGATGCCGGGGTGCAATTCCACGATCTCCCCCGCCAGGCGCTCCAGCGCGCGCAGGTCGGCAAGACGCGCGGATCCCTCTGCCCCACCAAGCGCCAGGGCCCGGGTACGGATACCCGTGCGGTCGAGCACCTCACGCACGAGGTTCAGCGCTGTATCCCCAGCGGCGGCCCGGCCCAGTTCCTCAAGTAGTTGGGTGGCATGCCCATCGTCACCCAACGCTGCGAGCGGACCGCTGATGTGACGCCCCTCTTTGGTGGCCTCGGCCACCAGTTGGGCAGATGGCGCCCATGGCAGGCCCATCGATGGGTCAGCTGCCACGCGCAGGTGCGCCACGGCGTCGGTGGGATCGGTGACCGCACGCAACCACCCAAGTGCGAGGCGCACCTCACGTCGGTCGAAGAGGTCGGTGCCGCCGTGCACCTGGTGCGGAATACCCACCTGTTCCAGCTCGGCCACCACCGGACGCCCCTCGGTGCGGATGGCGCGCATAAGCACGGCCATCTCCTCGTACGGGGTGCCCTCCTCGGCCAGGCGGAGAATCTCGGCGGCCACCGCGCGTGCCTGCCCGGCAGGGTCGGGCGCCTCCCAGAATTCGGGGCCCGGGCCCGTCGCCCCCGGCAGCGCCTTCAGCACCTTGGGCTCGCGCAGCACGATGGGTGCCACCACCGCGTGCGCGGCATTGAGGATGCTCTGGGTGGACCGGTGGTTCAGCTCGAGCCGCACGATGGGCGCCTCGGGGAACCTGATGCGGAAGTCGGCCATGTTCTTGGCCGATGCCCCGCGGAAGCGGTAGATGCCCTGGTCATCGTCACCCACCACCACCAGGCTCTGGGCATTGCCCGTCACCAGATACAGCAGCTCGGCCTGCGCGTGGTTGGTGTCCTGGAACTCGTCCACCATCACGTGGCGGGCACGCTCGCGGGCGATCTCCAACAGGTCGTGGTGGGCCGACAGCAGGTCGAGCGCGCGGGTGATCTGGCGGCCAAAGTCCTCAAGCCCCCGCTCGGCAAGCCAGGCATCGTGCAGCCCGAATACCCGGGCGAACTCCACCTCTTTGCGGGCGTCCGCAGCCTCGCGCCCACCGCGTGCACCCTTCAGCGCGGCATCGGCCCACGATGCGTAGCGCTCCGGGTCAACGCGCTCATCCCGGCAGCGGTCAATGCGGTCAATCAAGCCGCGCACCACGCCGACGGGGTCGCTTCGCAGGTCGTTCTCGCTCAGCCCGAGGTCCGAAAGACGCTCCAGCAGCACCAGCACGCGCTCCTCGGTGCCAACAGGCCTGAGCACCGGTGCCAGATCGCGGTCGGTGCCGAGCGACCGCACAAGATCAAGCGCGTACGAATGGAAGGTGGTCACCCGCAGCGTCTCGTGGCTGTCGGGGATCATGTCCTCGGCCCGCTCGCGCAGTTCAGCAGCGGCCTTGGCGCTGAACGTGAGCGCCAGGATGTCGCCCGGGTCAGCCCCCTCCGACACGAGCCAGGCAAGGCGTCTGCACAACACCCGGGTCTTGCCCGCGCCAGCACCCGCGAGCACCAGCATGGGCCCGCCGGGGTGAATGACCGCGTCGCGCTGCGCGGGTGTGAGGTCCGTCAACACAGGACGAGACATCGTAAGCACCAAGGCGGACGCCTCGGGCACCCGCACACTTCTGACACAGCGACTGACCCCGGGTGGGGTCAGTCGCTGTGTCAGAAGTGTGCGGAACGATTGGGGGTACGACCGGTAGTGTGCTTCCACGTGACTGACGACTTCCGCGGGGCCCGCGTGCGCCCCTTCCGAGCACTGGTCTTCGACCCCGCCGTGGCCGGGGACATGCAGACCCTTGTGGCGCCTCCATACGACGTCATCGGCCCCGAGTACCGGGACGAGCTGGCATCGCGTAACCAGTGGAACGTGGTGGGTATCGACCTGCCAAGTCTCCCCTACGACACCGTGGCGGCGACCATCGCCGACTGGACCGAGCGCGGCGTGCTGAAGCGCTACGACGACCCGGTGATGATCGCCTGGACCCAGGAGTTCGACCTGCCCGACGGCAGCCACCGCACGCGCAAGACCCTGGTGGCCGCCGTGGGTGCCGAGCCGTACGAAACCCGTGTGGTGCGTCCGCACGAGCGCACGCATGCAGGCCCCAAGGAAGAGCGCCTCAGGCTGATGAACGCCACCAAGGTGCAGCTGTCGCCCGTGTTCGGCCTGTACCCCGATCCGGCCGGCGACGCCTGGGCAGCGGCGGCCGTCACCGGTGAGCCCGAGGCAGTGATCACCGATGACGACGGCACCGTGCACCGCCTGTGGACCATTCACGATCCCGCACGCCTTGCCGCCATCGAGGAGGCCCTTAAAGGAAGGTGGATCCTCATCGCCGATGGCCATCACCGGTACGAGACGGCTCTGGCCTACCGCGATGAGCGCCGGGCCGAGGATGGCGACGGGGATGACGAGCGCCCATATGACTTCGTGCTGATGGGCCTCACCTCGCTGAACGACGACGGCCTGGTAGTGCTGCCTACCCACCGCGTGCTGAACGAGTGGCCAGACGGGGCCGAGACCCTCCTGGACGTGACGCCCCTCGACAACGACCTGGCCGCGCTGCAGGCGGCGCTTGACTCCGCGCCAGCCGACCTTGTGGCCGCAGGTCTGGTGCTCGCCGACAGGGCAATGCTGCTGACCACCCGTCGCAGAGGCACGGCAGCAGCCGAACGACTCGACCTGGCCGTGTTGGAGCGTGACCTGCTGGTGCCGGCATTCGGCGGCGATCAGGCCCATCTGGCCCACGAGGGGATGCTCACGTACACGAAGGATGCAACGGACGCATGGGACACCGTGCGGTCCGGCCGCGCGAAGGCGGCGCTCATCGTGCGCCACATCCCCACCGATCAGGTGGCGGCTGTGGCCGACGAAGGCGGCGTGATGCCCCAGAAGTCCACCTACTTCTTTCCCAAGATCCTCTCAGGCGTTGCCTTCCAGCCCCTGGCCGACTGACCCCGGCGACGCCGCCTGGGTGGACATCGTCACGCGGGCGGCCGATCGGGCATCCGTGGCAGTGGCCGCGATCCCGCCCGACGAGCGCGGCACCGAGGTAGGGCGTGGCAAGGGGGGCGATACCACCCTGGTGATCGACCGCGATGCCGAGGCGGCGATCGTCGCAGTGCTGGAGCAGGCACATGCCGACGGCCTGCGGTTCAACCTCATCAGCGAGGAACTCGGCACCAGGTCATTTGATGGTGATGGCACGCTGGTGGTGGTGGACCCGATCGACGGCAGCCGCAACGCACGACGCGGACTCCCGGAGTTCTGCATCTCGATCGCGGTCTCCGACGGCCCGCAGCTGTCGGACGTGCGCATTGCGTTACTCAGGCACCTGGGTACCGGTGAGACCATTGTCGCGGTGCGCGGCCAGGGGGTACGGGTCAATGGCATGCCACGTACCGAGCGCGCCTATCGCGGCCTGTGGCTGGCTGTGGTGGAGGGTGCATCACCACGCCGCCTTGCGGGCGCCATGCCGCACCTCGCGCATGTGAGCCGTATCCGCAGCCTCGGTTCGCTGGCGCTGTCGATGGCCTATGTAGCCCTCGGGCGCCTTGATGGCCTCGCGGTTTTGCGACCGGGGCGCATCGTGGATATCGCTGCGGCCGCGCTCATCGCCGCCGAGTGCGGGGGCATCGTTGTCGACGAGGACGGCGCACCGCTGGATGCGCCACTCACCATGGAATGGCGGGGCGCGTTCTCCATCGCCCGCGTGCCCGAGGACGTGGCTGACCTGGTGGCCGCCACGCGCGGGGGGCTGGAGGCAGGGCGCCACTGATGAGCCACCAACGCGACGCCGACGATGCCGCGGTGCGGGCTGTGTATGACAGTCAGGCGCGCCTCACGCGCAAAGTGGGCAGGGGCATGCTGGTGTTCGCAATCGTGTGGGTACCTGCGCTGGTCATCGTGCCCGGAGTGTTCAAACAGGGCGCCATCGCATCACTCCTCCTCGCCACTGTGGCCGCCACGACGGTGATGATCATCATGGAGCGCACGTGGCTGGGGCCGCGCGACCGCGAACGCGAACGCCGCGCCGAGTTGCCACCGGCGCCAGGGCAGAGCCCGCGTGATCCGGCCGGCGGAATCGAGGGTCTGATCGAACGGATATCGGGTCGCATTCGCAGGTAACCGCGATACGCTCTTAGCGTGCAGATGTACGCTCAGAGCGAACAGCAGGTGGGAAACCTCGTCGGGGAGACACTTCGTGCCCGTCGTGAGGAGTCCGGCCTGTCGCTCCGCGCGGCCGCCGAACGTGCCGGTATGAGCCCGGCGCACCTCTCGGAGGTTGAGCGGGGGCTCAAGGAGCCGTCCCTCGGGGCGCTTCAGCGCATCGCCGACGCAGTCGGTGGCGGGGCCGGCGAGGTCTTCCTCGACCTGGCCATCGCGCTGGGCGCCGCACCTCCACGCCCGGTCCGCCACCCGCTCGGGTTCGCACCCGATCCACGGGCGGAGATCGACTGGGCCGTTGAACGCCTGCACCAGGAGGACCTCCGCGCGGTCGCCGCCTTCGGCGCATTCCTCGCATCGCAGAACCAGAACCGATCAACCACAGAAGGAGTCACCACCGCATGAGCCCACTCATTCCGATGGTCATCGAGCAGACCGCCCGCGGCGAGCGTTCGTTCGACATCTACTCGCGCCTGCTCAACGAGCGCATCGTCTTCCTGGGCACCCCGGTGGACGACCAGATTGCCAACCTCATCGTGGCCCAGCTGCTGCACCTGGAGAGTGAGGATCCCGACAAGGACATCTCGATCTACATCAACTCGCCGGGTGGGTCGGTATATGCCGGCCTCGCCATTTACGACACCATGAACTTCATCAAGCCCGATGTGCAGACCATCTGCTGCGGCATCGCCATGAGCATGGGTGCACTGCTGCTGGCCGGTGGCGCACCGGGCAAGCGCATGGCGCTTCCCAACAGCCGCATCCTCATCCACCAGGTGCTGTCGGGCTTCAGCGGCCAGGCCACTGACATCGAGATCCACGCACGCGAGACCCTCAACCTGCGTGCCCGCCTCGACCAGATCCTTGCCCAGCACACCGGCAAGACCGAGGAGCAGATCCACCAGGACTCCGAGCGCGACCGCTTCTTCACCGCGCAGGAGGCTGCCGACTACGGCCTCGTGGACCGCGTGATCGAGTCGCACTAGGCACACCCCAATCAGGAGCGCGGCCAGGCGGCCCCGCTCCTCGCGCACACACATCGAGGGGGCTCAGCGTGCTGAGCCCCCTCTGCGTTGCCCCATCGGTCGGCCCGGTAACTACCGCACGACGAACTTCTGGACCCGATTGCCCACCTTGCTGGGCTTCATCACCAGATCGGGCTTCGTGATGCTCACGCCGACGAGCCGTGCACCCTTCGGCACCGACGCAAG
>JBAXJA010000064.1:0-11229 GCA_037138115.1 Thermoleophilia bacterium | reverse complement strand
CAGACCCAGGAGGAGTTCTTCCACACGTTCAACGCGCTGCAGGAGAGCGGCAAGCAGATCGTGATCTCCAGCGACCGACCCCCGAGCGCCATCAAGACGCTGGAGGACCGACTGCGTTCGCGCTTTGAGATGGGTCTCATCACCGACGTGCAGCCGCCCGACATCGAACTGCGCATCGCCATTCTGCGAAAGCGCGTAATGACCGACGGCTACCAGATCCGTGATGCCGAGGTGCTCTCGTATATCGCCGCACGGGTCTCCACCAATGTGCGCCAGCTCGAAGGTGCGCTCATCCGTGTCGTTGCGCACTCCTCAATCTCGGGTCGGCCCGTAACCGTCGAGTTGGCGCAGGAAGTGCTCGTGGACTTGTTTCCCGACGGTGCCGGCGGAGTGCGTATCGACCTGGTGCAAGAGGCCACCGCGCGCCACTACGGAATCTCGCTTGAGGAGCTCGTGGGCGAACGCCGCACCAAGCGAGTGGTGGTGCCGCGGCAGGTGGCGATGTACCTGAGCCGCGAACTCACCGACGCGTCGCTCCCGGCCATTGGTCGGGCATTTGGGGGACGTGACCACACCACGGTCATCTATGCGGTGCAAAAGGTCACCCGCCAGATGACAGATGAGGGATCGATCTACGAGGCCGTCCAGGCCCTCACGGTCTCCCTCACCGGCCGCGGCTCCACCGCGGCCACCGCGTAGCCCGCGCGGGCTACCTCCCCACAACCCCGCTCCAAGCGGGCTTTTCGAGACACCTCGCCACATGGGTAGTACGGCAGGCGCCTGTGGACAGCCTGTGGACAAGCCCCGTGTTTGTCCGAACGCTCTCCACACCCACCAACACCCGCATGGGAACTGGGAATATGCCTGTTGATGGCTGTGGAGAGTGGGTTGGGTTCTCTCTGTTTCTCCACAGTCTTTCCCCATGGTCGAAAGGTGGCGTTACGCAGCCATAACACCCCCTCGTCCCCAGATTCCACAGGACCTATGACGTTGACTACAAACTTCTTTCTCTATTCAGTGAGACAGTCGTAACCCATAGGTGCTGTGGAGTGCGCATGGTTCGCCGGGCATCCGGTACGCTCACCCGGTGCGCCTGACCTGCCCTCGTGATGAACTCGCCACCCGCCTGGCAATGGCCTCGCGGGCGGCATCCAGCAAGGGAACCATTCCGGTTCTCGCCAACGTGCTGCTGCGGGCCGAAGAGGGCGTGGTCGAACTCGCGGCCACCGACATGGAGATGTCGCTCCGGGTGCCGCTTGAGGACGCCGGCGTGGAGGAGCATGGATCGGTGGTGCTCCCGCGGCTCGCAGCCGACCTGGTGCGCAGCATGTCCCCTGGCCCGGTCTCCGTCGTGCATAACCAGAACGAAGGACAGGTTCAGATCTCGGGCGGCGGCTCGTCGTTCAGCCTGAACTGCCATCAGGCCGGCGAGTACCCAGAGCTCCCCGCCGGTACTGGGGTGGGCCTTCCGATCCCGGCTGATCGCTTTGTCACTTGCGCCGAACGCGTCGTGCGCGCGGCATCGCGTGACGAGACCCGGCCCGTGCTCACCGGCGTGCTCGTGCGGGTGGGTCCCGACGGGCTCACAATGGCCGCCACCGACAGCTATCGCCTGGCGGTGCGCACCGTGGCGCTAGAGAACCCCCCGACCGATGTACGCGAAGCGATCCTGCCGGCCCGTGCCGTGGCCGAGGCCACCCGTCTGGCCGGGCAGGCGAAGGACGCCGAGGTTGAATTGGTGCTGGGAGAGCAGCAGGCGACCATCCGAATTGCCGGAGTCAGCCTGACCACTCGTGTGATCGACGGTCAGTTCCCCGACTACCGGCAGCTCATCCCCGCTGAGTTCGATCACGACGTGCGCCTTGAGAGGTCGGAGTTTCTCGCGGTGCTCACCCGCATCGCCGTGCTCGCGCAGCGCACGTCCCCGGTGCGCCTGCGGTTTGAACAGGGGCAGCTGATCGTCGCGACCGCCAGCGAGCAGGTGGGCGAGGGCCGTGAATCGATGCCGGTGCCCTACTCGGGCGAGCTCTTGGAGATCGGCTTCAACGCAGACTTCCTGCGAGAGGGTGTTGAGGGGATTGAAGGTGACGAGGTGCGGCTGGGGCTCATCAGCCCACTGCGCCCCGGGCTGCTTCGCGGAGAGTCCGATGATCACCGGTACCTCCTCATGCCCATCCGCCTGCCGGGATAGTCCCTCATGGCCGGGACCTGGACTGCCAGCCGGCTTGAGGTGTCAGACGTGCGATCGTGGTCGCGTCTGACGGTGGATCTGCCCCCCGGCGGAATCGTGCTGTCAGGACCAAACGGCGCGGGGAAGACCTCCCTTGTGGAGGCCCTTGTGCTGGCCTGTCTTGGTGTGTCGTGCCGCACCTCGCGCGAGGCGGAGGCCATCAGGGTGGGTGCAAGTGCCATGCACGTGGGGCTCGACCTGACTGGCCCGGATGGTGCTCGCCGGCGAGACATCGGGTATGCGCCGCGCACGGGCCGCAAGCTGTCAATTGACGGCGAGTTGGTGAGATCGCTGGGCGCCTGGCGCGCAGCGGGCAGTGTGCTGGTGTTCCTCCCAGAGGAGCTTCGTGCGGTAAAGGGACCCCCCGCGGCACGGCGACGTCACCTCGACCGGTTGCTCGAGGCAGCGGTGCCGGGGTACGCGGACGATCTGGTTGCGTACGGGTCGGCGTTGTCGCAACGCAACGCAGCACTCAGGTCGGTACGCGCGGGGCGCACAGGCGTGGATGCGGTGCTGCCATGGGAGCCGGGTCTCGCGAGCACCGGAGCGCGCATCGTCTCGGCGCGACGTGACGCCATGCGGTCGCTGGCGGAGCCCTTTGCCCGGTGGCTCGCCGACCTTGGGGGAGGCGCTGACGGAATCATGGGGTTGGAGCCATCCCCGACCTCGCTCGGCGATGTGCCTGACACCGACTTGCCCGCAGCCCTCGCGGAGCGTCTGGAGGCGGCACGCGACAGGGAGATCAGTGCGGCGCAGACCCTCGCGGGCCCGCACCGGGACGACGTGTTTATCGGCCAGCGCAGGGGTGATGGTGTGACCGACCTGCGGCGGACCGGCAGCCAGGGGGAGCAGCGAACGGCCGTGCTCGCGCTCCTGATGGCGCACCGGGAGCACCTGGGCGCGAGGTCCGGCCTGCCCATCCTCGTGCTGGACGACGTGCTGTCGGAGCTCGACCCCATCAGGCGCGGGTTGCTGCTGGACGCCGCTGTGGGGCAGGGCCAGTGCATTTTGACCACGGCCGACCCGATGGCGGCCCAGGCGGCGGCCGATCGCGGCGCGCGCGTATTGTCGGTGCGGGAGGGGCTCCTTGCGGCATAGACACCGACGACAACCTGCGGCAATCGCCGACCTGGTGGGGCGCGCGACCAGGCGCTTCACCCACGACGGCGACTCGGTGCTCACATCAGTGCGCGCCGCGTGGGCCGAGGCCTCTGGCCCCGGCACGGTGAACCACGCCTACCCCATCCGCCGGTCGCGGGCTGGCGTGGTGACGGTGGCGTGCACCGACGCTGTGTGGGCACAGGAACTGGACATGCGTGGCGACGAACTGATGGATCGGCTCGCGACCATTTTGGGCGACCCCAATGCGGTGGGCGGACTGCGCTTTGTGGTGGCCGATCACGCCATCCCGCAGCCCGACCCGGGCCCGGTGGTGCCCGTGGATCTGCCCCCTCCGTCACCCAACGCCGCGGCCGCCGGAGCCCGCGCCGCGGAGTCGATTGAGGACCCCGCACTGCGCGATCTCGTGGCACGTGCGGCGGCCCGGTCACTGGATCGTTCCGAGGGGTGACAGAAGGCCCTCACGGACCCGGATTCCGTGGAGGCCACTGGTAGATTCTGTGCTGTATACGCAGGGCGAATCCGGGGTTCAGACACACCCGGAGGAGCCCTCCCCGCCACGAGGAGTCGAGTGACAGATACGGCCGACCAGGCGTTTGACGCCACCACCGATGCAGCCCGCTATGACGCGGGGGCGATCACCGTTCTGGAGGGCCTTGAGGCCGTCCGTAAGCGCCCGGGCATGTACATCGGTTCGACGGGGCCGAGGGGGCTTCACCACCTGGTGTACGAGGTGGTGGACAACTCGGTGGACGAGGCCATGGCCGGCCACTGCACACGCGTGGACGTGGTGCTTCACCCAGACGGCTCGTGCTCGGTGACCGACGACGGCCGCGGGATCCCCGTGTCGGCGATGGCGGACCAGGACGGCAAGAGCGCACTCGAGGTGGTGCTCACCGTGCTGCACGCCGGCGGAAAGTTTGGCGGCGAGGGCTACAAGGTGTCCGGAGGCCTGCATGGGGTGGGCGTCAGCGTGGTCAACGCGCTGTCTGAGCACCTGGTGGCGACGGTTCAGCGCGACGGTGCCGTGTGGGAGCAGAGCTATCACCGGGGCGCCCCCGATGGGCCCATCAAGGAGATCGGCAGCGCCGACAGCAACGGCACGCGCATTACGTTCTCGCCCGACCCCGACATCTTCGAGGAGCTCGGGTTTGATTACGACACCCTCCTCACGCGCTTCCGCGAGACGGCGTTCCTCACCCGCGGCCTGGAGATCACCCTCACCGACGAGCGCGCAGAGCGCCGCGAGGACCGGTTTCTCTATCAGGGTGGGCTCGTTGACTTCGTGAAGCACCTCAACGCGTCGCGTGAGCCCCTGCACGGCGACGTCATCTCCATCTCGTCGGAGGGCGACGAGGGGCAGGCGGAGATCGCGCTGCAGTGGACCACCGGCTTTACCGAGTCGGTCTACACATTCGCGAACAACATCAACACGCATGAGGGCGGAACCCACCTCACCGGATTCCGCACAGCGCTCACCCGCACGCTCAACGATTACGCGCGCGCCAAGGGCCTGCTGAAGGAGAAGGACGACAACCTGGAAGGCAACGACACCCGCGAGGGCCTCACGGCAATCGTTTCGGTGAAGCTGCGTGACCCCCAGTTTGAGGGGCAGACCAAGACGAAGCTCGGCAACAGCGAGTTCTCCGGGTTTGTTGCGCAGGTGGTGAATCAGCGGCTCGGGGAGTTTCTCGAGGAAAACCCCGCGGTGGCCAAGGCCATCTGCCTGAAGGCCACGTATGCGGCCCAGGCCCGCATGGCCGCCCGCAAGGCGCGCGATATGGCACGCCGCAAGGGAGTGATGGACTCCACGAGCCTGCCCGGCAAGCTTGCCGACTGCTCGGATCGCGACCCCGCGAACACCGAGATCTTTCTGGTGGAGGGCGACTCCGCCGGCGGCTCGGCAGTGGGTGCGCGCCAGTCGAGTTTCCAGGCGATCCTGCCGCTGCGCGGCAAGATCATCAACGTCGAGAAGGCCCGCCTCGACAAGGTGCTCTCGAACACCGAGATCCAGGCGATGATCACGGCGATGGGCACCGGCATCGGGGCCGACTTCGACCTGACCAAGGCCCGGTACCACAAGCTCATCATCATGACCGACGCCGATGTGGACGGCGCGCATATCCGCACGCTCATCCTCACGTTTCTGTTCCGCCAGATGCCCGAGATCGTGGACGCCGGTTACGTGTACATCGCACAGCCGCCGCTCTACAAGGTGAAGCAGGGCAGCACCGAGCAGTACATCGAGAAGGAGCCCGACCTCGAGGAGTGGCTGCTCGAGCGCAACATGGGCGAGATGCGACTGATTACCGCAGATGGCACGGAGAGCGACCTGACCAAGGCCCGTTTTCAGCGGTATGGCCGTGCGTTGCGCGAGCACGATGGCTGGTCGGGTGCACTGAGGGCCAACTACGGCAACGAGCTCATCGACTTCGTGCAGGCCTACGGCCTGGTGGAGGCACAGCCCTCAGACGTACGGGCCCTCGTGGCAGTGGTGGAGGCGTCCAGCAGCGACAGCGCGACGCTGTCGGTGATTGGCACCGATCACGGCGCGCGCGTGGTGCGTGCGCGATCGATCCAGACGCGTACCGGCGAGGCGCGCACGGTGAACATCCCGATGGCGCTGTTTGATACCCGGGAGCTCGCATCGTTTCGGGGTGCACGCGCCAAGTTGCGCGACGTGGTGGGCGAGGCACCGTTCGAGGTGCTGCGCGGATCCCGCCGGCGCGAGGCGCCCACCTACGACGCCCTGCGCGGCCAGGTGATGGAGCTGGCCCGCGAAGGAATCCAGCTCAGCCGCTTCAAGGGGCTCGGCGAGATGAATGCCGAGCAATTGTGGGAGACCACGATGGACCCGGAGCGACGGGTGCTACAGCAGGTGACCATGGATGACGCCGCTGCCGCGGAGGAGCTGTTCTCAACGCTTATGGGTGACCGGGTTGAGCCGCGCCGTGAGTTCATCGAGCGGAACGCCCGCTCCGTCGCGAACCTGGACGTCTAGATATGACCATCGACCGACACGGACGAATTGAACCTCGCGAGCTCGGCGAGGAGATGCGCTCGTCGTATCTCGACTACGCGATGAGCGTGATCGTGGGCCGCGCGCTTCCGGATGTACGCGATGGGCTGAAGCCCGTGCACCGCCGCGTGCTCTTTGCCATGCACGACCGCGGCCTGCAGCCGGACCGCGGATACGTGAAGAGCGCGAACATCGTGGGAACCGTGATGGGTGAGTATCACCCGCACGGCGACTCGGCCATCTACGACGCCCTCGTACGCCTGGCCCAGGACTTCAACAGCCGGTACCCGACCGTTGACGGTCAGGGCAACTTTGGCTCGCAGGAGTTCTCGGCGGCCGCAATGCGGTACACCGAAGCCCGTCTCTCGAAGTACGCGACGGAGATGCTGCGCGACATCGACGAGAACACGGTGGACACCACCGCGACCTACGACGACCGCCGTCGCGAGCCCACGGTGCTGCCGAGCCGCGTGCCCAACCTGTTGGTCAACGGGTCATCCGGCATCGCGGTGGGAATGGCCACCAATATTCCGCCGCACAACCTGGGCGAGGTCATTGACGCCTGCCTGGCGATGATCGACGACCCCGACATCGACATCGACGGCCTGATGAAGCACGTGCGGGCTCCGGACTTCCCCACAGCGGGTCAGATCGTGGGCATGACGGGCGTGCGCGAGGCCTATCGCACCGGGCGCGGGCGCGTGGTGGTGCGCGGGCTCGCCCACAACGAGCCGCTGAAGCACGGGCGAAACGCGATCGTGTTCACCGAGCTGCCGTATCAGGTGAACAAGTCGGACATGCTCCGGAAAATGGCCGATCTGGCCAATGACGGGGTGCTGAAAGAGATCGCGGACCTGCGTGATGAAAGCGGTCGCGACGGTATTCGCGTGGTAATCGAACTGCGACGCGACGCCGTGCCCAAGGTGGTGCTGAACAAGCTGTACAAGCACACCCAGGCGCAGACGACATTTGGCGTCAATGCCATCGCACTGGTGGAGGGCGTGCCACGCACGCTTTCGCTGCGCGACTTCATCCGCCACTACCTCGATCACCAGCGCGACGTCATCCGTCGCCGCTCACGCTTCCGCCTTGAGCGCGCCGAGACCCGCGCCCATGTGCTGGAGGGGCTGCTCATCGCCCTCAAGGACATCGACGCGGTCATTGCGCTCATCCGCAGAGCCGCCGATCCTGAAGAGGCCCGCGGGGGCCTCATGAAGACCTTCGACCTGACTGAGCTTCAGGCGCGGGCCATTCTTGATCTGCGACTGCAGCGCCTCACCCAGCTTGAGGCGGGAAAGATTGAGGCCGAGTACGCAGAGCTTCAGACCGAGATCGCCGAACTGCGCGCGATTCTGGGTGACGAGGACCGCGTGTACCAGGTGATTCGCGACGAGCTCGGCGAGGTGCGCGGCAAGTACGCCGACGCACGGCGCACGGAGATCGTGCCGGCAGAGGGCGAGATCGACCTTGAGGACCTCATCGCCGAGGAGGAGATGGTTGTCTCCATTACGGCCGGTGGGTACATCAAGCGTCTGCCGGTCACCACGTACCGATCGCAGCGACGTGGCGGCAAGGGCCTGCGTGGCGCCAAGCTGAAGGACGAGGACCGGGTTGACCACCTGTTCATCGCGTCCACCCACGACTTCCTGCTGTTCTTCACGAATCAGGGCCGCGTGTACCGCCAGAAGGTGCACGAGATCCCGTCGGCTGCACGCGACGCCCGCGGCCGCCACATCGCCAATGTGTTGGCACTCCTGCCCGATGAGGAGATCCGCCAGGTGTTCAACACGCGCGACTACGGCGAGGGCAAGTACCTGGTGCTGGCGACCAAGGCCGGCATGGTGAAGAAGACCGAGTTCTCGGCCTACAACACGGTGTTGAAGGACGCGGGAATTATCGCGATCCGCCTCACCGACGGCGACGAACTGGTGGGCGTGCAGTTGACCGATGGCGAGGCCGACCTGCTCATCGTGTCTGCCCGCGGCCAGGCCGCCCGCTTCGCGGAGGAGCAGGTACGGGCAACCGGACGCGGCACGCAGGGCGTGCGGGCAATGAATCTGGACAAGGGCGACCGGGTGCTGGCCATTGCGGTGGCCGACGACGACGCCGACCTGCTTGTGGTGACCGGCAACGGATATGGCAAGCGCACCGCACTCACCGAGTACCCGCGCAAGGGGCGCCCCACAAAGGGCGTGCGCACCATCAAGGTGAGCGACAAGAAGGGCGAGCTCATTACCGCACGGATCGTGCGCGGCGGCCAGCAGTTGCTGCTGATGTCGGAGCTCGGCCAGGTCATCCGCATTGAGGTTGACGCCGTGAAGCGGATGGGGCGCAGCACAGAGGGCGTGCGCCTGATGGACGTGGGCGACGAGGACCGGGTGATGACGGCTGCACCGGTTGAGGAGTCGGACGAGCCAATCGGTGACGAGCTGGAGGGCGAGGACGGCGTTGTGACTGAGGCGACAGAGGGCGACGTCGAGGTGCTCGCTGCACCGGACGACGCAGAGGACGCCGACGACGGTGCCGACGACGTGGTGTTTGACGCCGAGGAGTAGTACCGGGCCGGAGCCCGCCGCGCACTAGTTGCCGGCGGGCTCCGCGATGGCCACCAGGCCATCGCCCTGACCCAGGGCCCCCAGGGTCCACTCGACCGGGTACATCGCTACCCGCACAACGAGGGCGTCGCTCCAGCCGCGCTGATGGTCCCCCCCGGCGGTGCGGGCGTCGATGGACCCGGGAAGCACGCCGAGCAGCGGCGCGGTGCGCATGGACGTAACAGCGAACCCACCAAGGGCGAGCACCCACAGCAGTGAGTCGCGCGTGTAATGCACGAGGTGGCGCGGAAACTCGAGGCCATCCCAGGCGCCGCCGGTCATGCGCCGGGCAAGGGAGTCGAGGTTGGGCACGCCCACCACCAGTCGTCCGGTGGGCGAGATGATGCGGCGCAGTGTGCGCAGCAGCGCGACCGGGTCGGGCACGTGCTCGAGCACCTGACTCATGCGGATGAGGTCGTAGTCACCGGAGGGGATGAGACCGCCCCCCAGCGCATCGTCCAGCGCTCCGGGAACCACGCCAGTGGTGCCACGCGCCTCGGCCACCAGCACGGCGCGAAGAGATGGCTCCACGCCCCAGGCGTCGTGCCCCGCTGCCCGGAATGCCGCCACCGCTCCACCGGTGCCTGCACCAACGTCAAGAATTCGCGACGCCGGCGCCAGCGAGCCGCCGGTATCGGCCTCGGGAACGGCACGACCGAGGAGTCGGCCAAGGCGCCCCGCACCGGGTCGCGACGCCCGCTGCAGCGCACCGCGCGATGCCCTGGCCGTGAGCGACTCGCTGCCTCCGTGCTGCGGGTACTCGTCCGGATACCACGCACCCGGGTCGTCGGGCCACGGATCGGTACGCGCAAGGCGGCACGACGGGCATTCGATGACCCGGAAGGCCCCCGGCGTACCTCGCCGGTGGTCGGTGCCAGCGAGAATTTCGCGACCCCCCTCCAGCCCGCACAGCGGGCAGGTGGAGGGGTGGGTGCCGGGCGGCGATGCGGCGGCGTGGGCGGGGACGTTGGAGTTCACGCGGCTGAGGATACGGTCCGGGAGCCACGCCCACCCGCGCGACCCTGCCCCGGGGCCCGCGATACGGGAGCCACCGAACATCGAAACGGGTACCCTTCCCGGATCGTGAGCAGCCTTCCTGAACCCAGTGAGATCCTCCCGCACCGCGCGCCGTTCCTGTTCGTGGACGAGATTGTGGAACTGGTACCGGGCGAGTCGGCACGTACCCGGTGGACACTGGCTCCCGACACCCCATTTCTCGCGGGCCACTTCCCGGGGGAGCCCATCATGCCCGGGGTCATCATCGTGGAGGCCCTCGCGCAGACTGGGGCATTGGCGGCACTGTCGCTGCCCGGTAACCGCGACAAACTGGCGCTCTTCGCCGGCATTGACAAGGTGAAGTTCCGCCGACCCGTGCGCCCGGGGGAGACCCTCGAGATGTCCACGCGCGTCACGCGCCAGCGCGGTCCGATCGGCCAGGCCGAGGCAGAAGCCCGGGTGAACGGCGAGCTCGCATGCCAGGCAATCCTCAAGTTCGCGATCGTTGACCGCGACGGGGCGGTCTGAGCGTGCTGGCAATGACGGGGCGACCTCGTCCCCGTGCCCGCCTCACCGGCGTGGCGTCGTACCTGCCCGAGCGGGTGCTCACGAACGCTGAGCTGGAAACGATGGTCGACACCACTGACAAGTGGATTCGCGAGCGCACCGGAATCTCTGAGCGCCACATCGCCGCCGATGATCAGGCGACGTCCGACCTGGCCTTGGGCGCGGCCCAGGCATTGCTGCGCAGCACGCGTACGAGTGCCGCCGACCTCGACCTGCTGATCATCGCGACCACCACGCCCGACCACATCTTTCCGCCCACCGCCACGCTGGTGGCGGATCAGCTGGGCGCCACATCTGCTGCCGCGCTCGACATCAACGCCGTATGCAGCGGTTTTGTGTACGGGCTTGCGCACGCCACCGGGATGGTGGAGTCGGGGCTCGCGCGCAAGGTGATGGTGATCGGCGCCGAGACGCTGTCGCGCATCGTGGACTGGAACGACCGCAGCACGTGTGTGCTCTTTGCCGATGGTGCCGGGGCCGTGCTGATTGAGGCGGACGGCGAGGGCGAACCCGGGTCGGGGGTGATCGGGTTTGAGCTGGGCGCCGACGGCTCGGGCAAGGACCTCCTGTGCATCCCCGCGGGCGGATCCCGTCGTCCGGCGAGCTCGGAGGGTGTCGAGCCCGCCGACCTGTGTATTCAGATGGCGGGCCGCGAGGTGTTTCGGTTCGCCACCGGGATCATGGTCGAGTCGGCGACGCGCCTT
>JBAXJA010000063.1:0-11346 GCA_037138115.1 Thermoleophilia bacterium | reverse complement strand
TAAGCGTGACCTGCGCTCCCATCTGGGCTGCGCGGAGGGCGGCGACGTCGCCGCCGGGGCCTCCGCCAAGAACGACCACGCGAGGTCCATCACTCATGTGAAGGTCATCTCCCTGCCCGCGAGGGCATCTTCGAGCACGCGCTGCTGCTCGAGCTGGTGTGTCTGCGGGTACCCCTCGCTCACCGACGCGCGCGCGGGGCGGCCGACGTATCCCACCTGGTCAATGGGCAGAAGGCGCTCGATACGACGAGTGATAAACGACCACGCACCCATATTGCGCGGCTCCTCCTGGACCCACTGCATGGTTTCAAGGTTGGGGTAGCTCTCGTACAGGGCCACCAGCTCTTCGCGTGGGAACGGGTACAGCTGTTCAATGCGGCCGATGGCCAGCTCGGGGTGCGCGGCCCGGTCGGCGTGTCCGTCGATCTCGTGGAAGATCTTGCCGGTGCACAGCAGCAGGCGGGTGACCTTCGCGCGGTCGGTCACGCGTGGATCGTCGATGACCGGCTGGAAGTGCCCCTTGCTGAGGTCATCCATGCTGCACGAGGCCGCCTTGGCACGCAGCAGGCTCTTCGGGGTGAACACCACGAGCGGTCGGATCTCATCGAGCAGGCCCTGGCGCCTGAGCAGGTGGAAGTAGTTGTCGGCCGTCGAGCAGTTGGCGATTCGCATGTTGCCCTCGGCTGCCAGGCGCAGGAACCGCTCGGGACGACCGGACGAGTGCTCAGGCCCATTGCCTTCGTAGCCGTGGGGCAGCAGCAACGTGAGACGCGATCGCACGCCCCACTTGGCCTCGCCGGTGGAGACGAACTGGTCGATCATCATCTGGGCACCGTTGGCGAAGTCGCCGTACTGGGCCTCCCACAGCACCAGCGTCTCAGGTGCCTGCGTGGAGTAGCCGTATTCGAAGCCCATGCATGCGGCCTCCGACAACGGGCTGTTGTGGAGCTCGAACGATGCCTTTGCCCGCAGCAGGTGTTGCATGGGCACGTAGGTGTGGCCCTTGTGCGGCACGTAGCCAACCCCGTCGCTCACCTCGTGCATTTCGAGGTGGCGCTGGCTGAAGGTGCCGCGGGCCACATCCTGGCCGGTGAGGCGGATTGGCACCCCATCGGTGAGCAGCGATGCGAACGCGAGGGCCTCGGCGTGGGCCCAGGTGATGGCGTCTTCCTCGCTGAGCCCGCTGCGGCGGCGGTCCATCTGCGGCGTGAGCTTGGCGTGGATGGTGAATCCATCGGGCGCGATATGCAGTTGCTCGTTGAGGCTGCGCAGGGAGGCGGCGCTCACTGCGGTCTTGATCGACTTGGTACGCGACTGACGGCGCTTGTCGCGGGTGGAATCCTGATCGGACCCCTGCTCCAGACCCGACTGCGTGCGCTTGTGCGCAGCCGACATCCGATCCTCAGCCGCCTGCACCATCGCCGCGTAGTCGTCGTCGGAGATGACGCCGTCGGCGATGAGCCGGTCGCCAAAGATCTTCGCGACGGTGGGGTGGTCCTTGATGGTGCGCGCCATCACGGGCTGCGTGTAGGCGGGCTCGTCCAGTTCGTTGTGACCCAGACGGCGGTATCCGATGAGGTCGATGAGCACGTCGTGGCGGAAGCGCGCACGGAACTCGGTGGCCAGACGCACGGCGGAAATACAGGCGTCAATGTCGTCGGCGTTCACGTGCACGATGGGCATGTCGAAGCCCTTGGCCATGTCGCTGGCATACCGGGTCGACCGGCTGTCCTCGGGGTCGGTGGTGAAGCCCACCTGGTTGTTGACGATCACATGGATCGTGCCGCCGGTTGAGTACCCGACGAGCCCCTGCAGGTTGAGCGTCTCGGCCACCACGCCCTGCCCCGGGAATGCTGCGTCGCCGTGCACCACCAGCGCCACCGCGCGGTCGGGGTCGTGTGTTGCTGTGCCCTCGGATCGCAGCGTCTGCTTGGCGCGGGTGCGGCCCTCGGCCACGGCGTTGACCTGCTCGAGGTGGCTCGGGTTGGCCGCCAGCGTCACCTGCACCGAGCGACCGGCTCGTGACGTGAACGTTCCCTCTGCACCCAGGTGGTACTTCACGTCGCCAGCCGCCGCATACGGCTCACCGACGTCGTGCTCGGGCCCAGCGGCCTCCATGTGCCCCTCGAACTCGGCGAGGATCGACTCGGCCGGGCGCCCGACGGTATGGGTGATGCTCGCAAGCCGGCCGCGATGGGCCATTCCGATGATCACCTCGGGAACACCGACATCGGCCAGACGCTCAATGGTCTCGTCCATGATCGGGATGAGGGCGTCGCAGCCCTCCACCGAGAAGGTCTTCTGCCCCAGGTAGGTGCGCCGCAGGAAACGTTCGAACACTTCAACGTCGACAAGTCGCGCGAGCAGTCCCTTGCGCTCATCGCGCGGCAGTGCCTCGCGTACCTGCCCCGACTCGATGAACTCGCGCAGCCACTGGCGCTGGTCATGGTCGGAGATGTGCTCGATCTCGTACGCGATGGTGCCGCAGTAGGTGCTCTGGAGCGCCGGGAAGGCTTCGGCGAAGGTGGCGCCGGGCACTGCAACGCCCAGGAGCGATGCCGGCACCGTGTGCATCATCTCGGGAGTCAGGCCCACCCATGCGGGGTCGAGCGACGGATCGCCCGGCGGCACCGAGCCGAGGGGATCCAGATGCGCGGCCAGATGGCCGTAGGTGCGGAACGAGCGCAGCAGCGACATGGCGCCCGCCAGCGCGCGCAGCGTGGCCTCGTCGGCGGTGGCCTCGAGTGCCGGCGCAGCCGCGGGTGCCTCTGCCGATGCCTCAAACACCAGCGGCGCGGCAGCGGGCAGGCTCAGCGCAGCGCGGATCTCGTCATAAAAGCCCTGGCCACCTGCGAGCAGGGCGGCGATGTCGCGAAGGAATGCGCCGCTCTCGGCCCCCTGGATGACCCGGTGGTCGTAGGTGGAGGTCACCGTCATCACCTTCGACACCCCCCACACCCGCAGCAGCTCGTCTGGCACCCCTTCCATACCGGGCGGCCACGTGATGCCGCCTGTGGCGACGATGGTGCCCTGTCCGTTCATGAGCCGCGGCACGGATGCATTGGTGCCGAATCCACCGGGGTTCGTGAGGGTCACTCCCGCACCACGCAGCTCATCCGGGCTGATCTTGCCCACGCGTGAGCGCTGGATGAGGTCGTCGAACGCGGCCCGGAAGCCCTGGAAGCCCAGCGCGGCGCAGTCGCGGATGACTGGCACCAGCAGCGACCGGCTGCCGTCCTTGCGCTCCACGTCGACGGCGATGCCCAGATTGACGGTGTCGCGCGGAATCTTGTGCGGCTTGCCCTCAACCCGCGCGAATGCGGTGGCCATTCCGGGCGTCAGGCCGACGGCACGGATGATGGCCCAGGCGATGATGTGGGTGAACGACAACTTGCCGCCACCCGCCACCGACAGGGCTTCATTGAGGCGCTTGCGCTCGGCGTCGAGCATCTGCACAGAGATGGTGCGGAAAGTCGTGGCGGTGGGAATGGACCGGCTCTCGTCCATGTAGTCGGCCAGTGCCGCGGCGGGGCCGGTGAGCCGCACCAGTTCCTCGCCTGCGGGCGGTGCCGGGTTGGCAGGACCGCCCCCCTTGCCCGCGTTCTCCACGTCGCCGCGGCGGATCAGGCCGCCGGGCCCCGTGCCGGTGACGCCCCCGAGGTCAACGCCCTTCTCAAATGCCACGCGGCGGGCGATGGGCGATGCTGCCACGTCGCGACGCGGCGGGGGCGTTGCGACGGCCGCAGCCGCTGCCGGCGCAGCAGGCGCCTTCGCGGTGGTGCCCCCAGCGGGCGCGGCCCCCTGCGCGATCTGTCCCAGCGGGAGGGCCACCTGGAACATCTCGCCATTCGGCACGGCGACCTCGGCCAGCGTGCCGGCGGCGGGGGAGGGCACCTCGAGGTCCACCTTGTCGGTGGAGACCTCCACGATGATCTCGTCCTCTGCGACGGCGTCGCCCACAGCCTTGCGCCATTCCACAACGGTGCCCTCGGTCACCGATTCCATATCCGGCAACTGGATGGGCACCAACGTGACGGGTCCGTCGGCAACCGGGGCAGCAGGCGCCTGGTCGGCGGGCGCGGATGCACCCACGCCGTTGGCCATCTCGCCCAGCAACTGGCCTACTTCCACCACGGTGCCGGCGTCGGCCGCAATGGCCGTGAGCACACCCGCGGCAGGGGCCGGGATCTCCACGTCCACCTTGTCGGTGGTCACCTCGAGAAGGGTCTCACCCTCGTCGACGGAGTCCCCCACGGACTTCCTCCACTCGATCACGGTGCCTTCGGTGACGGACTCGCCGAGTACCGGAAGGACGATCTGAATTGTGGGGTCCGTTGGTGTCACTTCGAAGGCTGAGGATACGCCCGCTCCAGCGGGGAGGCCCGCAGAGCCCGTGCCACACAGCAATAAGAGACATTTGCCCGTTGCAGGCGGCACCCAACGCCGCCCAACGGCACCCGATGGCACCCGACGGAAAGCCAAGAAGGGTACGATTCATGCCTATTCGCACCACTTGGTATTCCTCCCGAAAGGATCTGCATGTCCCGCTTCCGTCGTCCGGCCGCGCTGGCCGCTGCCGCCGCGCTCTGCGTGGCGCTGCCCACTGCCGCCTCGGCATACACCCCCACGTTCACCGGGCACCCTGCGGTGGCCAAGCCGGTGCTCGTCCCACCTGCGCCCGTAAATCCATTCATGGCGCCCGCTGGGAAGTCGAACATCCACAACGACACCTTTATGAGCGACACGTACCGGTGGGCCGGTCCGCTCGGCAGGAACATGAACGTCGCGTTCAAGAGCATGGGTGGTGAATGCGCGAGCATCACGTTCAACGCCAAGGGCCAGATCGTGGCGATCTGTGTGCTGCCATTCACCAGCGCGTTCCTCACGCTCATGGACCCGAACACGCTGAAGATCATCACGCAGGCCGAGCTGCCTGCACTGCCCGACTATCCGGCGCCGGCCACTCCGTCCGGTGGCGGCTACACCGACCTGGCAGGTGGGTACTTCTATCTCGATAACAAGGGGCAGGCGGTGGTGTCGACGGCCACCCAGCACCTCATCACCTACAAGCCGGTGACCACCCGCGGCATCACGTTCTTCAAGGTGATGTATGACATCGACCTCAGCGGGTTTATCGGTGCGACCGACGATTCCATCCAGTCAGCACTTCCCGACTCGAATGGCAACATCTGGTTTGCCACCAAGCTCGGCGTGGTGGGTGTGGTCAACCACAGCCCAGCCGAGAACCAGCCGCTCGTGCAGGTGACGAAGCTCACCGGGGTGGTCGACAACCCGATTGCGGGGCAGGGGAGTCCGCCCGCACCCGCCAAGCTCTATGAGGGCATTGGCAATTCATTCGCCATGGATGAGAGCGGCGGCGTGTACATCGTGAGCACCCAGGCGATGTACCGGTTTACCTCGGCTGGGGGGATGCCCACCGAGACCTGGAAGACACCGCCATACAGCAACACGAATCTCGTCAAGTCGGGCCAGAAGAGCCCGGGGTCGGGCACCACCCCCACGATCATCCCCGGCAACCGGGTGGCGATCGTCGACAACTGGGACCCCGAGAACGTGGTGGTGTACGACAACGCCACCGGGGCAGAGGTGTGCACTGTCGCGGTATTCGGGGCGGGTGCGAGCGCCACAGAGAACTCGCTCATCTCGGTGGGCAACTCACTCATTGCCGAGAACAACTCGGGCTTCACCGACCCTCTCACCGATGCCAACAAGGTTGTGCCCGGCATGACGCGCATCGATGTGGCGTCGGATGGCACGTGCACGACCAAGTGGACCAACACCAAGGTGGTCGTTCCGAGCGTGGTGTCGAAGGTCTCGGCGAAGACGGGGCTCATCTACACCTACACCCACCGCAAGAACACGCTCGGCTGGTACTGGACGGCCGTGGACTTCCGATCCGGCAAGGAGGTCTACAGCCAGCTGGTGGGCGAGGGGCCGCTGTTCAACAACAGCTACGCCTCGCTGTACATCGCGCCGAACGGCGACGGGTTCGTGGGCGTTCTGCCCGGCCTCGTCCGCGTCAGGGACGGCAAGTAAGACGCACGACCGTCACCGCACCCCGGGGCTCATCCCCGGGGTGCGGTGACGCGGCGTCAGCCTCCGGTCCAGCCAGCCCCGGTGCTTGTCTGGCCGGGTCCGAGGTTCCCCCAGCCGGCCGGGGGCATGGGGCACGTCGGTGTCACGCCGGGGATGGGCTGCAGCAGCGTCCCCTCGATCTCATCGAGCTTCGCCTTCAGCCGCTGGAAGTTCCTCTCCTGAACGGCATTGCGCGTGTAGCGCTTGAACGTGAGGTTCGTGGTCTCGTTGGGGTCGCGCACGAGGTCGTACATCTCGTACTCAGGCTCCACCTGATTATTGATGTCGTAGTACTTGGCCAACTTCCACCGCGTCTCGCGGATACCGAGAATGTGGTTGGGCGGCGGCACGAACATGTTCTGCGACGCGGCCTGGAAGTCGTCGTTGGTGAAGACGATGTAGTCCTGTACCGGCTTGGCCTTCGGGTTGCGAAGCAGCGACGAGTAGTCCTTGCCTGGCCACTGGGTTTGCGCGCGCGCGGGCGCGCCAACGAGATTGGCGAGCGTGGGCAGTAGGTCAACGTGCGACACCAGCGCCTTGCTCGACACGGGCTTCGGCCACGCGATCGGATTGGAGAAGATCAACGGGATGTTGATGGTCTCTTCGTACATGTTGAACCACTTCTGGCGCTGCCCGCCGTGGGTGAGCCCCATCTCGCCGTGGTCTGCGGTGCGGACCACGAGGGTCTCGCCCAACAGCCCGAACTGCGAGTTGGCCGGCTCCTCGGCGTCGTACCCCACTGCCCGCATTGCTGCGAGCACGTTGGTGAGGTAGTTGTCCGACACCTTCATGAGGTTGGCGTAGAAGTTGAGGTAGTTGATCTTGGCCTTGGTGCTGGGGAGCGGGCCGGTACCGCTGGCCACGAGCGCCTTGAAGATGGCCTGCGCCTTCGGCTTGGTCACAAGGCGCTCCGCCACCGTGTCCGGCAGTTTCATGTCGCCCTGCAACCACTGGTTGCTGTAGCCGCCGGCTGAATACCGGCGGGGGTACGCCAGTACGTCGTGCGGGTTCACCAGCGAGATGACGAGGCAGAATTTCTGCTGGTTCGCGGGGAGGCTCTTCTTGATCTCCGGCCAGTTCCTGATGAACTCGAGCACGCCCTCGTCGCCCACCTCAACTGGGCCACGCGAGGCCATGATCCGGCCGTCGTGGTTGGCGATGCCACCACCCATCTGATCGATGGCCTGGTTGGCGCCGGCATCAGGTGCGTCCCAGCGGTTCCATCCGTAGGGCTCAAGCATGTCGACCGGGTCAGAGCCTGTGATGGGGCTCGGCGGGTAGTCGCTCCGATTCACGTCTGGCGGGTAGCTGGGGTTGTCCTGCTGACTCGGGGGCTGCGGCAAGGTCGGCGCGGTTGCCGGCGGGTACTTGCTGCAGTGCCACTTGCCCTTGTACACGGTGTAGTAGCCGGCGGCTGCCATGACGCTCGCGATATTCGGCATCTTGTTCGCGGGCAGCAGGTCCACCTGTGGGTAGTTCGGCCCCCACAGGTCGTGCTCCAGCACGTACTTCACACCGTGTTGTGCCGGGTAGTAGCCACTCATGATTGTGGAACGTGCCGGCGAGCACGCGCACGTGTTGGTGTACGCGTTGTCGAACTTCATGCCGTGCTTGGTGATCTGTGCATAGCCCGGCAGGTTCTTCTCAAGCCAGCCCTTCGGCCAGAGGGTGTCGTGGTAGGTCTCCTGGTCGGTCATGAAGATCACGACGTTCATGTCTCCGAAGTCGACAGGCACGGCGCTCGGCCCCGCAGTAGCCGCTGAGGCTGCGCTGGTGGCCATGCCACCCAGATAGACGGATCCGGCGACTGCAGCGCCTGCCTGCAAGAAACGCTTGCGGGAGACGCCGCCAGCCTGGTCGGGGGACTGCTCAGATTCGGTCATGGCGAAACTGTACCGGTGACTCCCGTCGGCCCGAGGTAATCCGGGTGCGACGGCGCGTCGACGGCGAAGATGCCGACCCTGATGCGGATCAGGTCCGCGCGCGCGGCGTCAGTCGAGGTCGAGCGCAAGGTCGAGAGCGGGGGAGGAATGCGTCAATGCTCCCACGCTCACGCAGTCCACGCCGCAGTCGGCCGCCCGGGCCACACCCTCCAGGTCCATCCCGCCAGATGCCTCGGTGATGGCGTGGCCGCGACACAGTTCCACGGCCTCGCGCATGGTGGCCTCATCCATGTTGTCCAGCAGGATCCGATCGGCACCCACCTCCAGCGCCAGGCGCACGCCAGCCAGATCATCGGCCTCCACCTCCACCGGTACGCCGGGCAATTCCTCCCGCGCATGGGCAACCGCCGCGCGCAGGTCGATGCCGCCGAGAGCGAGGTGGTTGTCCTTCACCAGCACCATGTCGAACAGGCCCATGCGGTGGTTGGTCCCCCCGCCGGCGGCCACTGCGGCCTTCTCAAGCACTCGCCAGCCTGGCGTGGTCTTGCGGGTATCGAGCACCGCTGCGGGCCGGGCGGCCCTCACGAACCGTGCGGTGTGGGTGGCAATGCCCGACAGGTGCGACATGCCGTTCAGCAGCGTGCGCTCGGCCGACAGGACCGCCCGGGCGGGTCCATCGACGCCCAGCACGGGCTCGCCGGGGGAGAGCACGGTGCCGTCGACTGCCTGCCAGGTGCCATCCACCCCCATCTGGCGAAGCACCTCCTCACCGAAGGCGCGCCCCGCGAATACACCACCCGACCGGGCCACGACGCGCCCGCGCGCCCGCGCATCCTCGGGGATGGTTACCAGCGACGTCACATCGCCACGGTCACCCAGGTCCTCGGCCAGCGCTGCGCTGACCAGCGCCTCGAGATCCATCAGAGGGCGAGCATGCGGTCGAGCGCAAGACGCGCGTCGCGCGCCATGTCGTCGTCCACCTTCACGACGTTGGGTACCTCTCCGGCGGCCAGACTCTCGAGTATCCACGTGAGCTTGGGAAGCGTGATGCGGTTCATGGTCACGCACGGGCACAGGTGCTCGTTCAGGCAGAAGACCGTCTTGTCGGGATGCTGGATTCGCAGGCGGTCCACCAGATTCCAGTCGGTGCCGATGGCCACGGCACTCCCTGGCGGCAGTTCATCCAGACGCCGGATGATGTACTCGGTGGATCCGTCCTCGTCGGCCGCCTCAACGACGGGGCGCGGGCACTCGGGGTGCACGATGACCGTCAGCCCGGGATGCGCTGCCCGGGCTTCGTCGATCTGCCGCACCGTGAAGCCCGTGTGCACATTGCAAAAGCCCTTCCAGAGCACGATCTCGCTGGCGGCCAGCGCATCGGCGGTGATGCCGCCGAGTTCGGCCTTCCGCGGATCCCACACCACGGGTGCATCGGATCGCATGCCCAGACGGCATGCGGTGTTCCGGCCCAGGTGCTCATCGGGGAAGAAGAACACCATGTCGCCCTGCTCGCGTGCCCAGCGGAAGGCGCGCTCGGCATTGCCCGACGTGCACACCGCGCCGCCGTTGCGGCCCACGAAGGCCTTCAGGTCGGCGCCGGAGTTCATATAGGTGAGGGGCACGATGGTGCGGTCGGGGAACTGTGCGGTGATCTGCTGCCACGCATCGTTGACCGTGAAGATGTCGGCACACTCGGCCAGATGGCAGCCCGCGCCCAGGTCGGGGAGGATCACGCGCTGGTGTGGCTGGGACAGGATGTCCGCGGCCTCGGCCATGAAGTACACGCCCAGAAAGACCACGAGATCTGCCTGGGTCGCCTCGGCGCCCCGGCGGGCCAGCAGAAACGAGTCGCCGGTGATGTCGGCGAATCGGATGACCTCATGCTTCTGGTAGTGGTGGCCCAGAATGACGAGGCGGTCGCCGAGGGCCACACGGGCGGCCGTGGCACGGGCGATGAGCTCTGCCTCGGGAACCGTCGACTCGGGCAGGGGAATGCTGCATGCCGGTGCGCTGGTGCTCACGCTGTCTCCGTGATGGTGGTGGCGAGGCCATAGCCGGCCGCGTCGAGGTGATGGGGAAGGTCGCCCGCCCAGGCGATGCGATGCGCGCGGGCAGGGTCGGAATATGCGAAGTCGGTGCGGAAGTGCGCGCCGCGGCTCTCATCGCGCTCTGCGGCGGCACGCACGGTGAGCCGTGCAATCTCCAACAGGCCAGCGGCCTCGGGGTCGGCGGGAGCCGGTACCGCGTGGAGCGCATCGAGCGTATTGCCGAGCCCACGGGCGTCGCGCTCCAGGCCACAGCCGTGCCACATGAGGAGGCCCACCTCGTTGCGTACGCGCTCTGCATCGGCATGACCGGTGATTGCCGCGATCGGCTCAGCACGCGGGCCGGGTGCCGGGCCGCCGCCCGCCACGACGTCGGCGGCAGCCCGCTCGGCCAGTGCCACGGCCTCGAGCAGGCTGTTGGATGCCAGACGGTTTGCCCCGTGCAGGCCAGTGGCCGCGCACTCGCCCACCGCCCACAGGCCGGGAACCGTGCTGCGCCCCGCCAGATCGGTGAGGATCCCACCCATGGCGTAGTGCGCTGCGGGAGTCACCGGTACCGGGTTACGCGCCAGGTCGATGCCGTGTGCGGCGCACAACGCCGCGACGGCGGGGAAGCGGGTATGCACCTTGCCGGGATCCAGGTGGCTGAGATCCATCACCACATCGGCGCCGGTGTCGCGGGCGCGGCGCCATACCTCACGGGCCACGACATCGCGTGGGCCCAGATCACCCAGGGGGTGCACGCCGTCCATCACGGCGCGGCCGTGCACATCGCGCAGCACACCGCCGGCACCACGCACCGCCTCGCTCACCAGGGGGAGCGGGCTCGCACCCACGGCGAGTGCGGTGGGGTGGAACTGCACCATCTCCATATCGGCCAATGCGGCCCCGGCCCGGCGGGCGAGTGCGGGTCCATCGGCCGTCGCACCCAGCGGGTTGGTGGTGCGGCTGAACATGTGACCGGCCCCGCCAGTGGCGAGCACGACCACACGGGTACACAGGCCCTCGTCACCGGCCGGGCCGCGGAGTGTGACCCCGCGAATGCCGCGATCGTCAGTGAGGAGGTCGAGGACCCGGGTGCGGTCGGCGACGCGAATGCGTGGCTCGGCCCGGACCGCGGCCACCAGCGCCCCGGCGACGTGGCGTCCTGTCGCATCACCGCCGGCGTGCACCACACGCGAGCGCGAGTGTGCGCCCTCGCGCGCGAGGGCGAGGTGATCGCCGGCGCGATCGAATGTCACGCCCAGTGCGGCCAGATCGGCGATGCGCGCAGGCCCGTCGCTACACACCGCACGGGCCACGTCGGGGTCAACCAGACCTGC
>JBAXJA010000062.1:0-11424 GCA_037138115.1 Thermoleophilia bacterium | reverse complement strand
GCGCCCGGCCGACCCGGAGCTTGTCGGTGCGCACCTCATGGCCCAGGCCGAGATGAGCACGCTGGTGGTCGCCAAGACCTCAGCCGAGGAGCACATGGGCGTGATGGCCACCGTTGACGGCCGCACTGCACTGGTGGAGTACAGCGACCTGCCCAAGGAGTTGGAGCAGGCCCGCGACCTCGATGGCGCGCTGACGTACTGGGCCGGGTCAACGGGTGTGCACTGTCTGGACCGCGGGTTCGCGATGCGCATTGCGAGCGGTGAGGTGGAGCTGCCATTTCACCGCGCCGAGAAGCGGGTGGCCACGGTGGACGACCCCGACCCGCAGGCACCGAACGCCGTCAAGTTTGAGGCCTTCATGTTTGACGCCCTGCCGCTCGCGACCCGTACCGTGACCGTCGAGATGAACCGCGAGGAGCGCTTCGCGCCGGTGAAGAACGCCGAGGGTGCCGACTCGCCCGACACCTGCCGCGCGGCGATGGTGGCGCGGGCATCACGATGGCTCGAGAGCTCGGGCGTCACCGTGCCGGACGGAGCAGTGGTGGAGATTGACCCGCGCTTCGCGCAGGACCCGGCCGACCTGCACGGCCGCGTGCCTACCGACCTCGTCATTGACGAGCCGGTGTACTTCCCGCCGGCCGCGTAGCCGTGGCAGTGACGCGCGACTGGGACGGGAGCTCGTACGACAAGATCTCCGCGCCCATGCTCGCGATGGGCCTTGATGTGCTGGACCGGCTGCACCTGCGGGGCGATGAGGTGGTGCTCGATGCCGGGTGTGGATCGGGCCGGGTGACTGAGGCCCTGCTGCACCGGCTGCCGCGCGGTCGCGTGATCGCCGTGGACGGGTCGGCGTCGATGATCAATGCCGCCCGCGCGCGACTTGGCACGCATCCCAACCTTGAGTTGGTGCACGCGGATCTGATGCACCTCAACCTTGGAGGCGTGCAGTGCGATGCCGTGCTCTCGACGGCGACCTTCCACTGGGTGCCCGACCATGTGGGCATGCTCGGGCACCTGCGGGGCGCCATGCGGCCGGGCGCGCAGCTGGCGGCGCAGTGCGGCGGCTTCGGCAACATTGATGCCGTGCACCATGCCGCCGACGTGGTGGCGCTCCGCACGCCCTTCGCACCCTCATTCGCCGGGTGGGTGGGGCCCTGGAACTTCCGCAGGGCCGAGGACATGGCCGACGACCTTGATGCCGCCGGCTTCGACGACGTGCGGTGCCGTCTGGTGCCGCGCCCCGTGGTGCCGGATGACCCGGTGGAGTGGTTTCGCACAATCGTGCTGGGCTCACATATCGAACGGCTGCCCGACGACCTTCGCGACCCGTTCGTGCGGGCCGTGGTTGACCTGATGCCCGACCCGGTGACGGTGGACTACGTGCGCCTCGACATCGACGCGGTGGCTGCGGCTACCTGATCTGCGGCGGCAGGGCGAACACCACGCCCTCGTCGGTTGGCACCTCGCTGCCTCCGCGTGCGTAGCCCTTGGTCTCGAGGAATTCGAGCACTTCGCGTACGAGCACCTCGGGGGCCGATGCGCCGGCGGTGAGCGCCACGCGGGGATGGCTCTCAAGCCAGGCCGGATCGAGGTCGTCGACGCCATCGATGAGGTACGACGCCGCACCACCGGCCCGGGCGACCTCCACAAGGCGCTGCGAGTTGGATGAGTTCTGCGATCCCACCACCAGCACCAGTTCGGGCGCACCGATGGCATCAGCGCTCACGGCGCCCTTCACGGCGTCCTGACGGTTCTGTGTGGCGTAACAGATGTCGCTGCTGGTGGGCGACTGCAGCGCGGGGAACCTTCGGCGCAGCACGGCGATGATCTCCGCGGTGTCATCCAGCGAGAGGGTGGTCTGGGTGGTGAGGGCGACGTTCTCGGGGTCGGGAACCTCAACGGTCTCGGCCTGTGCGACATCCTCAACCACGATGACCCGTTCGGGGGCCTCCCCGCGGGTGCCGATGACCTCGTCGTGCTGCACGTGCCCCACCAGCAGCACGGTGGCGCCCTTCCCGGCATACCTGCGCACCTCGGCGTGCACCTTGCTTACGAGGGGGCAGGTGGCATCGATCACCTCGAGGTTGCGCGCAGCGCAGCGTGCGTAGATGTCGGGCGCGCTGCCATGGGCCGACAGCACGATGACCGCGCCCTCCGGAACCTCTTCGGGGGTATCCACGAACACCGCGCCCTTGTCGGCAAGGGTCTTCACCACATACTGGTTGTGCACGATCTCGCCGCGCACGTAGATGGGTGCCCCGCGATTCTCGAGCAGCCGGTCAACGGTCTCGATGGCGCGGTCGACACCCGCGCAGTAGCCGCGCGGGGAAATGAGGTTCACTGAGTTCGCCATTGAGTGGAACGCTAGCGCCCCCGGCTGGTCAATGGTCGGTACCCTGCTCCCTCGTGACCACAGACACCACCACTGCAAATGCCGTGCTCGACTTGGCGCTGCGCGCCGCCGAGATCGCCGGGCGCCAACTGCTGGCCCGGTTCGACCGGCCCGTGGAGGGCCTTACCGAGAAGAGCAGCGCCACCGATCTGGTGAGCGACGCCGACCGTGAGGCCGACGAGACGATTCTCGGCATGATCCGCGTCGAGCGCCCCGACGACGCCATTCTCAGCGAGGAGTCGGGTGAGGCCGAGGACGGCACCACGGGGCTTACGTGGTTGGTTGACCCGCTGGACGGCACCACCAACTACCTGTGGAGCTACCCGCAGTGGGCGGTGAGCATCGGCTGCCACGACGATGACGGTGGCCTGATGGGTGTGGTGCACGACCCGATTCGCGGCGAGACCTTCAGCGCTGTGCGCGGTGGCCCTGCGCTGCTGAACGGGGCGCCCCTGGTGCTTGAGCCGCGAGACGATCTGGGCAAGGCGCTCATCGGCAGCGGCTTCGGCTACGACGCCGTGCGCCGTCGTCGCCAGGCGCTTCGCCTGTCGGGCGTCATCCCGCACGTGCGCGACATGCGCCGCGGTGGTTCGGCCGCGCTTGATATGGCGTGGGTGGCCGCCGGTCGCCTCGACGGCTACTACGAGTTCGGCGTCAACGCGTGGGACGTTGCTGCCGGTGCCGTCATCGTGATCGCCGCAGGGGGTGAGGTGCAGCAGTTGCCCACCGGCCCCGAGGGCGCGCCCGGCACGTTGGCTGCCCGCCCCGGCCTGGCCGCCAAGCTTCGCGCGGTGGTCGACGCCGCCGCCGACGGCATCAACTAGCCCGCCCGGCTCAGGCGCTTCCACGCGCTCAGCAGGCGCGTGTCGAATGATGTGATGGTGACGGGTTCGGGCTGGCGCGCCTCCATCTCAAGGGCAGCAGCCAGTACGCATGCATCAGGCAGCTTTACCCCGGTGCGTGCGCGGATGGCCGCGGCCTGCCGGGCACGTTCCTCATCAAGGGGAAGCACCCTGGCTCGAAGGCCCTCGATGAACATGCGGACGGCGTTGCCCTCAGCGTCGCCACGCGCCATGGGGCCGACGCTGATCTCGGCGATGGTCACCGCACTGATAACCCGGTCGGGCACGTCGGTGAGCACCCGCTGAATGATTCGCCGTGCCTTCATGTGATTGGCGTCCGTTCGCGTGAGCACTCCGATGAGCACGTCGGCGTCGAGGATGGTCAGTCCCATTCCGACCGCAGCTGCTCAAGGTACCCGGGCGGGTACACGGTGTTATCGAAGATACCGGCGAAGCGATCCAGCAGGGCCGCCGCATTTGCGATGGAGATGCTGCCATCACCCATGGCGGTGATGATGACGTCATCGCCGGCCGTGAGGCCCGCCTCGCGGAGGGCATCGACGGGGATCGTCACCTGATTCTTTGACGAGATGACTGGCATCGTGCCTCCTTTACTCAGGAGGCAGAATAGTAAAGCATCTCCCGGCCGCTGCGATGGGCGGCCGGGGGACGGGAACTACTTGCCGGCGCTCTCCTTGTAGAGGCGACGCAGGACGGTGGGCAGGATGCCGCCGTTCTTGAGGTAGTTCAGCTCGTTGGGGCCGTCGATTCGCGACTGCACCTGGAACTGACGGCCATCGCCAAGCTCCACGGTGAGCAGCGCCCGCGGCTCCATGTCGGACACGCCGTTGATGGTGAACGTCTCGGCGCCGGTGAGGCCCAGGCTCTCGGCGCTCTGGCCATCGAGGAACTGCAGGGGAAGCACGCCCATGCCAACGAGGTTGCCGCGGTGGATGCGCTCAAACGACTGCGCGATGACGGCGCGCACACCGAGCAGCGCGGTGCCCTTGGCCGCCCAGTCGCGCGACGAACCCGATCCGTACTCCTTGCCGGCCAGCACGACGAGCGGAATGCCCGCCTCCTGGTAGCGCATGGATGCGTCGTAGATCGGGATGATCTCGCCGGTGGTGACGTGCTCGGTCCAGTTGCCCTCCTTGCCACCTGCCATCGCATTGCGCAGGCGGATGTTGCCGAAGGTGCCGCGCATCATCACCTGATGGTTGCCGCGGCGGCTGCCGAACGAGTTGAAGTCGCGGGGCTCCACGCCGTTGGCGATGAGGTACTCACCCGCTGGTGAGTTGACCGGGATCACGCCGGCGGGTGAGATGTGGTCGGTGGTCACTGAGTCGCCCAGCACGGCAAGCACGCGGGCATCAAGGATGTCGGTGACACCCGGGGGCTCGGGCGTGAGGCCGTCGAAGAATGGCGGCAGCTGCACGTAGGTGCTGTCGCTGTCCCATGCGTAGGTGTCGCCGGCCGGAACCGGAATTGCCTGCCAGCGGGCGTCGCCATCGAACACCGATGCGTAGTACTCCTTGAAGAGCGCCGCGTCGATGGTGCTCTCAACCACATCGCGCACCTCATCGGCCGTGGGCCAGATGTCGGCGAGCATCACGGGCTCGCCATCGGATCCAATGCCGAGGGGCTCCTTGGTGAGGTCGATATCAACGCGGCCGGCGAGGGCGAAGGCCACCACCAGCGGCGGGGATGCCAGGAAGGCCGCCTTCACGTGCGGGCTCACGCGGCCCTCGAAGTTGCGGTTGCCCGAGAGCACCGCGGCCACCACGAGGCCGTCGTCCTCGATGGCCTTGGTCACGGGCTCGTCCAGCGGGCCGGAGTTACCGATGCAGGTGGTGCAGCCGTACCCCACCAGGTTGAACCTGATCTGGTTGAGGTAGGTCATGAGCCCGGCCTTCTCCATGTAGCCGGTGACCACCTGGGATCCCGGGGCGAAGGAGGTCTTCACAGTCGGATTGACTGTGAGGCCCTTCTCAACGGCGCGCTTGGCCACCAGGCCGGCGCCCACCATCACGTACGGGTTGGACGTATTGGTGCACGAGGTGATGGCGGCGATTGCGACCGACGCGGGGCCGAACGCGGCCGTCTCGCCGTCGATCACGATGTCCTTCGTGGGGTAGTGGCGACCCTCGTCGCTGATCTTGCCTTCGGGGTACTCCTGCATGAAGCGGTTACCCACCTCGGGAAGGGTGACGCGGTCCTGCGGACGGCGCGGGCCCGACAGCGACGGAACCACATCGCCCAGGTCGAGCGCGAGGTGCTCGTCGTAGATCGGGTCGGGATCGCCGTCTTCGCGGAACATGCCCTGCTCGCGGTAGTACGACTCCACGAGCGGCACCAGGTCGCCGCGGTTGGTGGTCTCGAGGTAACGGAGCGCCTCGGCGTCAACCGAGAAGATTCCGGTGGTGGCGCCGTACTCGGGTCCCATGTTGGCGATGGTGGCGCGGTCGGCCAGCGTGACGTTGGACAGGCCGTCGCCGTAGTACTCAACGAACTTGCCCACCACGCCGTGCGCGCGGAGCATCTCGGTGAGGGTGAGTACCAGGTCGGTGGCGGTGGCACCCGGGCTGAGCTGTCCGGTGAGCTTCACGCCAACCACAACCGGCCACGGCAGATTGATGGGCTGACCAAGCAGGTTGGCCTCGGCCTCGATGCCGCCCACGCCGAAACCCAGAATGCCGATGCCGCTGATCATGGTGGTGTGCGAGTCGGTGCCCACCAGTGAGTCGGGGTACGCGCGAAGCTCGCCATCCACCTCGCGGGTGGCCACGACGGATGCCAGGTACTCCAGGTTGACCTGGTGCACGATGCCGGTGCCTGGGGGCACGGCACGGAAGTCCTTGAACGCCTGCTGCGCCCAACGGAGCAGCGCGTACCGCTCGCCGTTGCGCTCGTACTCCTTGGCCACGTTCTCCTCAAAGGAGTGGTCGGTGCCGAAGAAGTCCACCTGCACCGAGTGGTCAATCACCAGGTCGGCGGGCACGAGCGGGTTGATGCGTGCGGGATCGGCACCCAAGGTGGCCATGGCGTCGCGCATTGCGGCCAGGTCAACCACGCAGGGCACACCGGTGAAGTCCTGCATCACCACGCGGGCGGGGAGCAGCGGCACTTCGCGGGCGGCGCCCGAGTTCGGTGCCCATGCTGCCAGTGCCTTCACGTCGTCCTCGCTCACGAACTCGCCACCGGCGTTTCGCAGCACATTCTCGATGAGAATCTTCACGACATACGGCGTGCGGCTGAGGTCGGTCCCCAGCGCGTCCAGGCGCCAGATCGCGTAGTCCTTGCCCCCAGCCGAAAGAGTCGCCCGTGCGTTGAACGGGTCCGGTGATGCGCTCACAAATGCTCCTCGTGCGAATTCGGTGTCATGGCCAGAGCGTCCCCGGGCCGGTCGGGGAGGCTACAAGAGGCAGGGCACCGGGTGGCGGGGGTGAAGAACCGTGGCGAGGCCCCAGATGTCCCCAATTCAACGTATGAGGTGAACCCGAAATGGCGAAAATCCGAATCGCCGCCGCCGCAGCGGCGCTGGTAAGCGCAACGGTGCTCGTCGCCGGCTGTGGTTTTGGCGGAGACACAACAACCGTCACAGTGACGTCACCCAACGCATCCGGCGCCCTGACGCCAGATACGACCAGTACCACCCCCTTGACAGGCACCGTGTCCACAGGCACCACGTCCACAGTCGCGGCGACCACCACGGTTACCGTTGCCGCGACCACGTCGACGCCCGCCACACCTGTGCTGAATCCCGCACAGCAGGCGACCATGTCGCTGCAGAAGGACCTCACCACGCTGGGCTTCTACTCAGGGCCCATCAGCGGCGTCTATGGCCCGGCGACAACCGCGGCGGTGTCCAACTTCCAGAAGGCCGCGCAGTTGCCGGTTGACGGCATCGCTGGTCCGCAGACGATGGCGGCCATCAACCTGGCGCTCGGTAACCCCAACACCGATGCGGTGAACCTGCTGCAGACTGCGCTCACCGGCCTGTGTTACTTCGACGGCACTGTGGATGGTGTGTTCGGTTCGGGAACGGAAGCGGCTCTTCGCGCCTTCCAGAAGCAGGCGGGCATCAAGGTGGACGGTCGGTATGGACCGGCCACGGCCACCGCGCTCGCGAAGGCGTGGCCCGATCGCCCGGCATCGTGCAGTAGCTCCGGGGGCGGGGGCGGGGGCGGCAACAACGCCACTGGCGATACCGCCACGCTGGGCAGCCCGGCCATCCAGCGCACGTTCGACCTGTCGTCGTGCACGATCACCCGCGGCACGATTGAAGCCACTGGCTCATCGGGCAGCGTGAACCTCGGGATTGACACCGCAGGCGGCAGCGGTGCGCAGGTGGTGGTGAAGGGTGGCGGTTACGGCCTGCAGGGCAACATCAACAAGGTCGCCATCTCGTCCAACGGGCAATTCCGCCTGTCGGGCGCTTGGGGCAACAACAACCAGGCATTCACCATGGTTGGTACCTGCGCCGACTGATGACGCCCTCCATAGCGGGCTCACCGCTCCCTCTCGGGGCGTGGTGAGCTCGCTATGACGGATGCGCCTCGGCGCCGGCGCACCCGGCGCGCATACCCCTGTATGGGCCGTGGGGTACGCTTGATCGGCATGAAGCCTCCCTCCCCGGCCCTCGCCGTTTCCTGCCTTGCCCTTGTTATTGCCCTCGGTGGTACCGGCTACGCCGTGACCCAGCTACCGAAGAACTCGGTGGGCCCAATGCAGATCAAGAACAACGCCGTGACCGGTGCGAAGGTGAAGGCCGGAAGTCTGGACGCCACCGACTTCAAGACGGGCGCGCTGCTGGCGAGTTCCGCTGGCCCCCAGGGCACCGCTGGCCCCTCCGGCGCCGCTGGCGCGCGCGGGCCGAGCAATGGTTACTTCACCACCACGTCGGGCGCAGCGACAACCATCATCGCGAGCACCTCCCCGTGGACCACGGTGGGCACCATCTCGCTTCCCCCCGGCAAGTACATCGCCACGGCAACCACCAACGTCTCATCAACGGTCTACGGGCTCGACAACCAGGGCACGGGTCAGTCCGTCGAGGTTGACTGCTACTTCCCCGTTGAGATTGACACCGCGCGCGAGACCGCGCGCGTGTACCGGCAGGGGACCGCAGCACTGCTTAACGGACTGACGGTGGTTCAGCCACTGCCCGTCACAGCGTCCATTGATCTCTCCGGGGCAACGGGCAACACCGCGCTCACCGTGGGGTGCCTGCGCGACTCCAGCAGTGGAACTGTGACCGCCAATACCGAGGGCGTCACCATCTCCGCCATCAAGGTCGAGACGCTGGGCTGAGGGGCCGAGGCCGCCGCCGCAGGCTCATCGCTCCCTACGACGGAGTGGTGAGCCTGCGGTAGCGGATTCGGTGTGGCTGGTCGGCGTCTTCGCCCATACGCACCTTGCGGTTGGCTTCGTAGTCGGCGTAGTTGCCCTCGAACCACACCACGTTGCTGTCGCCCTCGAAGGCCAGGATATGGGTGGCCATGCGGTCGAGGAACCAGCGATCGTGGGTGATGATGACGGCGCAGCCCGAGAACGTTTCGAGCGCGGTTTCGAGCGCGCGCAGGGTGTCCACGTCGAGGTCGTTGGTGGGCTCGTCAAGGAGCAGCAGGTTGCCACCACCCGCCAGCATCTTTGCCATGTGCACGCGGTTGCGCTCACCACCCGAGAGCTGACCCACTGGCTTCTGCTGGTCGGGGCCCCGGAAGTTGAAGGCCGCGGTGTAGGCACGGGCCTGCATCTCGTTGCCACCGCCCAGGTCGATCATGTCCTTGCCGTCGCTGATCTCGTCGTAGACGGTCTTCTTGGGGTCCAGATCGTCGCGACTCTGATCCACGTACGCCAGCTTGACGGTGTCGCCGATGCGGATCTGGCCCTGGTCGGGCTGCTCCTGCCCGGTGATCATCTTGAACATGGTGGTCTTGCCGGCGCCGTTCGGGCCGATGACGCCCACGATGCCACCGGGCGGGAGTGAGAAGGCCAGGTTGTCAAACAGCAGGCGGTCGTCGAAGCCCTTGGCCACGCCCGTGGCTTCAACCACCAGGTCACCGAGGCGCGGCGCGAGCGGAATGCGGATGTCCGCCTCCCCGCCACGCTTCTGCATCTCGGCCTCCTCGGCCACCAGACGCTCGTAATTGGACACGCGGGCCTTGCTCTTGGCCTGGCGCCCCTTGGGGTTCATGCGTACCCACTCGAGCTCGTGCGACAGCGCCTTCTGGCGGTTGGAGGCCTTCTTCTCCTCCACCTGCAGGCGCTTCTCCTTCTGCTCAAGCCACGACGAGTAGTTGCCCTGGTACGGAATCCCCTTGCCGCGGTCGAGCTCCAGGATCCACCCGGCGACGTTGTCGAGGAAGTACCGGTCGTGGGTCACTGCCACCACGGTGCCCGGGTACTCGTCGAGGAACCGCTCAAGCCACCCCACCGATTCGGCGTCGAGGTGGTTGGTGGGCTCATCGAGCAGCAACATGTCGGGGGCCGAAAGCAGCAGGCGGCACAGCGCCACGCGCCGGCGCTCTCCACCCGAGAGGGTGCTCACATCGGCGTCGCCCGGCGGCACGCGCAGGGCATCCATGGCCACTTCGATCTCGCGGTCGAGGTCCCACGAGTTGGTGCGCTCGATCGCGTCCTGCACCTTCTGGTACTCCTCGAGCAGCGCCGTCATCTCGTCGGGCTCCATGGGCTCGGCCAACTTGGCACCCATCTCGGCGAAGCGGTTGAGCAGCTCGCGGCGCGGGATCACGCCGTCCTCCACGTTGCCGCGCACGTCCTTGTCGGGGTCCAGGTGCGGCTCCTGCTGGAGGTAGCCCACCTTCACGCCCTTGCCGGCCATGGCGTCGCCGTTGCTCGGTGTGAGCTCCCCCGCCATGATCTTGAGCAGGGTGCTCTTGCCGGATCCGTTCAGACCCAGCACGCCGATCTTGGCGCCGGGGAGGAAGGCAAGGGTGATGTCGTCGAGCACCACGCGGTCCGGCGGGTACGCCATGCGCACCTTGTACATCTGGTAGACGAATTCGTTGGATGACATGGGGCGGCATCATAGAGTGATCCCATGTGCACCAACTTTAAGATCAAGCCGTCCAAGGACGGCACGGTTGTTGTGGGTCGCACCATGGAGTTCCCCGACCTCATTCCCTGGGAGGTTCAGGTGGTGGCGGCAGGGGTACCGCGGGCGTCCGCCGGGGTGAAGAACGGCCTCGCATGGACGCCCCAGTACGGCGTTGTGGGCATGGGTGCGATGGGCGATGGGCTCCTTGCCGATGGCATGAACACCGAGGGGCTCAGTGCCCACGCGCTGTACATGGCCGGGTTCTGCGATTACGCGGCTCCCGCGGGTACGGGGAACGACATCAGCGAGATGGACGTCATCGCCTACCTGCTGGGAACGTGCAAGAACGTGGCCGAGGCGAAGTCGGCGGCCGCCACGCTGAACGTGGTGGGTGTCGATCCCGGCGTGGGGTTCGTCCCGCCGCTGCACTTCCTGCTGCATGACGCCACGGCGTCCATCGCAATCGAGTTCCGTCCCGAGGGCATGAGCATCGTCGACAACCCCTGCGGGGTGGGCACCAACCCGCCGTTCCTCGATTGGCACGTCACCAACCTGCGTAACTACGTGGGCATCTCAGCCGTCAATCCCACGACCACGGTGCACGACACCGTGCTTCACCCGCTGGGCCAGGGCGGCGGCCTGTTGGGGCTGCCCGGCGACTACACCCCGCCGTCACGGTTCGTGCGAGCGGCTGCGCTGATGCTGCTCATCGACCAGCCCGCCGACGCGGCGTCGGCCGAGGCAGCGTGCCTGCACGTGCTCAACAGCTTCGACATCCCGGCGGGACTCATCAGCGAGGAGTTCAAGCCCGGGCAGATGGTGCCCGAGGTCACAAGCTGGGTGACGGTGTGCAACCTCACCGACCGCCGGTACGGGTACCGCACAATTGGCGATCCCGTGCCGTACGTGGTGGACTTGACCACGACAGACTTCTCGACCAGCCGCCGTACGCCCATGCCGGGTGCCGCGCGGTTCACGCCCGTCACGCTGTAGGGGGAACAGATGGACGTCTCCGAAGACTCCTTCCAGACCGACGTCATCGAGCGCTCGCATGAGGTGCCGGTGGTCGTCGACTTCTGGGCAGAGTGGTGCGGCCCGTGCCGCCAGCTCGGGCCCATCGTTGACGA
>JBAXJA010000061.1:0-11506 GCA_037138115.1 Thermoleophilia bacterium | reverse complement strand
GACCGCTCGTTGCCCTGCACGATCCCGCGAATGGCCCAGAACACCAGCACCCCGATGGGGATGATCAGCGAGAGGGCCACCAGTGCCCCCAGCAGCGACACGGCCACACCCTTCAGCCTGCCCAGGGGAACCGTGAGCGGGGTGCGAAGCCGGGCGTACTCGCGAAGGCCCACACGCGATGCCCTGCGCTCAAGCGCCACAATCACCACGGCCATCACGCCAAGCACCAGGCTGAGTGCCAGCGACACCGACGGGTCGAGCAGGCGGTTCGAGTAGATCATTCGGGTGAGCGTGTCGTAGCGCAGCAACTGCACGGCACCGAAGTCGCTGATCACGTACAGGAACACCAGCAGTGCTCCGGCGGCGATTGCCGCTCGCGCCTGAGGCATCACCACGGTGAGGAACACTGCGAACGGACGCCGTCCCAGAAGGCGTGCCGACTCCTCGGCCGCCGGCGGCATGGTGCGAAGCCGTGCCACCACGGGTAGAAACACGTATGGGTACGTGAGCAGCGTGAGCACACCGAACGCGCCCCAGAATCCGCTCACCTCAGGCAAAGGGATCGAGTCGCCAAGCATCTTCGACAGCAGGCCACCCGGAGAGAACGCGGCGATGAGCGCCACGGCACCGACAAACGACGGGATGACCAGCGGCAGGCACAGCATGAGCGCCCATGTGCGGCGCCCGGCCAGGTCGGTACGGGCCACCATCCAGGCGGCCCCGGTACCAAGCGTGCCAGCTGCGATGGCAACCGAGGTGCCCAGCAGCAGGCTGCGGAATGCCGGGGCAATGGTGTCGGCGTCGGTGATGGCGGCCCAGAGACCGCTCAGATCACCGGCATTACGGACGATCAGATAGACAAATGACAGCGCGAATGGCACCGCGAGCAGCACGGCGATGGCCGTGCTGCCGAGCCCCCGTGGGCGCTTCCGAGCCCGCGCGGGCGCCGTGTCCGGGCTATCCGCCGATGCCGCTCCCCTGAATGAGCTGGGCGGTCGTCTTCAGGTCCGTCAGCTTCGAGAGGTCGTAGGTGGGGTACTTCAGTTCAGCCAGCGACGGCTGGCCCGACTTCTGCTTGGCGCCAGCGATCACGGGGTATTCGCCCTCACCGGCGACGAACACCGCCTGTCCCTCTGGCGACAGCATGTAGTTGATCAGCGCCAGCGCATCCTGGTTGCCGGCGGCGGGCGAGGGGATGGCCGCGGTGGACACCAGGAAGAGCGATCCGGGGTCCCTCCCGGGGAACCGGTAGATCCCCACCGGTGCATTGGGATCCTTCTTCTTAATCTCATTGAAGTAGTAGTGGTTGACCAGACCGAAAGGGATCTCGCCACGGGCCACGGCGTCGGCGATGGCGTCGTTCTTGGCATATGCCTTGGCGCCGTTGGCCACCATCCCGTCGAGCCAGTCCTTCGTCTTCTGCTCGCCCTCCAGTTGGGTCATCGCCGCCACGAAGTCCTGGAATGACGCATTGGTGGGAGCCACCGCGACCTTGCCCTGGTACTCGGGCTTGGTGAGGTCGAACACGGACTTGGGCAGCTGTGACGGCGTGACCAGATCGGTGTTGTAGATGAGCACGCGCTGGCGACCGGTCACGCCCACCCAGCGGCCATCGTCGGCGCGGAACTTCGCGGGCACCTTGGCCAGCGTCGCCGCAGGCAATGTCGACAGCAGGCTCTTCTGCGCCAGATACACCATGGGCCCCGGGCTCTGCGCGAGAAATACCTGCGCAGGGGTCTTGTCGCCCTCCTCGCCCAGCAGCAATGCCAGGTCAATGGAGTCGCCGTAGCGCACCTGAACCTGGATCCCGGTTCTCTTGGTGAACGCATCCAAGGCCGGTCCCACGTACTCCTCGCTGCGTCCGGAGTACACGGTGAGTGCGTCACCGCCCGAGGTGGATGACCCGCTGGTACCCGAACCGCAGGCGGCCAGGCCAACGACGGCGACGATGGAGACGATGAGGGCGCCGATGGCGGCGCGCAGTCGTGTGGGCACGATCACTCCGGTTGTTTCGGTGGCGGAACGGGACGCATTCTGACGGTCGCGGCGATGAGACAAAACCACCCGAGCGCCTTGATCAGACCGCGGTCAGCCGCTCCGCGGCGGCGAATGCCACGCTCGGCTCACCCACGTACTCCAGCCCCACGCGGTCTCCGGCGGCCCACGGCGGATGGCCCATCACACGACATCGCACCGGGCATCCCCGGCTGCTCATCACCATCACGGCGTCGTGCCCGTAGTACTCGATGCGCTCCACGATGGCGTCATCTCCCTGACAGGCCGCGATGCACTCGGGTCGTATCAGCACCTCGACGGCGCCGTGTGCCTCGCGCGCCAGCGGCACGCGACCCACCGGCGTATCGGCCATTGCGCCGGAGGCGTGGGCCGGGAGGATGTTGGCGTCTCCCACAAAGCGCGCCACGTCACAGGAGGCCGGACGCTCGTAAAGATCGGCTGGGGTGCCCAACTGGGCGATGCGACCATCCAGCATGAGTGCGACCTGATCGCCGATGAGGAATGCCTCCTCCTGGTCGTGCGTCACGAACACCGCCGTGGCCCCGGCTGCGGCCAGAAGCCGGCGTACCTCGCCACGCAGTTCAGCGCGAAGAGGGGCATCGAGCGCTGAGAAGGGCTCGTCCAGCAGCATGAGTGATGGCTCCACCGCCAGGGCGCGGGCAAGGGCCACACGCTGCTGCTGGCCGCCGGAGAGCGTCGCGGGCATGCGATCGGTGGTTCCCGTGAGGCCCACCAGCGCGAGCGCCCGATCCACGCGCGGGCCCTTTCGCTCGGCGCGGGGCAGGCCGTAGCCCACGTTGCCACCCACGCTGCGGTTGGGAAAGAGCGCCGGCTCCTGAAACACCATCCCGATGCGCCGTCGCTCGGGGGGCATGAATCCATCGGAGTTCGAGAGGGTCACATCATCTACCCGGATCTCACCTGCGTCGGGGCGGTCAAGGCCCGCGATGCACCGCAGAAGCGTCGTCTTGCCGCAGCCCGACGGGCCGAGCAGGGCGAGCACCGTGCCCGCTGGTACGTCGAGATCGATGCCCCGCAGCACCGGACGACCGCCCAGCACCCGCTCCACACCGCGCACAGACAGTGCCGACCCGCGAGGGGCGCTGCGCGTGGGCACGGCCGGGCACATCTCTGCGTGGGGAGGAAAGGTCTCCATATCCACACCTGACGGTAGCGCCCCTCCGCTGTATAGGCAATGTGTATGGCCCAAAGAGGACGGCTATCCTTGCGTCTCGGAAAAGGGGAGAGCAGATGTCCACGAATGGTGACGGGATCGCGGTGCACGCCGAAGGGCTGGGGCGCCGGTATGGGGAGGGCGAGGCGGCCATCGACGCCCTCGCCGACGTCACCGTGTCGTTTCCCAAGGGCCAGTTCGCCGCCGTGATGGGTCCGTCGGGCTCGGGCAAGTCCACGCTGCTGCACTGCCTGGCCGGCCTCGACCGCCCTACCTCGGGTGAGGTGACCATCGACGGCACCGCACTCAGCGGGCTGTCGGACCGCGATCTCACCGTGCTCCGGCGTACGGCCATCGGGTTCATCTTCCAGTCGTTCAACCTGCTGCCCATGCTCACCGCGCGCGAGAACGTTGAACTGCCACTTCGCATCGCCGGCCGTCTCGATTCGGACCGGGTTGATGCCACGCTTGCCGACGTAGCGCTCGGCGACCGCGCCACGCACCGCCCCGCCGAGCTCTCGGGTGGTCAGCAGCAGCGCGTCGCCATCGCCCGGGCACTGGTATCGCACCCCACCGTTATCTTCGCCGACGAACCAACGGGCAACCTCGACTCCACAAGCGGGCATGAGATCCTCGACCTGCTGCGCCGTGCGGTGGATGAGGGCGGCCGTACCGTGGTGATGGTGACGCACGATCCGCGCGCGGCGGTCATCGCCGACCGGGTGCTCATGCTCTCCGATGGCCGCGTGGTCATGGATCGGGCGGGAATGAGCGCCGATGAGATCTACGACGCCGTGCGCACGCTCGACTCCCCGTGATCCGCCTCATTCTCGCCGGTCTGCGCCAGCGCAAACTGCGCGCTGGGCTCACCGCCACCGCCATCCTGCTTGGCGTCGCCATGGTGACGGGCACTCTGGTGCTCACCAGCCAGATCACCCGCGCGTTCGACGAGATCTTCCAGTCGGCCAATCAGGGTGTGGACGTGCGGGTCACCCCGCACACAGACTTCGAGGGCAGGTTCGGGTCCATCCCCACATTGCCCGAGTCGTACGTGGCCAAGGTGACGGGCATTGAGGGTGTGTCCGCCGCCGCCCCCGAGATCGCCGCGCTTGGATCGCCTGTCATCAACGGCGAGTACGTACAGGCCACCGGCGCCCCGTCATTCGTGTTCGCACTCGAGCCGCCTCCATTCCAGGCCACCACGCTTGCGAGTGGCCGCTACCCCCAGGCGTCCGGTGAGGTGGCGGTCAACCAGGGGCTCGCCGATTCGCACGGCGTGGGTATTGGGTCACGCATCGGCATCGCCACGCCCAAGGGCGTGCGACCGGTCACCATCACCGGGCTCGTCACCTTCGCCAACATCAGCTCAATCGGTGGCGCCACCATCACCATCGCGCCCATTGCCGACGTGCAGCGCTGGTACCAGATGGAGGGCAGGATCAACTCCATTGCCGTGTCGGCAAAGCCCGGGGTATCGGCCGCTTCGCTGGCGCGAGCCCTTTCGGCTGGCCTGCCGCGCGGCGTTGACGTCGCCACGGGGCAGCAGGACGCGGCCAAGCAGGCCAAGCGCACCACCGATGCCATCAACAACTTCCTGCGCCCGGCACTGCTGGCGTTCGGGTTCATCGCCCTGTTCGTGGGCGCCTTCATCATCTTCAACACCTTCTCCATCACGGTGGCCCAGCGCCTGCGTGAGCTCGGTCTGCTGCGCACCATCGGGGCGAGCCGCCGTCAGGTGATGTGGTCGGTGGTGGGCGAGGCCCTGGTGATCGGGCTCGTCGCCGGCATCGTTGGGTTGGCCGCCGGCTACGGGTTCGCATGGCTTCTGGTGAAGGTGTTCGATGCATTCCTGCCCGGGGGTATCCCCGTGGCGGCGGCGCAGTTGTCGTCGGGCATTGCGCTCATCGCGCTGCTGGTGGGTGTGGGGGTGACCGTGGTGGCCGCGCTCATCCCAGCCTTCCGCGCCAGTCGCGTGCCACCCATCGCCGCGCTGCGCGAGGGGGCCGAGATCCCACCCTCACGCATCTCACGCTTCACACCCATCATCGCCGGCGTGCTGGCCGCTGGCGGCGTTGCGCTCATCGTGAGCGGACTCACCAGCGACGGCGCCGCAACCAGCCGCCTTCTCACAATGGCCCTCGGGTCATTTCTGGTGTTCGCCGCCATCGGTGCGCTCAGCCGCTACGCCGTGCCATTTCTGGCGCGTGTCATCGGGTGGCCGCTCGAACGCCTGCCCGGTGCATCGGGTGGCCTGGCGCGGCGTAATGCCACGCGCAACCCGGCGCGTACCGCCGCCACGGCCGCCGCGCTGATGATCGGCATCGGACTGGTGGCATTCGTCGCCGTGTTCGCCCAAGGGCTCAAGGCGTCGTTCACCGATGCCATCGACAACACCCTGCGGGGCGATCTGATCGTGACCGGTCGCAGCTTCACGCCCATTCCGGTGGGCACCGTCAGCGCCACCGCCAATACCCCGGGCGTGCGCGACGTGGTGGCCGCGGTCACCGACCAGGCGAAGGTTGACGGGGCCGACAAGGCAATTGTCTATGGGCTCGACCCTGCAGCGGCCGAGCGGTCGCTGGGTCTGCAGTGGGTGCAGGGATCATCGGCGCTGCTCGGCCAGCTGAACAGCGGCACCGCGGTGGTGGAGTCGCAGTATGCGAAGAGCGGCAACCTCGCGGTGGGCGACATCATCCACGCGGCGTCATCCACGGGTAAGCGGTCGCAGTTCCGCGTGGCGGGTATCTACAAAGACCCCGACATCTTCAATCAGGGATTCATTGTGGGGCAGGCCCCATTCCAGCGCGCATTTGCAGCGCGCGACCCCATCTTCCTGCTGGCCACCGTTGACCCCGGGCGCGACCCGGTGGCGGTGAAGGACGCCGTGGCGCTCTCGCTCAAGCCGTATCCGGTGGCCCAAGTACGCACAAACGCGGAGTACCGCGACGAGATCAGTAAGCAAGTGGATTCGATCCTCTACCTGCTGTACGTACTGCTGGCCATGAGCGTGGTCATCTCGCTGTTCGGCATTGTCAACACGCTGGTGCTGTCGATCACCGAGCGCACACGCGAGATCGGCATGCTGCGCGCCATCGGTCTCACCAGGTCGCAGCTGCGCCGCATGGTGCGCTACGAGAGCGTCATCACCTCGGGTATCGGCGGGGTCATTGGAATCGTGCTGGGGGTCGCACTGGCCTGGGTGTTCTGTCTGGGCCTGGCCGATCAGGGAATTGTGTTCCGGGTGCCATGGCTGCAACTCGTGGTGTTCTTCGTGGTGTCCATTGCTGCCGGGGTGCTGGCTGCCGCCCTGCCTGCGCGTCGTGCCGCACGCCTCGACCCGCTGGATGCCCTGCATCATGAGTAGGGCTCGCCGGGCTGGGGCGCTGGCGCTTATCGCGCTCACCTTCACGGTGGCCGGATGCTCGCGAAAGTCCGATGCCCCGGCGCCGTCCAGCGGCGAGGCATCGGCGCGCATCGTGGCCACCGCCGACTTCGGGGCTACGTCCCTGCTGGATGCCCCGGTATCGGTGGGCAACTCGGTGATTGACGGCCTGCGCTCGGTAACCGCCGTGGAGACTGCCTACGGCGGCGGCTTCGTGGCATCCATGCTGGGCCGTGGCATCGAGACGTCACCGCCTGCTGACTGGTTCTTCTACATCAATGGCATCGAGTCGCCCGTGGGTGCGGCCCAGGTGACGCTGGGAGATGGCGACGTGGCGTGGTGGGATCACCACGGCTGGTCGGGCGCCATGAGCATCCGCGGTGTGGTGGGGTCGTGGCCCGAGCCCTTCGTGCACCTGGCCCCGCGGGTGTCGGCTGATGCGCCGCTGGCGGGTGCATTGCGCGCAGCCGGGGCCACCGTCGTGACCGGCCCTGCAACCTTTCGGGTGCGAGTCGGCACCGATGCATCGCTGGCCGCCCGCGACACCACGTGGCGGGACATCGCTGGCGATCCGGGCGGCCATCACCTCGCGGGTGGAATTGCGGATGGACGCGTGGTGCTCATTCCCCCCGGGGGTGGAGCGCCCGACCCGGTGGATGGGGCATCGGCAGTTGCGGTACTCGTCCCGGTGAGTGCCACCCCTGACGATGGTGCGCTGCTCGCAATTGCCGGCCTGGACGCTGCTGCCGCCCGTGCCGCCGCGGCCACTATCGCGCGCGATCCGGGGGTGCTGGCCCAGCGGTTTGCCGTGGCCTTTGACGCCACCGGAACCCCGGTGCGGAGCGCCGGCAGGGAGGGACCATGACGCCTGATGACGAGCGCTGGATGCGCCGCGCGCTGGACGAGGCCGGGCGCGCTCCCGCCCATGGCGATGTACCCGTGGGGTGCGTGGTTGTGTGCGATGGCGAGATCATCGCCAGCGGTCGCAACGAGCGTGAGCTTCGCCAGGATCCCACCGCGCATGCCGAGGTGCTCGCAATCCGTGATGCCGCCATCGCCCTTGGCGGGTGGCGTCTGGTGGGCGCCACGTTGTACGTCACGCTTGAGCCATGCCCCATGTGCGCCGGGGCAATCCTGCAGGCGCGGCCGGAGCGCGTGGTGTGGGGAGCCCCCGAGCCGGTGTCGGGATCGGCCGGCAGCGTGATCGACCTGTTCCGCGATCCACGCCTGCCCACGCGTATTCCGGTGGAGCAGGGGGTTCTCGCTGCAGAATCGGCCACGCTGCTGCGTGCATTTTTCGCGGAGCGCCGGGGCGGCTGAAACGGGGGACCCGTCGTGGCCGGGCTCGCCGGAGCCCGTTGCTAGCCTCCGGTCGTCCCCGATTTTATGGAGTGAGCGCGTGAGAACCCCTGTCACTGGTCTGCTGACGGCCGCCGTCATCCTTGCCATCCCCGTTGCATCCGCCTTTGGCGCGGCTGCGGGTGTGCAGGATGACCGCATGCCGGTGACCGCCCCTGCTGACCTTCAGGCGCGCGTCGACACCCTGAAGTCCACCGGTACCAAGGTCACACGCGTCGATCTGTACTGGGGCTCCAGGGCCCCCGTTCGCCCGGCGAACCCAACAGACCCCAATGACCCGGCGTACGACTGGACGTGGTCGGACACCATGTTCAGCGAGCTGCAGACGGCTGGCATCACGCCCATCGTCACCACATGGAATGGCCCGGCCTGGGCCACCGGTGGAAAGTCCACCGGCCAGCCCACATGGAACGCCAACGGCCCGGTCAACGCCAAGGACTACGCCAACTTCATGCAGGCGGTGGCCACGCGCTACAACGGCAAGACCAACATCCCGGGGTTTGGTCCGGTGATGGTCAAGAACTACGAAGTGTGGAACGAGCCCAACCTGCAGCTGTACATGCGGCCGCAGTACAAGGGCAAGACGCCGCTGGCGGCCAAGAAGTATGCGCAGATGGTCAACCTCACCACGCCGGTGGTGCGGGCGGCCAACCCGCATGCCATCGTCATTGCCGGGGTCACCGGGCCGAAGGGCAAGAGTGATTCCACAGGTCGCGGCACCATCGACTGGTACGCCGACCTGAAGAAGGCCGGCATGAAGACGTACAACGCGATCTCGCAGCACATCTACCCGGCTGCGGCGCCAAATACGAAGACGAACGCGATCCCATCGTGGTCCACATTCGACAAGGTCATCCAGGCGGTCAACACGCTGCCCGGTGGCTCATCGAAGAAGATCTACGTCACTGAGTCGTCGTACACCACGGCCAAGACGCCGTACCGCACGGTGTCGGTGACCCCCAGCCAGCAGGCCGCCTACCTGAAGCAGATCTGGACCCTGCCGGTGGTCAAGAGCAGCCGCGTGCCGCTGGTGATGTGGTTTCAGGTGCAGGACAACCCCAACTGGCCGGGTGGTCTGTTCCTCAACAGTGGTGGCAGCAAGCCGTCGCTGGCAGCGTTTAAGAGCGTCGCCGCCGGCCACCGGCCCACGGGCACGCTGGCTCCCTAGTGCACGCGTGACCTCACGGCGCCACTTCGCGCCGTGAGGTCACCAGCAGGGCCAAGCCGGATGCCACCGCGGCGACCCCGATGAGCACCAGCCAACTCGAAGTGGGTATCGACCCGGTGCCCAGCACATTGGATGGCCGGTACCAGTGCAGCAGCGATATGGGGCCGAATGGCTCCGCCAGGCTCCAGATCTGCGCCAGGTAGTCGAGCGCGTAGAAGATGAGCGCGACGCCTGCGCCCATGCCGATGGCCCGGGCGCCCGTTCGTGAGAACGACGCGGCCAGCGCCGTGATGGCGCCGATGCCGCTGAACAGGAGGAACATGGCGAGTGCGGTGAGCGCCACCGACCCATAGGGAACCGTGCCGAGGTCGTGGATGGTGCCCACCGCGATGAACGCGCCGATGGTACCCAGCAACGCAACGATGGCCAGTGAGACCTCCATGGCGATCAGCTCGGCCCCGATCCACGCGGTGCGCCGCAGTGGACGCGACAGCAGCAGCTCGGCCACCCCGCTCTCGACGTCACGGGCTGATGCCGCACCCGCCGCGATGGCGGTGGTGGCGAGGAGCGCGAGCGTGATGGGGTGGATGAATCCGGCACCGAGATACCCCGCCGGGCTCGCCAGGTCAGCCCCCTGCACGAAGGCACGGATCGCTGGCGGCAGCGACTCCACCAGGCTGCGTATCTGGTTCTGGCCCACCGACGCGTACGACAGCCCCACCAGAAAGAGAAATGCACCGAGTGCCACGCCCAGCACGAGGGTGCGGCGAAGCGACCGGCGGAGTGTGAGCGCGAGCACCACGCGCATCAGTCGGCGTCTCCCAGGTAGAGCGCGCGAAAGACATCTTCCAGACGAGCAGCCTCGATGGTGACGTCTCGCGGCGACAGCGCCCCCAGCCGGGTGAGCAGCGGGCCCGGATCGCCCGCGAGCGTGAAGTGGTGCACATGCCCGTCCACGCGCAGGTCGGCGATGCCGTCCACGCGGTACGCGGCAGGGTCCACATCCCCATCGAACAGCACCTCGACAGTGCGAACGCGTGCGCGACGGAGTTCGGCCACGTCGCGTACCAGCAGCAGGCGACCATCGCGCACCATGGCCACGCGATCGCACAGCTCGTCAACCTCGCCCAGCACGTGGCTCGAGAAGAACACGGTGCGCCCGGCACGCGCACGCTCCTCCAGCATCTCGAGGAGGCGCGCCTGCATTACCGGGTCGAGTCCGGATGTGGGCTCATCGAGGATGATGACGGCGGGGTCGTGCTGCAGCGCTGCCACCAAGCCCAGCTTCTGCCGCATACCCGTGGAGTAGTCGCGGATACGCTTGCCGAGCGTGTGGTCATCGAGGTCGAGCGTTGACAGCAGGCGGTCGCGCAGCACGGGCGGTCGGGGGTGCAGGCGCGCCAGGGCATCGAGCATGCGCCGGCCGGACACCTCGCGGATCAGTCCCAGATCACCGGGTACATATCCGGCATCGGTGAGCGCGGCCATTCGATCGGTGGCCAGGTCGTGCCCGTTGATTGCGACGCTGCCGGTGGTGGGGGAGAGGATTCCAAGCGCCAGGCGGATGAAGGTGGTCTTGCCCGCGCCGTTGGGGCCCAGAAAACCGAGGCGCTCGCCGTGAGCCACCTCAAGATCAATACCTTCCAGCGCCATCACGTCCGACCCGTATGACTTCCCGAGCCCTTGGGCATGGATGGCGACGGTGCTGATCACTCCCGACAGGGTAGGCATGTCACAGCGCCAAGCCGGTGGTCATCCGTCCTTTCCTCGATGCCGGCGATGGGCATGAGGGGCTCGCCCCATCATCACGCGCCCGGGAGTGCGGGCGAGTGCCGCCCACGGGCCGAGCTCCATGTGCGGGGAGCGCAGACCGGCGCCTCGGGGCGGCGAGGCCCGGTGGGATACCGTATTCAGTTGTTCTTGCTGTGAGACATCAAGGAGCCCCCATGAACGCACGAGCCGTCCAGATGTGGTCAGCCCGCGGAGCCATCGCCATCGTGGCAATCGCCGGCGCCGTCGCAATATCGGGCCCTGCGCTCGCGCGACCCGCCGGGCTCAAGGTGCTGAGCACCGAGATGGGCAGCATCGACATGCTGTCGTGCCCGAACACCGACCCGATCTACGACAACCTCCCCGTCACGTTCAACTGGTTCATCCGTCCGGCATCCGTGAGGCCCACCGACTTTGAGATCGTGCGCGAGGATGGCTCGGTGGCCACTCCGGTGTGCGCCCTGATGTACCCCCCCAATGAGCCGGATGAGCGCCAGACGATCAACCTCATTGGGAACTTCGACGAGGGCGCCGCCGACCCGGCCGTCAAGGTGCGTCCCATGCAACTGCGCATCGTGGGTGCACTTCAGGGGCAGCCCATCGGCGCGACGCGATGGCGCCCGGTCACCGGGCTCGC
>JBAXJA010000060.1:0-11672 GCA_037138115.1 Thermoleophilia bacterium | reverse complement strand
GCGACCCCGGTGGCCCTGATGGTGGGAACGGGGCGTGGCGCCGAGCTCGGAATCCTTATCGGCGGTCCCGAGGTGCTGGAGAGCACCCGCAGGGTCACCGTGGCCGTGCTCGACAAGACCGGCACGCTCACCGAGGGGGTCATGAAGGTGGCGGATGTGCGCCCGGCTGCGGGGCATGATCCGGACCGTGTGCTCGCGCTGGCAGGCGCCGCCGAGGCGGGCAGCGAGCACCCCATCGGCCGTGCCATCACCGGGGCGGCGGCGGAGCGGGGTGCCCTGTTGCCGGTCGGCGCCTTTGTCGCCCAGGCCGGGGTGGGCGTGAATGCCGACGTGGACGGCCACCAGGTGCACGTGGGTCGTGCCGAGGAGGGCGCCGCCGGGTCGAACACCACAGTGCGCGTCACCGTCGACGGTGAGGATGCCGGCCTCATCGAGGTGAACGACGTGGTGCGCCCCGAGAGCGCCCAGGCGATTCAGATGCTTCGTGATCTGGGCCTGCGTCCGCTCATGCTCACCGGCGACGCCGCCGGCCCCGCTCATGCGGTTGCCGCCGCCCTGGGCATTGACGACGTGGTGAGCGGCGTCTTCCCCGAGGACAAGTCGCGGGTGGTGCGCGAGTTGATGGAGGCGGGCGAGGTGGTGGCCATGGCGGGCGATGGCGTGAACGATGCCCCCGCGCTGGTGACGGCCGATCTGGGCATCGCCATGGGCACCGGTACCGACGTGGCCGCCGAGGCTGCCGACATCACGTTGGTCACCCCCGATCCCCGCGCCATCGCCGATGCCATCCGGCTGTCGCGCCGAACGCTCCGCACGATTCAGGGCAACCTGCTGTGGGCCTTCGGCTACAACGTCGCGGCCATCCCGCTTGCCGTGATGGGGCTCCTCAACCCACTTATCGCCGCCGCGGCGATGGGGCTTTCGAGCATCTTCGTGGTGACGAATTCCCTGCGTCTACGGGGTTTCAAACCGGCCCGCTAGTCTCTCGGGCGTGTCGCGGGAATACCTGGGAAGCGGCGGACGCCTTGAGGGTGGCCCCGCAGATGAGCTGATCGCAGCGGGCTACCGCTACGAGGCCGCCGCTGGACCCCGTCTGGCGGATGGACTCTCCACCTCTGATCTGGCCCACGTGGTGGCGCTCACCGAGGCCGATGCCATTCCCGCTGACCAGGCCAAGGCGCTGCTCACCGCCCTGCTTCAGCTCGATGAGATCCCCGGCGACGAGTTCCCGTTTGATCCCGCGCTGGGCGATGCTTTCAACAGCCGCGAGCACCAGCTCAAGGAGCGCGCGGGCAAGGAGGCCGCCGGATGGCTGTCTGCCGGGCGCCCGCGTCGCGAGGCATTCCGCGTGGGCCTGCGCCTGGTGGCACGCGACGCCGCGCGCGACCTGCATGACGCCTGCATCGACCTGGCGGCTGCGCTCGCGCGTCTGGCCGACCGCCACGCCACCGACCTGGCGGCCGACTACACGTACCTGCAGCCCGCACAGCCCACGCGCCTCGGCCACCTCGTGCTGGCCTACGCCTATCCGGTGCTGCGCGATGCCGAACGACTCCGCACCGTTCACGCGGAGCTCGACCTCTCGGTGGCGGGCGCCGGCGGCAGCGCCGGGTCGCGCTGGCCGCTCGACCGCACGCGCCTTGCCGAACTCCTTGGTGCATCGGGCGTGGTGCCGCATGTGAAGGACGCCATGTGGCAGTGGGACCCATACGTGCAGTTGGTGGCCGCTGCGGCCACCACCGCCACTCACCAGAGCGAGATGGCACAGGATCTCGAGATCCTGGCCAGCCAGGAATTCGGCATTGCGTCGCTGGCTGATGAGCACAGCCGCGCCAGCGCGCTGATGCCGCAGAAGCGCAACCCGTACGCCCTGGCCGTGGTGCGTGCCACGGCGGGCACCGTGTCGGGAGACCTCGCGGGCATCCTGGTTGCGCTCCACACGGGATCTGCCCGCACCGATCACTTCCATGTACTGAACACCGTGGTGCCGCGCCTGATGGAGGAGGCCGTGGCATCGGCCCGCCTTATGGCTGCGGTGGTTGACCGCATGACACTCGACGCCACGCGTGCCGGCGAGGCTGCCCGCCGCGGCTTCATCACCGCCGCCGATCTGTCGGACGTACTCGCGCAGGAGGCGGGCCTCGACTACCGCACCGCGCACCACGTGGTGGGCCGCGCCGTAAAGATGCTGGTGGACGCCGGACAGGACGAGTCGGCCCTCACTCCCGCGCTGCTGGCCGAGGCCGCGAAGGCGAGTGACGGTATTGACCTGGTGGTGGACGAGGCGCTTATCGCCCGTGCGCTCGACCCCGATGACGCCGCCGATACGCGCATGCAGCAGGGCTCGTCAGCCCCCGGTGAGACCGAGGCCATGGTGGCCGGGTGCGAGGTTGCGGTTGAGGAGGCCCGGGGCTGGAGCGCCCGGGAGGCTGAGCGGGCGACACGGGCACATGGTGCGCTCCGCGATCGTGCCCGGGAGCTCGCAGGCTCCTAGCCCGTGCCGGGCACCACCGTGGTACTCACCTTCACCCGCGCTGCGTACCTGGCCAGCAGGCGGTAGAGCGCCGGGCCGATGATCAGGGCAAAGATGACGTTGCCCACCGCGGCGGCGATGTCGAACCAGGCGCTGGCCACGCAGGCGGTGACGAATGCGGCCCACGACACCTCGGGGCCGAAGGTGGCGAGGAACCACAGATTCATGGCCCAGCCAAACGCGAAGCCCCACGCGCCGGCAACCACGGCCAGACCCAGGCGGGATCGCGTGGCGGGGCGAAACAGTGCCCCGCTGGCACCCACGGCACCCCACAGCAGCATCTGTGCGGGGGTCCACGGTCCTTGCCCCAGAAAGGCATTGGAGATGAGGGCAGCCAGTGCTCCCACGGCCATGCCGGCGCGGGCGCCCAGAGCGGCTCCGGCCACGAGGCACATCGTGGTGACGGGCTTCACCGACGGGATGGCGGCGAACAGCACCCGGCCGGCAGCTGTGGCGGCGCCCAGCGTGGCAGTGAGGGCCACCATCTTCGGCCCCCCGGGCCCACGCTCCCACGCGGCCCATCCCACCAGGAGCAAGGCGAGGGCCGTGAGCAGCACAATCGCCGCGCCGCTCATGCGGTGAGCACCGTCGCGGGCGGCAGTTCGCCGGGCACCGGGCCCCCTTGGCGCATCACCAGCACCTCATCGGCAGCCGCCATGGCGAAGGGCGCGTCGTGGGTGGCCACCAGCACGGCCACCCCGTCGGCGGCACGGCTGCGGATGATTCGCGCCAGGTCACGCTTTCGTGCCGGGTCCATGCCACGCGTGGGCTCGTCAAGTATCAGCACGCGCGGTCGGGCAACCAGAATGGCGGCCAGGGCCACACGCTCGCGCTCGCCCACACTCAGGTCAAGCGGGTGGCGCTCCAGCATGTGGTCGAGCCCCATGTCGCGTGCGGCATCGAGGATGCGCGCGCTGCGGGCGTCGCCCTCCACTCCCAGCGAGGTGAGTGCCACCCCGATCTCGTCGGCAATGGTCTCGGTGAGCAGGTGGCGGCCCGGATCCTGCGGCACCAGACCAAGGCGCGGGAACCGCAACTCGGGTGGGAGTGCCGACACGTCATCGTCGCCGATCATCACGCAGCCGGAGTCGGGACAGTGCAGGCCCGCCAGCACGCGCAGCAGGGTGGTCTTGCCGCTGCCGTTCGGGCCCACCAGCGCCGTGACGCGGCCGCCTACGAGGGCCATGGAGGCCTGGGTCATCACCCGGCGCTCACCGTGCCCGGCATCCACTTCCAGTACGCGCACGGCAGGCGGGCCGGGAACTTCGCACGGCGGTGCGAGGACCACCACGTCGTCGTCGGGCTGCGGGGCGGGGCCCAACAGCCCGTCGGTGACCGCCAGCACGCGGTCGGCGATGGGGCGCACGCGCTCGCCACGGTGCTCGGCGATAACCACAGCAGTGCCGCGGTCGGCAAGACGGCGGAGCGTCGCAGCCAGCGCAGTGGCGGCGTCGTGATCGAGCTGTGAGGTGGGCTCGTCCAGCACCAGCAGGCGCGGCTCGCGGGCCAGCACACCGGCAATGGCCACGCGCTGGCGCTCGCCGGAACTCAGCTCGTCGATGCGGCGGCCGCTCAGATGCGCGGCGCCGGCGTCGCGGAGCGCCTGCTCCACGCGACGCACGATCTCGTGGGCCGGCAGCCCTGCGTTCTGCGGGCCGAAAGCCACGTCGCGGTCAACCGTGCCAAGCACGGCCTGCGACTCCGGATCCTGGAACACGATGCCCACCGCCCCGCCGAGTGCTGCGGGCGGCAGCGCCAGGGCGTCGTGGCCATCCACCTCCACCGAGCCCGATACGGCGCCGCCGTGGAAGTCGGGCACCAGACCGGCGAGGGCACGCAGCAGTGTGGATTTTCCGCCGCCGGATGGCCCCTCCAGCACCACGACCTCGCCGGCGTGCACATCGAGGCTCACGCCACGGAGCGCCGGGCTGGTTGATCCCCCATAGGCGAACGCAAGGTCGCGCACGCGGGCGACGATCTGCCGCCCTGCGGGATCGGGGTACTGCATATGGGCCCCGTGTGGGTCCCCGTGCACCGTCACCTCTTCGCCGAAGGTCATTGGTGCCGAGGGCGGAGGCAGGTCTCCTGGCTTCCGGTCATCACGCCTCCGCGGCCTTCCCGGTTTCCCAGTGGCTGGCTTTCGCCGTGCGGAGGCGCTCACGGTTCACAGTGGCGGGACCGCGCCGGAATTGCACCGGCTTCCCTGACCACCGCCCATGGCGTTATGGGGTGAGGCTACTAGAGCGCGGGAAGCACGACGCCATGGGCCATCGCCATGCCGGCAATCACCACGCCACCCAGGGCCACGACGAGTACCGCGATACGCACTGCACCACGGCCGATGCGGCCCAGGCGGTCGCGAAATGCCGGGGCCAGACCGTTGGGGGCGGCCCACGCGAACCACGCGGCCAGCACCCCGCCGGCCACCAGGTAGTCGATGACGATGAAGCCCGAGGGGTCAACGCCACGCAGCGCCTGAATGATCATCACGGCCACTGCGGCCAGCAAAACCATAAGGAGCAGGGTGCGAATGGCACCCCGCACGCTCATGGCGCGGATTTGAGCCCCAGACAGATCCCCGCCCCCAGCAACCGCAGCACGCATCCGGCGCTCGCCCACCTCCATGCGAACAAAGAGAAGGACGAGCGCCAGGATGAGCGCGATGTGCGGGATGTGGGCGAGGAAGAGTTCCACAGCCAACCCTGTCTACTACTTAACCCCAGACCCCTGGCGAACCGAGGGGTCGTCAAACGGCGAACGCCTGAGCGTTGTGTAGAGGTTGACCAGGAAGATGACCTGCGCGATGACCAGAATGGCCAGGAACACCAGCGACAGGCGGGTCAGACCCATGTACGTGTCGGGGAGACGTGCCCAGCGACGCGGTGCGCCGTCAAGCCCCTGCCACATCTGGCATACCACCCAGCCATAGGCGCCGATCAGGGTGCCCCAGAGGTGCCAGCTGCCCAGGCGCTCGTTGAAGTGCAGTCGCCCGGTGAGCTCCGGCAGGAACGCGTACATGGCGCCGAAGATCAGAAGGCCCATGTTGAGAAAGGCCATGTTGTGGAAGTGGCCGACTACCCACAGGGTGTTGTGCAGGGTGTCCTGGAACATCGATGTGGCGTTGATGATTCCCTGAAGCCCGGCGACCAGCCACGAGACGGCACCGGCGATGAGGAACTTCGACGCGACATTCCACTGGAAGTTGGACCGCCAGATGGTGGCCGAAAGTGAGAAGAGGCTCATGGCCGAGGGCAGCACCAGCGCGTACGTGGTGGGCTGCATGATCGTGCCGAGCGTCTCCTGGATGTCGTTGCCGTTTGGGTAGTTCATGTACAGGTGGTGCGCCCACACGAAGAGGTTGAACGTGAGCGCGATGAGCCACGACACCGCCACTGCCCGCCCGGCCACAAGTGGCCTGCCCGCGTACCTCGGGATGAGGTAGTAGTAGGTGGCCGCGGCGGGGAACAAGAGCAGGTAGACGACCGGGTGGCCGAATGCCCACAGCAGGTTGCCCGCCAGCAGGGTGTTGATGGAGAAGCCGCTGTCAGCCGACTGGATGATCTGAAATACGAGGAGTAGCGCGAACGGCAGCGTGGCCAGGAACATGTCCAGCGCGTTGACTGCCAGCGGCAGCACCGGGTACGGCTCAACCCCGCGCTTGGTCTTGAAGCGCGAGGGCCACAGAAGTCCGAACCCGAAGGCCAGACCGATGCGCTGTCCCAGGGTGTCCTTCTCGGCCTTCAGGGCCGGCGAGATGACGGTGTGCAGCACCCCTGCGCAGTAGGTGAGGATGGAGACACCGGCGAGAAGCACGGACGCCGAGAACACGCCCGTGACCAGATCGCTCCACTGCCCGGAGGAGTGGAAGGCCAGCGGGTACAGGAAGACCCACGATCCACCGAAGCCGCCGAGCAGCGTGGTGGCCACGATGCCGAGCACTCCGATGACCATGGTCCAGTACGTGAGCTCCGGCAGGATGAACGACCGGATGGGGAAGCCGCACTTGAACAGCACCCACCAGGTGATTCCCATGAGGAAGAAGCCGGCCCAGGCGATGAATGCCCCGAGGCCGTGGGCGGTCATGATGGCGTACCAGAGGTTGCCATCCAGCGAGATGAACTCGGCCTGGCCGAGCCTGAGCAGAAGCCCCAGCACGCCGGCGATGCCGAGGAATGCCGTGGAGGTCCAGATCCAGCGCAGCACAAGGCGGCGCGTGCGGGTCTGAAGCAGGGCGAGCGGCGGATCCAACGCGAAGTCCGCGTCGTACGGCAGCGCGCCAGCAGGCGGAGCGGGCGGATGTGCGGTCGTCATGCGGTCACCTTGAAGGCCGGGTAGATCATCTTGTGGTGCTGGTACCCGCAGAACTCGAAGCACCGGATGATGTACGTGCCGGGCTCCGTGAACGTGTGGGTCCGCGTGGTCGTGTAATTCGGGACTGCCTCGACGTTCATGATGAGCCGGCCCTCTGGGTCGAAGAGACCCATGGCGTGGTTCACGTCCATTGAGGTGACGTTGAACTGCACTGGCTCATTCACCTTGACGCTGGTGGGCTGAACCGCCCACCCGAACTGAATGCCGGTTACCTGAACCTTCTGGCCGGGGCCATTGTCCTGAAACCACGGTGCCCGCCAGATCGTGAGCGCGAGAAGCACGCCGAGGAGGACGACGATGAAGACCGCCCACCACGGTTCCGCGCGCTCGGCTCTGGCGACGTCGACGCCCTCGCCATTGTCGCGGCGTCCGCGCTTGGTCGAATAGAGCACCACCGCGGCGATGATGAGGCCGAGTACGACAAAGATCATGTAGCCAATGCCGATACCCATGCCGAGCGAGGTCATCACTGGAGTTGTCCACCCCTTCGGGACGTGATTGCCGAACGCCGATGACGCTATGGGCCGCGGGTGGGCACCTCAATTGGGGGACCTACGGGACTGCGCTGCGGGTTCTCCGCACCGCCGCTATGGCGCGAGCCGCTCCATCGTCCATCCCGCGGACTCCCGGACGGCGATCAGGCGATCGTGCACGCCATCCGGATCCTCCTGCCAGAACTCAATGGTGCGGGGCTCGAGGCGGTGGCCCACCCACCCCGGCGGGGCTCCCTCATGCGGGTCGTCTGATCGCGCAGATGCCAGCAGTCGGATGAGATCGCCACGCGTCTCCATGCGGTCACTCTGCCTCCATGCCCACGCCGCAGCGCGGGTTTCGGACCTGCGACGGGCGAAGTGGGCATCCAGCTCGCTGCGCTCCAGCAGTACCACCGGGCCCTCCACGCGCAGCTGCCGGCCCAGTGTGGGCCAGTAGAACACCCCAGCGGCATCGGCGCGCTCGGCGATGTCACGTGCTTTGCGCGACGAATCGTCGGTGATCCACTCGACCCCACGCGCGCCCCACGCGCGCACGAACACCATGCGCGCCGAGGGCCGTCCGTCAATTCCGGCGGTGGCAAGTGTCATGGCCACGCCCGCAGGAACGCCCGCATCACGGGCCTCGTCGATCCAGCGGGTGAGGGCCGTCTGGGGGTGTGGCATGAGGTGGTCGGGCAGTAGCGGTGGCACGTCGCCATATTCGGCGCACGCTCGGGGGTAGCCTCCCGTCATGCCCCGAATTGATGTGCCCCAGTGGATCCCCGTGCATGGAATGGCCGACGGCGAGGTATTGCCGGCCATTGGAGAGCGGGTCATCACCGCTCCATATGACGGGGATGAGATCGCCGTGGTGGACGACAACGGCGCCGAGGCTGTTGACCTCGCGGTGGCTGCGGCCCGCCGGGCACTGGCTGCGGCACTCCCGTCGCAGGCAGAGCGCGCACAGGTGCTCGACCGCGCCGCTCTGCTGGTTGCGGAACGTGGTGATGTTCTGGCGACGATCATTGCCGCCGAGGCCGGTAAGCCCATCCGTCAGGCACGGGGCGAGGTCGCACGGTGCGTGGACACGCTCAGGTTCTCGGCGGCAGTGGCCCGCACACTGGCCGGCGAGGTCATTCCCATGGACGCCTCGCAAGCGGGGGTGGACATGGTGGGCTATACGGTGCGCGAGCCCATTGGAGTGGTTGCGGCCATCACGCCGTTCAACTTCCCGCTCAACCTGGTGGCGCACAAGTTGGGCCCGGCCGTGGCTGCGGGTTGCCCGGTGGTGCTGAAGCCCGCCGGCCGCGCCCCGCTGTCGGGCGTGGCGCTTGCCGCCATCCTCATCGAGGCGGGGCTGCCCCCGGCCATGCTGTCGTGGGTGCTCGGCGACGCCGGGGCGGGAGCACCGCTGGTGGCACATCCGGACATCGCGATGATCTCGTTTACCGGCGGCACGCAGGTGGGCGTTGCGATTCGCGCCGCGCGCCCCGACATCCGGGTGGCGCTCGAACTCGGAAATGCCGCACCGGTCATCGTGCACCACGATGCCGACGTGGCGGTGGCGGCCGATCGCATCGCGGCATCGGCGTTTACACATGCGGGGCAGTCGTGCATCTCGGTGCAGCGGATCCTCGTGCAGCGTGAGGTGCATGACGCGCTGGTGGATGAACTGCTGCCGAGAGTTGATGCATTGGTGGTGGGCGACCCACTTGATGAGGCCACCGATGTGGGGCCGGTGTTCGACCCGGCATCAGCCACCCGCATCAAGGAATGGATTGACGAAGCCACGGGTCTGGGGGCCCGGGTGCTGCGCGGCGGTGTGACGGAAGACCACCCGGCGCTTTTCGCACCCACGGTCCTTGATGGCGTGGCGCCCACCACCCAGTTGATGCGCCACGAGGTATTCGGCCCGGTGGTTGCCATTGCTGTGTACGACGGCATTGATGACGCCATCGCCGTGGCCAATGCCAGCCCGCTGGGGCTGCAGGCCGCCATCTTCACCGCGCGGGTGGATCGGGCGATGGTATGGGCGCGGCGGCTCGACTACGGCGCGGTGCTCATCAATGAGACCCCCACGTTCCGCGCCGACCACATGCCGTACGGCGGGGTGCGCGAGTCGGGTGACGCGCGTGAGGGCCCCGGTGCGGCCGTGATGGAGATGACCCGGCCCAAGCTCATCATCACCCGTCTCGCAGGCGGCGAATAGGGCCCCCAACGACGAAGCCCCGCGGAGTGCGCGGGGCTTCGTGTGCATGGCGGGAGAAGGATTTGAACCTTCGTAGGCAGAGCCGGCGGTTTTACAGACCGCTCCCTTTGACCACTCGGGCATCCCGCCACGGGCCGCGGGACCTTAGCGGAGGGAGGGTGCCCGACTCAACGCCTGATCGATTCCGGGGAGATCAGGCCATGGCCCCGCCCCCTCCGCCATCCCGATGCATCCCGGGCAGATGGCGGGCACGGCCGGGGTCGTCAGTCGGTGGCGCCGTCCGGTGTGGGGTCAAAGCGGTAGCCCACTCCGTAGTGAGTGACGACGAAGTCGGTGCCCGGGATGGCCACCTTCAGCTTCTGGCGTACCTTGCGCACGAATACGTCTACCGAGCGATCGCCGGCCATCATCTCGTAGCCCCAGGCCTCGCGATAGATCTTGTTTCGCGTGAGCGGCTTTCCGGCTGCCTTGGCCAGCACCAGCAGCACTTCAAACTCGCGCGGAGTCAGGCCCACGCTCGTCCCACCCGCAAAGGCTTGCACCTGGTCCGGATCGATGCGGAGCCCGTCGGCCTCGATGGCGCCGTCATCCCCCCGGGACAGCTCGTTGTCGCGACGGCGCAGGTGTGCCGACACACGGGCCACCATCTCCTTCATCGAGAACGGCTTGGTGACGTAGTCGTCGGCCCCGATCTCCAGCCCGTGCACCCGGTCGTGCTCACTGGTACGCGCGCTGCACATGATGACCGGCACGTCCGGGTCGTCTGAGCGAACCTCCTCGGTAAATCGCCAGCCATCCATCTGGGGCAGCATCAGGTCGAGGATGATGATGTCGGGCCGCTCGCGGCGAAAGAGGCGCAGCCCGGTGCCTCCGTCGGCTGCCTGCAGCGTGCGGTATCCCGCCCGGCCGAGGTGATAGGCAAGGGAGTCAGCGATGGCGGCGTCGTCCTCGACGATGAGCACGGTGTGGGTGGCCACGCCGATGACGCTATCAGCGAAGGAGGGTGCTCCGGTACGCGATGGGGTACGTCGCGTCGGGTCCGACCTCTACGGTGCATGCGTGCGTACGATCGGACCCCGATGATCGGCAGCGGCGACCTGGTATCGGGTCGCTATCGCCTTGACCAGCCCATTGGCAGCGGGGGCATGGCCACGGTGTGGCGCGCCCGCGACGAGGTAACCGGCCGGGACGTGGCGCTCAAGCGCATGCACGCACGGGTGCAGGATGATCCGGACCTGATCGAGCGCTTCCGGCGCGAGGCGCAGGTGGTGGCGCGGTTGTCGCATCCGGCGGTGGTGCGCCTGCTCGACGAGGGCACTGATGACGACGGGCCGTACATCGTGTTCGAACTGGTGGAGGGCACGAACCTGAAGGCCCTCATCCGGTCTCGCGGAGCGCTGTCGCCCGAGCTGGCCGCGTCGATCACCAGTCAGGTGGCACGTGGCCTGGAGGTAGCGCACCGATCGGGGGTTGTGCACCGCGATATCAAGTCGCACAACGTGCTGGTGGCCGACGACGGCACGGCCAAGCTCACCGACTTCGGTATCGCCCGGCTGCTCGATGGCGACCAGGGTGGCCTCACGCGCACCGGCACCGTGCTTGGCACAAGCGACTATCTGGCGCCAGAGCAGGCCCGCGGCCTCCGCGTGGACGGGCGAACCGATGTGTACTCGCTGGGCATCGTGGTGTACGAGTGCCTCACGGGACAGTTGCCATTTCCCGCCGACACGCCCATGGGCGTTGCCCAGCGCCAGGTGCGCGATCCAATGCCCGATCCCCGTGACGTGCAACCGGGGATCCCCCCGCATCTGGCATCGGTGGTGCTGCGCGCGTGCGAGAAGGACCCGGCGGCGCGGTTTGGGTCGGCACTCGAGATGTCCGACGCGCTCCTCGACGTACCGGTGGATGCCACCGGTGTGATGCCGGTGATCACGGTCGCCCAATCTGACGAGGTCACCGGTGCGCTTGCTGTGACACCCGGGTCGGTGGTGCCACTGGATGATGGTGACACGGAGTCCCGCCCGGTGGTGCCGCCTGTCGCACCGCCCCCGCCCCGGCCTCCGGCTGCGGAGCCTGCGACATACGC
>JBAXJA010000059.1:0-11812 GCA_037138115.1 Thermoleophilia bacterium | reverse complement strand
GTCAGAGAAGTACCCGGTCACAATGGATGAGCCATCAGGCAGGGCGGAGATGCCCACGCCAACGTCAGTCCCCGTGCCACCGGCCTGGGTGGCCCAGCTCACCCCTGGTGGGGGCGACGCGCTCGCCACCTGAACCCCGACAAGAAGTACAAGGGCACTGCACACACATGTGATCGCGGTACGCAGGTTCATGGGGGAGCGCTCTTCTCTGGAGTCCATCGGCGGGAGCCCCAATACGGGGGGTGCGTGATCACTCTGCCATAGCACGCACTGAGGGTGCCGAGCGTGCGCTGAAGTGGCGCGTCCAGGAGGGCAGTGCCCGAGCCGTGGCCCGGGCACCCGCGCTGATCACTGAATGGGCGCGCTCTGTTCCCATCGTGTGGGGAAGCGCCCGAGAATGCTCCGCCGGCCCCGACAGCGGCTGGAATGGGACACGGGAACCATCAGCAGTCTCCGGTGGGGTGCGTGGGCTTGTGAGCGCCCGCGCCGCCTTTTCAATCTTCCGCACCATCTGGTGGTGGAGATCGCTCCCCCAAACACCGAGGAGTCGTCGCGGTAGGACGCGCCATGTGTGATGAGCAGCACCAACTCATGACGCCGCTCTGGCGTCATGAGCGCACTCGCGTGCTGCATTCCGGGGCTCCTGCGGACTGGGATCCTTAAGGCCCACAGCCTCATGGGAGAACCGGTCTATTGGCTAGTGGCCGCTCGGAGTCTCTGTAGGCACGACAGTTAGGGGCCGGCCGCCGCCGCGTCGCTCTTCAGGTCGCCAGCCTTCACGATGCGGCCGATGGCCACACCCAGTGAGATGACCATGATGATGGCGCTTGCCACGCACCATGGGCAGATGGCCTTGATGAGAAAGAGCTCGGCGTACTGCAGCCACATCGAGAACATGACGCCGCACACCGCGACGATCAGCGCGATGATGCGCCCCGGAAAACGCGGGATGAATGCCGACGCCAGCAGGATGGCGTAGGTGACCACGCCCATGTACGCCAGCGGGACCCCGGCGAGCACGGCGTACTTGGATGACTGCACAGTGGCGCAGCCGCCACCGATTACGCAGGCGGCCTCGCCCCCCGTGGCCCGCTCGTACGAGAGGTAGATGGTGATCCCCAGGCCGAGGATCGCCAGTACGGCCTGCGCAACGCGCAAACGGAACCCGGGCGCGCGCAGGGTCAGCCGACCGCCGTGACTGCCGAGAGCAACTCGGCGGCCGGGATGGCTCCGGTGAGGGTCTTCTTTCCACCGGGGCCTGTGATCACGAAGGTCGGGGTGGCGTTGACGCCAGCCGCGGTGGCTTCGTCACCTGCGGCGAACACGGCATCGCCGGCAGCCTGCGCGGTGCTTGCGGTCTCCCATTTGGCCACGTCAATTCCCGGAATGGCGCTGGCAATGTTCTTGAGGAGATCCGGCGTGACCCAGCCCGAGTTCTCCTGCCCCTGATTGCGGTAGATGATGTCGCTGTAGACAAAGCCGCGGTCCTGATCAGCAGCGGCCGCGATCGCCTGCGATGCGGTGACCGAGTCGGACCCGATGAATGTGAGCGGCACGACCACGAGCTTGGCGTCGCCTGCGCGCACCGGCCCCTTGACCAGCGCGGCGACAGCGTCGGTGGATGCCTTCTCGCACACGGGGCACTGCGGGTCGAGGAACTCCTTGACCGTAACGGGGGCGGATGTCTTTCCGATGGCAAAGCCCGACTGCGGGATGCCCTTGGTGAGAGCGAGGACCTCGGCTGCGCCGGAGGCCGATCCATCCGACGGCGTGGAAGCGCTGGTTGAGGAGTCGCCTCCTGACACGCTCACGACGATGACAACCACAACGACGATGATCGCCGCAAGAACCGCTCCGCTGATCAGCCATGCCCGACGAGACATCCGGGTCCCTTCTCTTGATCGATGACGGGGGCATGATCGCATCCGCAACGGCGCCGTGCCGCCGGGTCGGGTGCGTCAACCGCTACGACAGGTCGAAACCCATCTGATCGCCGGCCCTCGGGGCATCGGCCGGGGGCGCAGAGGCCTCGCCCGTGGCCGCTGCGAACTGGGCCAGTTCGTCGGCCCGCTCGTTCAGTTCGTGGCCCGCATGCCCGCGTACCAGAGTGGGCGTGACAGTTGCGTGGCGGGCGATCTCCACCAGCATGCGTTCCCACAGTTCCCGGTTGGCCACGGGCTTCTTATCGGTGGTACGCCATCCGCGGCGCTGCCAGCCATCGATCCAGCGGTCGCTGATGGCCTTGGCCACGTACGACGAGTCGGTGACCAGGGTGATTGCCGACCCGGCCGGTGCGGCCGCGAGTCCTTCGATCGCTGCGGTGAGTTCCATGCGGTTGTTGGTGCTGGGGGCCTCGGCCCCTGTGAGCACCAGTTCGCTGCCGTCGGGCGCGATGACGATGGCGGCCCATCCACCGCGCGCAGATGCCGTGCCATTGCCGGAGCAGGCGCCATCGGTGACGACGGTGAAGGTGGCTGACGCAGCGTTCATGGCGGGGGAGCATAGAAGCGCTGCGCCCAATTGGCACAGGGGTGCGCGGGATCTGGCACGGGATGGTCACTGCCCGTGGCATTTCGGGGCCTAGCGTCGCCGCATGGACCTTGTCTTCCATTGGCCCGCCCCATGGACCGATGCTGCCGGCCTCGTGGTTCTGGCCGTGGTGCTCGGCATCTGCGTGGTCACGGACCTGCGAACGCGACGGATTCCGGACGTGGTCGTGATTCCCGCCATCGCCGTGACGCTTGGATTGAGATGCGCGCTGGGCCCAGGGCCGTGGTGGGGGGTGATTGGCTGGGCCGCGGTCGCGGGAGCCGTGCTTATGGTGCCGGCCCTCGTGCGCCCCGAGGCGATGGGGATGGGGGATGCCAAGCTGGCGGTGCTGATCGGAGCCGCCCTCGGGCCCGCCGCCGCCGGAGCGCTGCTTATTGCGTTGGTGACAGGGTGCGTCGGCGGTCTGACGTGGGCCGCGGCGCACGGGCGCCGGGTCCGGGGCACCGCTGTGCCATTCGCGCCGTTTCTTGCGGCGGGTGCGGTGGTGGCAGTTGTGCTTCCGCTGGCGATCCTGCCCCCGGCAGTTGCCCGATCGTCCAGTGCCGACCACGCACCCCGTACCGCCTCGTCCATTCGCCCTGGCCCAATCGACGTCGCACCCCTTCTGCGCCGGGAGGCCGGGACACCCGGGCGTCGGGCCACAGACCGTGCGCGAGGTGCCGGAGCGCCCGGCCCCGGTGGGTATGCTGGGCGGGAAATGGCGCTGACCTACCGAACAGCGGGCGAGTCGCACGGCCCCGCACTTACAACCATCGTCGAAGGCCTCCCGTCCGGGTTGCCGCTGACGCCCAACGACATCGACGCCGATCTCGCGCGTCGTCAGCTGGGCTACGGCCGCGGTGGGCGCCAGAAGATCGAGACCGATCGTGTGCAGGTGACGGCCGGTATCCGCCATGGCCACACGCTCGGCAGCCCAGTCGCGCTCATGGTGATGAACCGCGACTTCGCCAACTGGTCGGAAGACCGCATGGCGATTTGGGAGCCCGCATCTGAGGTGGCGCCCATCACGCTTCCGCGCCCGGGCCACGCCGATCTGGCGGGAATGCAGAAGTACGAGACCGACGACCTGCGCAACATCCTCGAGCGCGCGAGCGCCCGCGAGACGGCGGCGCGCGTGGCCGCGGGGGGCGTGGCCAAGGCCCTCATCCGCCGGTATGGCATGGAGGTGCGCAGCCACGTTGTGCAGGTGGGGCCCGAAGCCGCCCCGGTGCGTGACGACCTGTCCCTCGCCGACTTTGATGGCGTTGACGAAAGCCCTGTGCGGGCACTTGACGCCGAGGCATCTGTGCGCATGCGCGCGGCCATCAAGGCCGCGGGGCAGGACAGCGACACCCTGGGCGGCATCTTTGAGGTGTGGGTGTTTGATCCCATCCCCGGGCTCGGGTCGCACGTGAGTGGCGATGCCCGCCTGGACGGCCGCATCGGCCAGGCTGTGCTGGGCATTCAGGCGATCAAGGGTGTTGAGATCGGCGCCGGGTTTGAACTGGGGCGAATCCGGGGAAGCGCCGCCCACGATGAGATCTTCTGGACGCAGGAGAAGGGCTACCACCGCCACACCAATCGCTCCGGCGGGCTTGAGGGCGGCATGACCCACGGTGCACCGCTCGTGGTGCGGGCGGCCATGAAGCCCATTGCCACGCTCAGCAGGCCGTTGGCGTCGGTTGATGTGCAGAGCAAGGAAGCCACGGCGGCGTTCAAGGAGCGATCCGACATCTGCGCCGTGCCCGCGGCGGCCGTCATTGCCGAGGCCGTCATCGCGTTCGTGCTCGCACAGGCCCTGGTGGAGAAGTTCGGTGGCGATTCGGTGGCGAGCCTCGATGCCGCGGTGGAGCGCTACCGCGGGGTTCTCGCCCAGTAGTGGCCATTCCGCGCTGGATCGCGATCGCTGGCTACATGGGAGCCGGCAAGACCACGGTGGGACGCATTACCGCCGAGATCCTCGGCGTGGACTTCCTTGACGCCGACGATCTCGTGCAGGCGCACGCGGGGCAGTCGATTCCCGAGATCTTCGCCCAGCGCGGCGAGTTGTGGTTTCGCCGCACCGAGGAGGACTTGATCCGCGATCACCTGCGCGGTGAGCCGGGCGTTCTCGCGCTGGGCGGAGGCGCGCTGGGGAGCCCCCGCACCCGCCAGTTGCTGGGCCGTGAGGCATGTGTGGCGTGGCTGAAGGTGGATGCCGAGGAGGCCTGGACCCGTGTGGGTGGCGAGCCGGGTCGACCGCTCGCCCTCGACCACGATCGCTTTGTGCGTCGCGCCGGTGAGCGCGAGCATGTGTACCGGGAAGCCGCCGACGTGATTCTTGATGGCGGGGCACCGCCGCAGGAGACCGCGGTGATTCTGTCGGAGTGGATCCTGGATGACGGCGGACCTGACGACGAGGTGGCCGGATGATCACCGACATGGCGGCCCCGTCCCTGGTGGCATCGATTGGTGACCGCACCGTGCCCGTGTATCTGGGCGATGGAGTGCTGGACGCAGTCGGTGGCCTGCTTGTCGGCCTAGGCGAGGGCGATGGCGTGCTGGTGGTGGTGGACGACGGAATCGTGGGCGCCGCCGATCGCATTGCGGCGTCGTGCGCGGCCGCAGGACTGCGGGTGACCGTTGAGCGCGTTCCTGCGGGCGAGGCCTCGAAGAGCCTGGCCGAGATCGAGCGGCTCTCCCGTGTGGCCGCTCGCGCCGGAATCCGCCGACGTGACGCGGTGATCGCCGTGGGCGGTGGGGTGGTGGGTGACCTCGCGGGGTTTCTGGCGGCGTCGTACCAGCGGGGGGTGCGCCTGGTGCAGGTGCCCACGACGCTACTGGCGATGGTGGACTCGTCGCTCGGCGGGAAGACCGGCGTTGATCTGCCCGAGGGCAAGAATTACGTGGGGGCGATCTACCAGCCTGTGGCCGTGGTGATGGACCCATCGGTGCTGTCCACGCTGTCTGCCCGGGAGCTCTCGTGTGGATTTGCCGAGGTGGTGAAGTACGGGCTCCTTACGGGTGGCGATCTCATGGAGATTGTGGCGGAGTGGCCTGAGCTTCCGGGCCCCGCCGACGGCCTCGCCGACCTGATCCGTCGCTGTGCCGCCGTTAAGCTGGCAGTGGTGGAAGAAGACGAGATGGATCTGGGCCGTCGCGCCACCCTCAATCTGGGCCACACGGTGGGCCATGGCATCGAAGCCGCAGCCGGGTACGACCTGTACCACCATGGCGAGGCCATCTCGCTTGGGCTGCTGGCGGCGCTGCGCATCAGCGAGCACACGCTGGGGCTCGACCCGGTGTGGCGTGATCGCACGTTGACCACCCTGGCGCGCCATGGATTGCCGACGGTGCTCGACGGGTCCGTGTCCATCGATGAGGTCATGGACATCATGGGGCGGGACAAGAAGGCCGACGGCCGTGCGCTGAATATGGTGCTGCTGCGTGCCCCCGGAGATGTGCTGACCCACCAGGACCCCGATCCGGGCGTCGTACGCGCCGCCGTGGAGGAGTTGACCGCATGAGCCACATCGCACTTGTTCACGGGCCGAATCTGAACATGCTCGGTCGTCGCCCGTCACAGCACTACGGCACGCTGACACTGCCCGCCCTCGAGTCACAGGTGCGGGCATGGGGTGCGGAGCGGGGCATGGTGGTGGGCACCTTTCAGACCAACTTCGAAGGCGCAATGCTGGAGCACCTTCACGGGCTCGCCGGCGCGGTCGACGGCATCATCATCAACCCGGGGGCATGGACGCACTACCAGTACTCAGTGCGCGACGCGCTCGAATCGGTGGGTGCGCCATTCGTTGAGGTGCACCTGTCCGACGTGGACGCCCGCGAGGACTTCCGCAAGGTCTCGGTGGTGCGCGACATCGCCCTCGCCACGGTCAAGGGGAAGGGCCCCGACGGCTACCTCGAGGCGCTGGACATTCTGAAGGCCGAACTCAGCGAGTGAGCATCGAGTCGCGCCAGCAGCAGATTGACGACGTGATCGCGGCGGAGGGACTCGACGCGCTGATCGTCACGGATCTCATCAACGTGCGGTATCTGTGCGGCTACGTCGGCAGCAACGGCGTGCTGGTGATCGCCCGGGGTCGTCGTGTGCTGCTGACCGACTCGCGGTACATGGCCGACGCCCGTGAGCGCACCCGGGGAGTCGAGGTGGTGCAGGCAGGGCGCGACCTCATGGACCGCCTCGCCGACGTGGTCGGCTCCGGGAGGGTGGGGTTTGAGGCCGAGCAGGTGAGCGTGGCGCGCCAGGGCAGGTTTGCGGCCCGGCTTTCATCGGTGGAGTTAGTGCCCACTGCTGGTGTGGTTGAGGGGCTGCGTGTGATCAAGGAGCCCGACGAGATTTCGGCCATTCGGACTGCCGCCGGCATCGCCGATGTCGCCTATGGCGCATTGATCGATGATGGATTTGCTGGGCGTACCGAGGCGCAGGTGGCCTGGGATCTGGAGGGCCTGATGCGTGAGGCCGGTGCCGAGGGGGCGAGTTTCGACATCATCGTGGCGAGTGGCGCGCATGGTGCGCTGCCCCACGCGGTGCCGCGCCCGGTGCCTGTACAGGCGAATTCGCTGGTTGTGGTTGACATGGGCGCGCGCGTGGACGGCTATGCGTCGGACTGCACACGCACGTTCGCCACCGGGCCACTGCCCCCCGAGCTTGATGAGGCCTACCGCGTGTGCCTCGATGCGCAGCGCGCCGCCCTCGCCGCATGCCGCCCCGGTGTGCATACGGGGGACCTCGACGCCGTGGCACGCGGCATCATCTCGGGTGCCGGCCTCGGGGAACGGTTCGGGCATGGGCTCGGGCATGGGGTGGGGCTGGACATCCACGAGCGGCCATGGCTGCGACAAGAGGGCGGGGAGGTGCTCCAAACCGGCATGGTGGTGACCATCGAGCCGGGCATCTACCTGGACGGGATCGGCGGAGTGCGAATTGAGGACCAGGTCGTCATCACCGATGACGGCTGCGAGGTGCTTACGGGCATCACCACCGATCTGATCAACACGAGCGCATAGGGAGCAGGGCGTGGGTGCCATCAGCAGCAACGATCTGAAAAACGGCTGGGTCCTCGACGTGGACGGCGATCTGGTGTCGGTCATTTCGTTCCAGCACGTGAAGCCCGGCAAGGGCGGCGCGTTCGTGCGCACCAAGCTGAAGAAGCTAAGCGGCGGAACGATGGACCGCACCTTCCGCGCCGGCGAGAAGCTCGAGCGCGTGCTCACCGAGACCAAGACCATGCAGATGCTCTACGAGGATGGCGACGGTGTGGTGTTTATGGATCACGAGACCTACGAGCAGGTGACGGTGCAGAAGACCGACATCGGGTCGTTTGATCTCATTCCCCCGAGTACCGAGGTGCAGGTGCTGTTTATCCGCGAATCGCCCTACAGCGCCGAGCCCCCGGCAACGGTGGAACTCCTGGTCGCCCAGACCGACCCGGGCGTGAAGGGCGACACCGTCTCGAACGTCACCAAGCCCGCGCTGTTGGAGACCGGCGCCACCGTGAATGTTCCGCTGTTCGTCAACGAGGGTGACCGCATCAAAGTGGACACCCGCAGCCGGGAGTACGTGAGCCGCGCATGAGCACTGACGCCCTCAAGGGCATCGGCCTGGTCGATGTCACCCTGTCGGATCTGGGAACCCCGCCGTGGGGCTCTCGCATTGCGCCGGACGAACTGGGGTCGGCCGCCGCCGCCCTGGCGCCGGAGGGCGCGCGGGTGCTGGAGGCCATGGACCCATCTGCGGCCCGGGCCTGCATGGATGGCCGTACCGAGAGCCCCCTCGACCGCCTGCGCGTGGTTGCCCGCTTTGCGGGCAGTACGCCAGTTGGCCTGGTGCTGGCGAGTCATACCCTTCTTGGCGATGTCGCCGTGGGCCCAGGTGTGGCCCGGCGTCTGGTGCAGTCGGCTGCGGTGAGCGGCGTCAGCCGGGTGCGGGCATTCGACGCACTGAACGACCCCGAATCGCTGCGCGCGATCGCCGAGGGGGCCGGCGAGGCCGGCGTGGCATTTGTGCCCACGCTCCTGCTTGGCCCGTGGCCCGAGGCATCTGACCCGCGCTGGGTGGAGGAGGCCATCGCCCTCACGTCGCTGCCGGGCGCTGTTGCGCTTTGCGTATCGGATGTGGGCTGCAACCTCACGCCGATGCGGCTCGGCGCACTTGTGGCCGAAATCGTGGCCGTGTCACCAATTCCCGTTGAGGTCTCGGTGCGTGCACCCGGTGGCCTCGCTTCGATGTCCGCGCTTGCGGCCGCGGTGGCTGGCGCCGATGCCATCCATGCCGCCGTGGGCGCCGTGGCGCTCGTGGCCGGTCGGCCGTCGGCAGAGGCGCTGGAGGCCGCGCTGCACGGTGGTGACCGCGAGCTCGATGCCAGGCGCGAGTCGCTGGAGGAAGCCGGCCGGGTCATCTGGCCGCTTGTGCCGCCGGAGCGGGTGCGTCGTGCCGCTGAGCTGGCCGGGGGGCCGCAGGTGAGCCTGCCGCCGGACCTTGCCGCCGGGCTCACCGCGCGTCTTGCGCGCCAGGGTCTCGCCGGGCGTCTGCATGAGGCCGCCGACGAGTGCGCGGCGGTGTCGCGCGATCTGGGTGGCGTCACGCTCGCGCCGCCCATCGGCGAGGACATCGTGTCGCAGGCTGCGCAGCACGTGCTTGATGGCGTGCGCTGGCGCGAAACCACGCCAGCGCTTGCGGTTGTGGCGATGGGCGGCCGCGGTCGCCTGCGCGGCCCCGTCGCAGATGCCGCCATGGCCGTGGCCCGAGGGGCCGCGGAGTCCATTCCCACCCCCGACCTCGATGCCGTTCTCGCGGCAGCGCCGTCAGATGTGTCGGAAGAGGACGCCATCGTCCTCGCACAGTTCCCCGACTCCGGCCGCCGGCTGCTTGATCGCCGCCGCTCGCTGGCAGCGGAGGAGTCGGGTGAGGCCGGTCCGGGCATCGACCGCGGCCTGCTGGAGACGCTGATCGAGGTTGTGGAGGGTGCGGGGCAGTCGGAAGTGAGCGTGGAGATCGGCGGCGCGCGCGTGACCGTGCGCCCAGCCGCGCCTGCCGGTTCGGCTGCATCGGGCCCGGTAGTGCAGGCGGATGATGGACACCGGGTGGAGAGCCCGATGGTGGGCACGTTCTACTCAGCACCGAATCCGGACTCCGGACCCTTTGTCGCGGTTGGCGACCGGGTGGTGCAGGGGCAGACCCTGTGCATCATCGAGGCCATGAAGATCTTCAATGAGATCACCGCCGACCGGGCGGGCACCGTGCGCGAGATCAAGGTGCAGAACGGCGAGCCCGTGGAGTTCGGGCAGGCCCTCTTCATCCTCACGCCATGAAGCTGCTCGTCGCCAATCGCGGGGAAATCGCCGTGCGGGTCATCAGGACCGCACGGGAACTCGGTATCCCCACCGTGGCCGTGTACTCCACGGCCGATGCCAACGCGCTCGCCGTTGAGATGGCCGACGAGGCCGTGTGCATCGGCCCGCCCGCAGCACGCGACTCGTACCTCGACGTGCGAAACGTCATCGGGGCCGCTGAGGTCACCGGATGCGACGCCGTGCACCCCGGCTATGGGTTTCTCTCTGAGAATCCCGACTTCGCCACCGAATGCGCCAACAACGGCATCCGCTTCGTGGGGCCCGCCCCCGAGGTGATGGCGCGCATGGGCGACAAGATCCGGGCGAAGGAGGCCGCCACCCAGGCCGGGTTGCCGGTGCTGGGCGGGTCTGACGGTGGCGTCCGCGACGTGGCGGCGGCGCGGGTGGCTGCCGACGCAGCCGGGTTCCCGATTCTGCTGAAGGCATCCGCCGGCGGTGGGGGCCGGGGCATGCGTCGCGTGGACAGCGCAGATGAGCTGGAGCGCGCGTTTGAGAATGCCTCACAGGAGGCTCTGGCTGCATTCAGCGACGGCTCGCTGTACGTGGAGAAGCTGCTTGAGGGCGCACGCCACGTGGAGGTGCAGGTGCTGGCTGACGGCCTGGGCGGCGTGCTCATCTGCGGCGACCGCGAGTGCTCCATTCAGCGCCGCCACCAGAAGGTGGTGGAGGAGGGACCGGCGCCGAACCTGCCGGATGCCACCCGCGAGCGCATGCACGCGGCCGCCGAGGAGGCGTGCCGGGCCTGGGACTACAAGTCGGCTGGCACGCTTGAGTTCCTCGTGGACAAGCACGGGGAGTTCTACTTCCTGGAGCTGAACGCGAGGCTGCAGGTGGAGCATCCGGTCACCGAGATGGTGAGTGGTCTGGACATCGTGGCCGAGCAGTTGCGGGTTGCCGACGGCCAGGTGCTGAGCCGCACCGGGCGCATTGAGGCGAACGGGCACTCCATTGAGTGCCGTATCAACGCCGAGGACCCTGCCTTTGATTTCCGACCGGCCGCCGGTCGGTTGGATGAGTTCCGGCTGGCGGCGGGCCCGGGTGTTCGTGTGGACACCTACTGCCGGTCGAAGGGATACGTGCCCCCGTACTACGACTCGCTGCTCGCCAAGCTGTGCGTGTGGGCTCCCGATCGTCCGCGAGCGGTGGCCCGCATGCGCCGTGCCCTCGACGAGAGCGTTGTCACCGGGCTGCCCACCACGTTGCCGCTGCTGCGTGAGATCGCGCGCGACGAACTCTTCGCAACCGGCTCGTACACCACGGGGTTCCTCGTGGACCGGGCAGAATTCCTTCCATCCCTGGGCGGCGGCGCGTCATGACCGGCCCGGTCTCACGGCGCGAGGCGCGCAGGCAGGCGGTGGTACTGCTGTACCAGCGCGATGTCACCGGGCTGTCGCTTGATGAGCTGAAGGCCAACGGCGCACGGGCGGGCGATTACGCGGCTGACCCGTTCACCGAGGCGCTGGTTGCTGGGGTGGATGCCGATATCCCGGCGATTGACGAACGCATCACGGCGGCCGCCAAGGGCTGGACGGCCGATCGCATCGCGCCCCTCGAGCGGGCGATCCTGCGGGTTGCGGTGTACGAGATCCGCACGGGAGAGGTGCCGGCCCCCGTTGCCATTGACGAGGCCGTGGAGATGGCGAAGAAGTGGTGCGCCGCGGAGGCCCCGGGATTTGTGAATGGCATCCTTGGCCGGATCACCCGCGAAGGTGGTGAAGCCGCCGCATGAGCGCCCGGGAGGAACTGGCGCAGGCGACCGCACGTCTCGAGAACTTGGCAGTGCGAATTCGCGAGGCAGCCAACACCCCGCGTGCAGGAGTGGAGGAGCTGGCGCAGCAGGCATCCGACCTGTCAGCCGCTGTGGCCGAGATGATTCCCCGCGCCATCGCCGAGGCCGAGGCCGAGGCCCGCGCCGGATCGACCCCCGAGG
>JBAXJA010000058.1:0-11946 GCA_037138115.1 Thermoleophilia bacterium | reverse complement strand
TGGAGGCGGGGGTGTTGCGGGGTTCGCCGACGCCAGCCGCCTGCGCCACGCAGCACCACCGAGCGGCTAGGAGTCCTGGCTGAACCCGGTGTTGATGTTGAACGACATCTGGGCAGTGTCTGTGCCAGCCGCAGCACGTGCCACGGCGTTCGGTGTCGGCAGGTCGATCATGACCTGCCCCGGGCCCACTCTCCCATCGGTGGCGAATATGGTGACCTGGGTGGGCATGGACAACTGCGCCACCATGTTGCCCCACAGTGTGGTGGCGGTGATGGGGCTCATCTGGCCACTGCCATTCACCATCGACTGCCGTGCCAGACCCGCCACCGTGGGCTCAGCGCTCTGGTTGTTGATCGTCACGAACGAGGCAGCTCCCCCACCCGCTGGCCACAACATGGGGGCCGCATTGACGTTGGCATTCCACGCCGTACCGGGGGCCACGTTTACGATTGATGCCGGCTGCACGATGGTGTCGGGGATCACCTGGCCGGCACCCGGCGCCACATATGCAGCCAGCTGGCCGGTGAGTGCGGCCATGTTGGCGAACAGTGGCTGAAAGGTGTTCCACACGATGGGCGGGGCGCCCATGCCCGGCACCCAGGCCATGCCGAACTCATAGTTGGCCATGTACATGGTCTGGAGCGTGTTCGAGTCGACCACCAGCGACACCGCCGAGGTGCCAGCCACCACCGTGTCTGCCGTGGCGGGCACTGGGCGGCCCAATTCCATGTGGTGCCGACCGCTGTGTGTCGCAGTTTGGCGCACCACCACATCACGCCCGGCGCCTCCCATCAGGTAGTCGGCCCCCGAGCCCCCCACCAGGCGGTCGGCGCCGCGATCGCCAAACAAGCGGTCACGGCCGGAGCCGCCGTTCAAATGGTCGGAACCACCGCCGCCCACCACCACGTCGGCACCTGGCCCGGCGTCAATCACGTCGGCCCTCTGTGATCCGCAGATGATGTCGTTGCCCGCGCCGGCCCGCACGTGCGACGCACCCCGGAGGGCGATGACGTCGGCATGAGAAGTTCCGTGCACCTCGCCCGTGGATGCGGCGATGGTCACCGGCAGGCCGTGGCAGGTACGGCCATGGGCGGGCGCAGCCGACGCCACAGCGGCGAGTGAGCCAAGCCCGATGAGTGCTGCGAGGGTGAGGTGAGTGCGGGGATTGATCATGGGGGGAATGGTATGCGCCCCCGCGCCCAGTTCAGCGTGCGCTGGGTCAGTCGCCCCCGGAGAGACCGACGATCGTCGACACGTGCTCGCCCACCACGTTGTGGTCGATACCCGTGACCTCGCGCTGCTCATACGAATTCGCGTGCGAGAACGCCTGCGGCGCGACGTCGGCAAGGCGGCCGTCGGCCAGCACGATGAGCCCGTAGGCGCCGTCGTCAACCACCGCGCCCAGTTGCCGGATGTCCTCGCGCGAGAGGCCGCGCCAGATGTGGGCTCCCAAGCCACCGAGCGCTGCGCCGATGGCGGCAGTGGCAAGGATGGCGGGGGGAAACAGCAGGCCCACCACGGCGCCAGCCACCAGACCGCCCCAGGCACCCAATCGGGTGCTGGTCTCATCCTTGTGCATGTGCACGTGGCCCGTGCTGTCGCGCTGCATGATGGCGGCGTCGAACCCGCTTATCGCCCCGGTGGCGTGCAGTTGCTTCACCGCAACCAGGTCGAGGTCGGCAGATGCCTTGTCGTCGTACGACGCCGCGTACACGCAGGTGGGGCCTTCATGCGCCATGTCAACTCTCCCCGTGGTGGGACACTGACCGTGGGGTGACGCTACCCGGTGCGCTGGGCCCACATGCGCGAGGTGACACGCCCGAGGGCGCGGTGCCTACCGGGTGGGTTGGCGGCGGTCGGTGCGCACCGCGTTCTGCGTCGGCAGCTCCATGATGCACAACCTACGACACGGCGTGGTCTGTGCGGGATTCCCCGCGAAGCACGCCGTGTCAGCGTCATTCGCGATCGAACCATTCGGGCACGTCGTGTTGGAATACACCGTCTGGTACGCCCACGCGTATTCCGGGAACGACCCGGTGAAGTCCGCGTTGGTGACGTTCGCCGCGCTCAGGTTGATATTCAACAGCGATGCGTTGCGCACATTGGCACCAGTGAGGTTGGTGCCCACCATGCTCACCATGCTGAGTCTGGCGCCCGACAGATTGACGTTGGCCATCTGGGCGCCGTCGAGGTAGGTGTGGCTGAAGTCGATTCCGGATAGATCCATGCCCGTGAGAATGGAGCCGGTGAGCTTCGTGCCGCTGAGATTGGCACCGTGCAGGTTGAGCCCCTGCAGCCCCACATAGCCGAGCCCAGCGCCTCCGAGGTTGGCTCCAGGACCCACCAGGATGTTGTTCACCACGCCCCAGCCCGCGGGCAGGTCCTGCGGAAGCCCCGGCTGCATGCCGCCCACGATGCCCGTCATGGTCGCCCCGTTCATGAACGCGCACTCCATCCAAGCCGACCCCACGTTCACGTTCGTGAGGTTGGCACCCGCGAAGTTCGAATACTGCATCATCGCGTTGGTGAAGTTGGCACCGCTCAGGTTTGCGCCGGCGAAGTTGGTGCTCTCGAAGAAGGTGTTCGAGAAGTCAACGCCCTGCAGATCGGCACCCACGAAGCTGTCCACCTGCACCGAGAAGGTTGCCCATGTGCACCCGGCCACCGCGCCCGTCTCCTTGTGGCTGCGCTTGACCCGCACCGACCCGGTGCGCGCGCCCCGCAGATTGGCGTAGCGAAGGCGCGCGTCGGTGAAGTTGGCGCCGTCCAGACGCGCACCGCGCAGATCGGCGTGGTGCAGCACCGCGCCGTCGAGGCGGGCCCCACGGAGGTCGGCCTTTCGCAGGTTGGCGAAGTGCAGGCGGGCGTCGCGCAGATCGATACCGCGCAGCGAGGCACCGTGGAGGTCGCGGTAGCGCAGGTCGACGCCGCGGCAGTCAGCGTGATCGCCGGGGATGCAGGTGCGGGCAGGAGCGGCGAGGGCGGGGGTTACGACTGCGGCAAGTGCGGCGGCAGTGGCAACAAGGGGAGTGAGAATTCGGCGGAGGGTCATTGGGCGATCGTAGAGAGGGAACCGAGCCACGCCAAGGAGGGTGGGTGGCACATCTTGATGCGCCTTTTGTGGCATCCTGATGCACATGGCTGACAAGAAGACCGACAAGATGGGGCGCGTGAGGACCACCGTCACCTTCGACCCCGACGTCGCCAAGATCCTGGAGCGCCTGCAGAAGGAGCGCGGCGTAGGCCTGAGCGACGTGGTGAACGACGCCGTGCGCGACGCGAGCAAGCCGACGCCAAAGGGCACGCCAAAGCGGTTTGTGCAGACGACATCAGACATGGGGCCGTTCAAGATCCCCATCGACAACATCAGCGAGGCGCTCGACATCATCGAAGAGGACTACTGGCGCAAGAAACTCGCCTGATGATCGTCGATACCAACATTTTGCTGTACGCCCGCAATACCGGCGACCCGCGCAATGCGCGCATCGCGACGTGGCTTGAAGACGCCCTCACCGGGCCGACGCGGGTGGGCCTGCCGTGGCCGGTGCTCACGGGCTTCGTGCGAATCGCGTCGCATCCACGCATGACATCGCTACCGCTGTCATCAGCCGACGCATGGGCGCAGGTGGAGGAGTGGCTTGATGCGCCGTCCACATGGATACCCATGGAAACCGATCGACATGCCGAGGTGATGGGCAGTCTGATTGAGCGCTACGCGGTGGCAGGGCCCATGATCTTCGACACGCATCTGGTGGCGCTGGCAATTGAACACGGGGTGGAGCTGGTGTCCACCGACGGCGACTTCGCCCGGTTCACTGAAATACGCTGGAGAAACCCGCTGGCCCAGGAGGGGTAATGGGGTTTCGCATACGGAAGTCGATCAGGGTGATGCCGGGCGTGCGGCTGAACCTGTCGAAGACCGGCATCGGAGCCTCGTTTGGCAGCAACTACGGGCGGGTGTCTCTTCACTCATCCGGGCGCGAGACCTTCGCCAGCCGCACGGGAATCCCGGGCATCACCTATATGCGCAGCATCAAGCCGCACCCCGAGCCCGCGGGCGCAGGGCAGCAAGGCGGGGCGCCGCCGGGAGGGCCGGCGCGCACGCAGGCACCCCGTGCTGCGCCCCCGGCTCCCCCACCGCTGCCCGAGGAGTTCAAGCGCAAGAAGCCCGGCATGTTTGCGTCAGCCGGGGAGAAGGCGCTGTACGAGGCGGTAATCAGCCAGAACCGCACGATGGCGCGGACGGCCGGTGATGAGCACCCCGATGCGCGGCTGGCCGGGTACACGCTGGCAGGGCTGTGGATGATGGAGGACGATCCCGGCCAGGCAATCACGCTGCTGCAGTGGGTGATGGATTCGGACGGAGACCCGGCCACCGATGCGTTCGTGCAGCAGTACCTGAGTACCAGTGTGGAGCTGGGGCTGGCGGAGGGTGTGAGTGTCTCACTGCCAATCTGCCGTGAGGCTGTGGGGCTGTCGCTGGCCGAGCTGATGCAGGAGGCCGGGAGAATCGACGATGCCATCCACCTGGTGGAGGGCATGGAGCCCACCGGGTCGACGGCCGTGTCACTTGCCGAGCTGTACGTGCTTGAGGGTGAGTGGCAACAGGTGATCGCGCTCACCGATGGTCTGGCCAACGGGGACGATGCCACTGCCCTGCTGCTCGCCTACCGGGGGGTGGCATTTCGCGAGACCGGCGTGCCCGACGCCGCGGTGGAGGCGTTCAAGATGGCGCTTCGGGCGCCGTCAAGAAGCGCACAGGTGCGCCATCTGGCATTGATCGAGCGGGCACGCACGCTTGCTGCGATGGGGCGAAAGGCCGGAGCGCGCAAGGATGTTGGCAAGGTGCTGGCCGAGGACAGCACGAACGCGGCGGCTCAGGCGCTGAACGAAGAACTCAGCGCCTGAGGTTCACGTGGCTGAGGCGGCCACCGTGGTGTCGTCATCTGCTCGTTCAAGATCCTCGGGCCCGGTGACGAGGATTGCCTCGTCAGCATCACGCTCGGCGAACTCAACGATGGCGCGTACATCGTCGCAATCCACCAGAACGCCGACGGACCCCGCACGGGCGAAGCCGACGTCGTCGATGAGGCGCACTTGGGTGTAGAGGTCATCTGGGCGAACCATGACGTCGAGATTAGCGCCGCCGCCGACCAACACCTTCACGTTGCTCGCGGTACGGGATCGGGCTCGGCATCGCCCGGCCCAACGTAGGCACCGCTGGCGCACCGGTGGGTTACGGACTGCGCCGAAACCCAGCCGGTGCGCCACGCCGGACTACTGGCCCGACATGGCCTTGGCGTACTCGGCCTCGATCTCATCCTTCTGGATGCCCTTGATCTCGCGCTCGATGTGACGCTCGGCGTGGGCGAAGGCCTTGTCGATTGCCTCCTCCAGCTGCCAGTCGCCCACCACAACGAGGCCGGCCTGGCCCTCGTCGAGCAGCTCGCCGAGGTCCTTCATGTCGCTGCGTGACATGCCCTTGAAGATGTGACCACCAACGCCACCCGCGAGTGCGCCAATGGCGGCACCGGCGATAATGGACGGCGGAAACAGGATGCCCACCACGGCACCCACCATGGCGCCGCCCCATGCGCCCTTGCGCGTGGAGGTCTCGTCCTTCTTCACGTGAACCTTGCCGTCGTCACCCTTGCGAATGACCGCAGCGTCGTAGCCACCAATGATGCCGGCGGCGTGGAGCTCCTTGATGGCCTCGTAATCGAGCTGGGCGTCTGCCTCAGTCTCGTACGCGCCTGCAAATACGAACGTCGCGTCTTCGCGTGCCATATGTGTGCCTCCTGTGCCGTGGGCCCCGGCGGAGCCCTGTGCCGAACCCTAGGCACCCGCAACACCAGTCGCGCATGAGTGCGGCAGAACACGGGAATTACGCAGTTTCGCAACGCATCGAGAGCACCCTCGCGAGCATCTCGCGCGCAATGGCACCGCTCCGTCACAGCGACTGACCCCACCCGGGGACTGACCCCGGGTGGGGTCAGTCGCTGTGACAAAAGGCGCGTGGGCTGTTGATCTCATCCACTTGGCCAGGGCGCACGCCTGCTCATCACAAAGTCCGAACGATGTTCTTCGGTACCTCTTCGATGCATCTCACGGGCCTCTTGGGGCCGAGGGCGACAGTTGTTGGCGTAAGGACGCAAGCAACCAGGGGGACCCACCATGAACTTCCGAGGCCGCAAGATCACCGCTGCACTTCTTGCAGGCGGGGCAATGTTCGCCGGTGCCGGCATTGGTAGTGCCATCGCCGCCAACAGCAACCAGACCAGTACAACCTCCACCACTCCCGCGCAGCAACAGCCGTCGCAGGCCGGTGGTGGGCACCACGAGCGCAACCCGGTCGTGAAGTCCGCCGTTGAGAAGTTGCTCGGGGTGGATGACGCCGCCCTGCGCACCGCCCGCGACTCGGGTCAGACGCTGGCGCAGCTCGCGGCGACAAAGGGCGTGAGCCAGGCCGATCTGGTGAGCACCATTGTGAGCGCGCTGAAGGCGAGCAAGCCGGCCGGTGCGCCTGAGTTGTCCAACGCGCAGCTCACCGAGATGGTGACGCAGCACGTAACGAACGTGCGCGGCCAGGGCGACCACGGGCCGCGTGGCGGCATGCGCCAGGTGCGCGCGAAGGTGGGAGAGGCCATCGCCAGCACGCTTGGCATCACCACCGCGCAGCTGAAGGCCGCGCACGAGGCAGGCACCACCCCGGCAGCCCTCGCCTCGCAGAAGGGCGTGGCCAAGGCCGACCTCGTGTCGGCGGTGAGCACGGCGCTGAAGGCCAACACGCCAGCCAACGCCCCAGCCATCACCGATGCGCAGCTTGCGCAGATGGCCGCCAACATCGTCGATGGCGTGCACCCCGGCCCCGGTGGCCCGGGCGGTGCGCACTCGCAGGGCCGCCGCTAATCCCGGCGCACCGGCCCGCTCGCCTACTTGGGGGAGGCGGGCGGGCCGGTGATTGTTTTACTCCAGCGACCCCCGCGGGCGGATCCACTGCATCGGCTGGCCGGTGACGGCCTCGATGCGGTCGTAGTCCTCGTCGTAATGCAGCACGGGGATGCCAGCCGACTCGGCTGCGGCTGCAATGAGCAAGTCGGGATGGCTCACCTGCCGCTGGTGCAGGGCGCCCTGCGCAGCCAGGGCGTCGTATACCGAAAGCGCCCGATCCCACTCGGGCTGATTGATGGGGCACTGCCAGAGCCGCCCGAACTGCCGGCGGCGGACGTCGTAGTCCGTGGGTGACCGCGCCGAGTACAGCACCTCGAGCATCACCGGCACGCAGGTCGCCACCCGACCCGCCTCGACCAGATCCCCCACCTGGTCATGCACATCGGCGTGTCGCTCGGCCCAGGCCCACACGCTGGTGTCGAGGAGAAGTGTCAGAAGGTGCGGGGGCGGCGGAGCTCCCGCAGCATCTCGGGGGTCAGGCCAGGTACCCCATCCCGCGCGAGACTCTGCAACGAACCGCTTCGTACAACCTCGGCCAGGCTGCGGTTGATGGCATCCGTTGCCGACGTGGTGCCGAGCGCCTTCTTGGCCTGCTCCAGCAGGTCGGCATCGGCGTTGAACGTGATGCGCTTCACGCGATGATCCGGCATGAGTTGCTCCTTCCGACGCCATGTGGCCGACGGTATTCGGCCCCGAGTGACGTATGCATCATAGAGGGTGCAATGTATGTATCGAAAGGGCGACATATCTGCACGGCCGCGCCGGTAACCTGCCCACACCTATTCGCTTCGAGGAGATTTGTGACATGGGCAGTGCACCCGTTCCCGGCGGTCTGAGTACCGGCATCGGCCGGGCGGCCGTGGCAGACCCCACCACCAACACCTGGGGCGCTCGTGTGGTGGCCATCGATGGCACTCGCGCCGCCGGCGTCGACGTGATCGCCTGGTTCAGCGATGCCAATGCCATGGTGAGCGCGCTCGCCGTGGAGATTCCCCTATGGAACGTGGATGCCTCAAATGAGGACGAGACCTTCCGCGCCCAGAACATCGCGAGCATCGGGGCGCGGATCGTGTCGGGTGGTGGTGCCGGCGAGGAGACGCTCAAGTTCACCATCCCGGCGCTTCAGCAGATTCTCGCGAAGGACGCCACCATCGCCTGGATCGGCAGCCTCGATGGCCTGCTGCAGGGCGAGCAGGAGTACCCCATCGAGGTCCGGTCGGAGTTCCGCGAGGGCGGTGACGGCACCGCGGCCATCACCGATGGCGAGCGCGACGGGTTTGTGCAGTTCCTGCGCGACCGCGCTCCCGCCTGACCAGATTTTGCGGCGCTAGGTTCGAGGTGCGGCAGGCGCGATGGCCTGTGAGAGGGGCGCCCGCCGCGTGAGCAACCGCCCCTCCCACTCACCGACCGGGTGGGAGGGGCGTCCGATACCCCCGCCATTCGGTGGGTAGCGGTGGGTGGTGGTTTCTCTATCGTCAAAGGGATGATGACTCCACGCGTCGGATACCGCTGGTCATCACGTCTCGTGACCATCGCGCTGATTGCTGCGGCGCTGCTCATGCTCAGCTCGCGTGCGACCGCCGTGGTGGGGGGAGAGCCCGCCGACCCCTCTGGATGGCCCTATGCCACGGCGCTTCTGGACAGTTCGGCGGCCGATCCTGCGCAGGCGCAGTTCTGTGGTGGAGTGCTGATCGAGCCGCAGTGGGTTGTGACCGCCGCGCACTGCGCAGACGGCGCCTCACCTGATGAGATTCAGGTGGCCGCGGGCGTCACATCGCTTGCCGCCGTCACGGGCGGCGACCGTATCGGGGTGGACCGCGTCAACGTCTACCCCCTCTACTCGCCCACAAAGTGGGGGCACGATATCGCCCTGCTTCATCTCATCACGCCCGCCCCGGTGGCCCCCATCGCCCCGGACACGCATCAGGGACTCACCGGCCGGTACTTCACCACCGCGTGGGTGGCTGGTTGGGGCAGGGCCACGTCCTCACCCCTCGGGAGCTTGAACCTTCTCACCGGCCAGGTGAGCGTGTCGACGCCAGAGGAGTGCCGCTCACTCGGTGCCCCATGGGGCACCATCTGCGCCACGCTTCCCGGCAGCCTCGAACCGACGGCCTGCTCGGGTGATAGTGGTGGTCCGCTCGAGCAGAACGACGAACTGATCGGGCTGGTGTCGTTTGGACCCACCGCTTGCGACAACTCCGCGCCCACCGCCTACACGCATGTGGGTTCGTACTACCCGTGGATCCACTGGGTGCTTCGTGGCGGTTCGCCACGGATGAGCCTGCCCGAGGTCACCACCATCCGCGCCGTTGATGCAGGCCGCACCATCCGCTTCTTCACCCAGTGGTGCCAGACCGGCGGGGTGGGCCACCGTATCCATGCCGAGTTCAACATGATCCGCAAAGGTGGCGGACGCTTCAACCTCGGCACCAAGGGCACTTCGACAGCGAGATGCATGATCTACACCGCCACGCAACCTGACCGCTACCGCACGGGGCTTTGGGCCGTGTCAGCCAAGATCAACGACCGCTCCACTGGGATGTCGTACGCGTCGTCGTACCCCACGTACTTCCGTATTCGATAAGACTCCGGGCGATGCCCCGCCCGATCGTGCTCATTGTCGAGGATGACCCCGCCCTGCGCGACCTGCTGGCGCGTGGGCTTGAAGACGAGGGCATCGTGCCCCGCCTTGCAGCAAGTGGGGCCGCTGCACTGAAGACCGGTGCAACTGACGGCGTCGCCGCGGTGGTACTGGACATCGGGCTACCCGACGCCGATGGCAGGGATGTGTGCCACGCGCTCCGGGCGCGCGGCGTCACTGCCCCCGTCATCTTCCTCACCGCCCGCGACGCAGTGGTGGACCGCCTGGCCGGGTTCGACGCCGGTGGCGACGACTACCTCACCAAGCCGTTCGCGTTTGCAGAGCTGATCGCGCGTCTGCGCGTGGCACTTCGCCGGGCAGGGCACGATGGCGTCACACGCGAGGCCGGCCTGGTGCTCGACCCCGCTGCGCACGCCGTGCGTCAGGGCGATATGTCGGTACCGCTCACCCCCACAGAGTTCCGCGTACTGGGGGTGCTCCTTGCCCACCCGGGCGATGCCGTGCGACGGCGCGACATCGTGCGCTCCGGATGGCCAGCCGGGGCAATGGTGAGCGACAACTCGGTTGATGCGTACATCGCCCGGGTGCGCCGCAAGATCAAGTCATTGCCCGATGCGCCGGAGATCGCCACGGTCGTGGGCGTGGGCTACCGCATCGGATGAGAGTGCCCCGTCCACGCACCCTGCGGGGACGATTGCTGCTCATCGTCACCGGCACCATCCTGATCGTGCTCATCGGTGCCGTCGCGGCGTTCAACGTATTGCTGCGGCAGTCGCTTCTGGACGACGCGCGAACCGCAGCCACTGAGCGCGCCGAGGCCTCATCGTTGGCCATTTCCGAGCGCTCCGCCATCTCAGCCACCCTGCCCCTGCTGGCCGCAGGTGGCGCCGAAACATGGATTGCGTACGGCGGCGCCACGCGGTCGCCCACGGGAGTGACGCCCGCCCTCGACCGCGAGGCACTCGACCTGCTCTCAGCGCAGCGGGGAACGCGTGAGGTGGCCGGGGAGTCGGCCATGCTCGGCGCCGCACCCATCACAGTGGATGGCACCCGCATTGGCACCGTGGTTGCTGCCATTCCGCTGACCCCATACGAACGCACTGAGCGCCATGCCCTCATCGCATCGGTGGCACTGGCCGCGTTTATCGTGCTGCTGGTGGCGGTGGTCACCGCCTGGGCGCTTCGATCGGCGCTTCGGCCGATTGATGACATGACGCATACCGCCGCGTCATGGACTGAGGAGGGATCGGCACGCCGGTTTGACCGCGGTGATCCGGCCGATGAGATCGGGGCCCTGGCGCAGACGCTCGATCACATGCTTGACCGCATACAGGCAAGCCTGCGACATGAGCGACGGTTGACCGCCGAGGTGTCGCATGAACTGCGTACGCCGCTCGCACGGATCGTCGGTGAAACGGAATTGGCGCTGCGCCAGCCGCGCGGTGATGCCGAGTACCGGGTGGCGCTCGAGGGTATCCGCGAAAGCGCCCTGCGCATGGACGGCGCGATTGAGGCCCTACTCGTGAGTTCCCGCGCCGAGGCCAACGGGAGGTCATCGGTGGCCGATGCCGTGGCTGTGGCGCGCGAAGTGGCTGCCTCGGGCGGCCCGCAGGATGGCGGACCGCCGGTGGTGGTGCAGGGAGACGACGACGTCATCACCGTGGGCGTGGGCCCCGCCGTGCTGGCGCGCATTCTCAGCCCGCTTGTGGAGAACGGCGTACGGCACGGGACCGGCGAGGTGGTGGTGCACGTGGCGCGCGCCCATGGCGAGGTGCGTGTGACCGTGCGCGACAACGGCCCCGGCGTACCGGTTGGCGAGCACGAGGCGGTATTTGAACCGGGGGTACGCGGCACCGGCGCAACGGGCGAGGGCTCAGGCCTGGGGCTTGCGCTGTCACGCCGTCTGGCCCGGACCGCCGGCGGGGACGTGCGCGTGGAACCCGGGCCCGGTGGGCGGTTTGAGGTACGACTTCCCGCCGCATAGCGGCAAGACGGTGGCGGAGTGTCACACCGGAACCCGGGCGGGGTTTCAATCAGGAGGCTGTCAGGCAAAAGTGGCGATCCTCTACCTGTTCCCCGCCTGACCCCGTTGAAAGGATCTTCATTGGCAATGTCTTCGCGCCTTGTCCGCTCTATTGGTGCCATTGGTGCCATTGGTGCGGTAACCGTGGGCGTCGCTGCCTGCGGCGGCAGTTCGAGCGCCAGCACCGCATCGTCAACACCCGCAGCTTCAAGTGTGGCCGCAAAGGCGGAGACTGCCGTGGCCGAGAAGGCCGGTGCCGAGGGCGCATCAACCGCGCCAAGCGCTTCTGCAGCACCCGAGAAGGCCGGTGCAGAGGGCGCATCAACCGCGCCAAGCGCTTCGGCATCCACCACCGCAGCGGCCACCA